>JAAFJI010000164.1 GCA_013298045.1 Betaproteobacteria bacterium
ACTCGTGATGGAGAAACTCTACGGCAAAGAGCAGATTCGGACATTCCTAAAACACGAATTGGACCGTTATCTGCGTGCGCGCGGCGGCGAGTTGATCGAGGAGTTGCCGCTCAATCGCGTGGAAAACCAAGGCTACATCCACTACAACAAGGGCGCGCTCACGATGTATTGGCTCAAAGAGGCAATCGGCGAAGAGGTGGTGAATCGCACTCTACAAAAGCTGCTCGCGGAGTTTGCGTTCAAACCTGCGCCGTATCCGTGCTCGCGAGATTTCTTGCGCATCTTGCGGCAAGAGGCCGGCCAGCAACACGAGCAACTGATCGCCGATCTATTTGAGAAGATCACCCTCTACGATATGAAGGCGCGCGATGCAAAAGCCTCCAAGCGCAGCGACGGCAAATTCGATGTGAGCTTTACGGTAGAAGCGCGCAAGCTCTATGCGGACGGCAAAGGCAAAGAGACCGAGGCACCGCTTGATGAGCCATTCGAAGTGGGCGCCTTCACTGAAGAGCCAGGTAAGAAGGGCTACACGCGCGCGTCGGTGATTCATGTGGAACGTCGTCCGATTCAGTCAGGCAAGACGACCGTTACGCTCACGCTCGATAAGCTACCGAAGTTTGTCGGCGTCGATCCGTTTAACAAGCGCATAGATCGCAATGGCGACGATAACCTGACGAGCGTGAGCGGTGGCAGCTAAGGAAACGCGGAACAAGGATCACGGGCGCATCGCATCGTCGGTCTTGGGCGACCTGAACTCTCGAATTGCCTCGACATAGCCCCGCTATGCCTCAGAATATCGAGACTTCATCTCATCCCAATCCGCCGCGCGCTGCATCGCGCATACTTATCCAGCGTTTCCCCCGATGACAAGTTTTCGCGACTACCTCTCCACCGCCTTCCGCTGGCAACGCGGGCGGCAGGGGACGGGTTACGACAAAATGTTGTCTTCAGCGCGCGCTGGGCGCTACCGTCTGATTCGTATTTGCTCCGGTATCCCGAGGGCTCGGAGATTCTGCCGCACACCGATCCGGTGACTGCGGGGCGGCACTATCGTTTGAACATCAGGTTGAAATCGCCGAAGTCATGCGGTGAGTTCGTCTGTGTGAATCCGACTTTTGCGGCGAATCAGATAAAACTGTTTCGCCCCGACGCATGCGGGCACAGCCTGACGCGCGTGATCGGTCGCAGTCGCTATGCCTTCTCTATCGGTTGAGTAGGTCGGAACGCTCGCGGTTCCGACTCGTAGTCTCATCGAAACCGAAGGTTTGGCAAATCCGCCTCGGCATTCACATAAGTCGGAACCTCTTCGAGTTCCGACCTACTTTAGGAATGGAAAATCACACATGCAAGAAACGTCGCTCGAACTGCTCCCCGTAGAAGAATTCCACAAAGCCGCGTTCCGCGTGAGCAAGTCCGAGTTGAGTTCGTTGCTGGGCGTGATGCTCTTTGATGGTTGGCCAACCTTTCCCGAGGCGTTTGCGTTGCGCGATCACGCGTCCAATACGACTAACGTTCTCGAGAAAGAATGGCCTGGCTATTTTTTCATCAATCGCAACGAGGGGCATCTGGTCGGCAACGGCGGTTTCTTTGGGCCGCCAAACGTGGAGGGTATCGTCGAAATCGGCTACGAGATTGCGCCCGAATTGTGGGGACGCGGTTACGCTACGAGTGCGGTGAATGCCATGCTTCGCTATGCGTTCTCTCACCCGCAGGTACACGTGGTGCAGGCGCATACGCTCGCTGAGAAGAATGCATCGAATCGCGTGTTGGAAAAAGCAGGGTTGCGTTTCGCGGGCGAGGTGCCGAACGAGGAATTCGGTATCGTTTGGCGATGGCAACTTGGCGTCAAACTGTAGGCCGCGAACCCATCGCATGGTCGAGCGTCGTCGCTCAAGCCATGCGTTTTACGCGAGATGGGGTGGTATCGATTTCGATACGGTCGGATCGCGGGAAGGAATTCTCACGATCCCTCCATCATTTCGCAACTACCGCTCTTCCACCGGGTTCTTGTCGCAACGCGATCGGAAAAGATCGGATTTCGACAAACCGTTGTCGCTCACGACGCGCAGCGCCCGCGCGGTGACTAGCCAGGGCGTGCTGGATAATTGACCATGGAAAATCGCTGGGTGATCTCGCGTCGAATGACTGGTCTGGGCGATCGCATCATTTCTTTGGCAGCCGCCTGGCGCTATGCTCGAATCACCGGTCGTGCACTGATGGTCGATTGGCGCTTTTCGTACTACACGACGCACTGGAGCGAGAACGCCTTTGCGCTTTTTTTCGAGCCCACATCAGAGCTGGGCGGTGTTCCTTTTTACTGTAATCGTGAGGCAATTTTTCAGCTTGAATTCCCGCAGCCCCGCTATCCGACGGTGTGGAACGACGACGATTTGCTTGCGTTTCCAGTGGTCGGCGGAAACGTTTTCGAGTGCCCATTCGGCAGAGACGAAGCTGTAGCGCTCATCTGTTCCGGGCAAGATATCGACGCGGGAACCGTTGTGTTCGATCAATGCGTGAACGACGGGCTCGTTGAGTTCGCCGAGGCCAGCGCATTTTTGCGCTCACTTCGGCCCATTGCCCAGGCGCGCGACGAAGTGGCCCGGTTCCGGCGCGAGATGTTGGGGTCGGAGCCGTTCATCGGTCTCCATGTCCGGCATGGTAACGGCGGCGACATCATGGGACACGCCAGCTCTTGGGTCGACTTTGAACTCGCCGTGTCGCGCTGCACTGCGGCCGTTTCTGCCGCGCGGGCGAAATTGGGGGCGAGTGCGCGGGTGCTGCTTTGCACTGATAGCGTGGAAGTCGAGCAGGTGCTGTGCATGCGGCTAGCGAACGTCGTCTGTCGTCCGAAAGCGCATCGAGCGCGGGGTGCTGGTGAGCTGCATTGGACGCCGACTGCGTACGAAGGCAGGTTCGACGCGCTGGTCGAAATGCTCCTCCTCGCCGAGTCTCACGCGTTGATTCGCTATCCTGCCGGAAGCTTTTTCTCGCTTTGGGCTGCCGTGCTCAAGCCGCGACGAGAACCCGCCCCGGCAACGGTCTACGAACTGCTGCGACCGTGGGATGCGACCGACCCGCTCGCCCCGGCAATATTGCTCTAGGCCGCGACCGGGGCATTTGGCTGGAAACCTGGTCAGCGCTTGCCGATCCTATGAACGAGCACAACGCTTGAATGAGTCGCCTGGTTCAACCACCAACCGATCGACTACCTGCCGCCCACCGAAGCCGAGCCCAACTACCACGCAAAGCTCAAACACGAAATCAATCAGCAGCTCGCCCCTGCTTAACTTAAGGCAACTAGCCCCGCGATACCCGAGGCGGTTCAATCAGGTGACGACCGCGCGACACTATCGTTTGAACGTCGATGTGAAGTCGCCGAAATCGGGTGACGGGTTCGTGTGTGCGAATCCAATTTTCGCGACCAAGCACGCCGAGCTGTTTCGCCCTGACGCATGAGGGAACAGCGGATCACGCTCGGTCGGCGGCGGTCGTTTTGTTTTTTGCTGGGTTGGGTGTAACGCGGCGTGTGAACGTTTCGAGGGCGTCAACCCGCGAGGCGGATCTCCAAAAAAATGAAATAAACATCTAATTGCCATATAAAAGCTTACTATTTTCTAATTTATTGATTAGATCAATAAATTACTAAAAGTGACTTAGCGCCTTGTTTATTAGGGCAATCGTAGGCAGTGTTGCCGCTAAAGACTGCACAGTAATAAAAGCTGCGCCGCCTGGCTCAAATCATACTTTTCTAACGGTGCACACCGTGTCATACCAACCTTGCATGCCAACGAGCGGGCAGGGTTGAATCGGTAAGATCGCGTTGACGTTGTAGCCCGCGCCGGTGCCGCCGTTTTTTGGATCCCACCAGATGTCTTCAACGAGATCTTGATCTTCATTGTCGAGTGAATCTTTCCATGCGGGAACGCCTTGGCGTTTGCCTTTCTTCGCAGTCGCGGCGCGACCGTGAAAGAGGTTGCCAAGCGTGTTTGATACAGCGAGCACGCGCGGATGAATGCCTTCGGTGACGAACGCTGTAATTTCCGCTTTGCCAACAACTTCGCCACCGTTTTTCATTTGATGGCCGTGCGGGCGATACGTGGTGAGCTCCACTTTATCGCCGCTTTTAATGCCGAGTTTTTTCGCGGTTTCGGTGTTGATCCACATCGGATTGTGGTGCACGATTTCGCTCAAGTATTTCTGGCTTTGCGTGCGCCCTTGCGTGTGGACGTTCCACTTGAACGTGACGAGATGCAGCATGTCAGCGCTCATCTTTTCAATCGAAGGCACTGGGAAGTACGTGGGCATGCCCTTGCCGCCGTCCTCGTTGAAGCCCGTTGCTTTCGCCGCGTCTTCAACGTCCTTGTGATACACGGCGAACTTACGCGTGGGCGTGGCGAAGCCGCGTCGCGGCTTGCCGTCAACCATGATGCCGACCAGCGATTCTTTACCGTCAGCCGCTTTACGATGGATATTGCCGCGCTCATCGGTGCGCGTGTCTTTCATCTGCGCCTCGGTTAATTCCCACGCATACAAATCGTAGTACTTCGGCTTCGACATGTCTTGCCACACGCCGTGCTTTTTCATGTATTCGAAGCCGTCTTCGCCGACGCGTTTGGTTAAACCCGCGCAGCGCTGCTTCATCCAGTCTTCGTGATTTTTGAATTGGAAATACTTCGCGGTTTCAGGGCTGATGCGTTTGCCGATTTCGATCATCGAATCGACAAAGCTCACGCACTCACCCGGCGGTTGCACGATGGGTTGCCGCATCGTCACGTAGTCGCGCAGCTCCATGTTGTTGCGCGTGTCGAATCCCCATCGCTCCATGTAGCTCGCATCCGGCAAGATCAAATCCGCGTAATGCGCTTGCTCGGAATACACGATATCGGAGCACACATGAAACGGAATCAACTTTTCGTCGCTTAACACTTCGACCGTTAAGCTGCGACCTTCGGGCCATGTCTGCGGCGTCGCGACGGTGTAGCTGAAGTACACCTGCACTTTCCCGCGACCTTCCTTCAAACCCGAATAGACAATTTGCCCGACCTTCATGCGTTGCCATTTGTTCGCGAGCGGCCATTCAGGTGGATTTTCGATCAAGCTTTTCGCCGTCGGGCTAGGGGGAATCGGTAGCGGTTGCGGGAACACGCGCGGCGGCACGCGCGTCGGCTCTTCGCCATAGCAATAGCCGCCGACTTTGCCGATTGAACCCACAATCGCGTTGAGCAAAATGATCGCGCGGTCCGCGTTGAAACCGTTGTAATGTGCACCCGATCCGCGATTGGTGAAGGCAATCGATGCGGGTGCAGCGGCCGCGAACTCAAGTCCGACGCGGCGAATCGTTTCGGCAGAAATGCCAGAAACTTTTTCAGCCCATTCGGGCGTGTAGGGCGCGATCCACTTTTCAAGCTCGGCGCTGTTAATGTTGCTCCAGGTATCGAG
Organism: Betaproteobacteria bacterium; assembly: GCA_013298045.1. Classification (GTDB taxonomy): domain Bacteria; phylum Pseudomonadota; class Gammaproteobacteria; order Burkholderiales; family Casimicrobiaceae; genus Casimicrobium. The sequence goes on from JAAFJI010000164.1 coordinate 5,440, forward strand.
CCACTTTTTGTCGTGCTTATTCGCGGCGATGATGGCGTTGCCCATCGCGAGTGCGACCGCACCATCGGAGCCTGGATTTGGGCACAGCCATTCATCGCTGCGACCCGCAGTGTTGGAACAACGCACGTCAAGCGTGACGAGTTTTGCGCCGTTATCAAAGCGACCGCGAATGATGCGCTTCGCGGTGTGAATCGCGCCTTGATGCGCTTCGTAAAAATTCGATCCGAAATTGAGGATGTATTTCGCGCGTTCGAAATCGCCTGACTCCCAATCGGTTTCGCCCAAGCTCACGTAATTCGCGGCGCGTTTGTTCGATGAACAGAGCGCGCGATGATTGAACAGCGAGGGCGAACCAATCGCATTCAAGAACCGCGTCATCTCTTCGGCGATACGCGAACGACCGATTTGAATCGCGACTTCTTCGGGCTTGCCTTCGTCCATCGCTTTGCGAATGCGCTTTGCGATTTCGTCGTAGGCCTCGTCCCAGGTGATGCGTTTCCACAAGCCTTCGCCGCGTTTGCCGACACGTTTCATCGGATAAAGCAAACGTTCCGGATAATCATTGATCGTCGGTCCGGATTGGCCCTTCGCGCAAAGGCTTTTTCCGTTGTTCGGATCTTCGGGATTGCCGCCAACCTTAACGAGCTTTCCGTCGATCACGTAGCCCTGAATACCGCACACCGTGGAGCAATTCAGACACACGCTTTTGACAATCGTCGCCTTTGAATAATCGTTGCTGATGCGACCCTTGCCGCCAGGGCGACGATAGGATTTGCGCAGGCCGTAGAGCTTCGGCGTGGTGCGAAACCAATCCATGACGCCCGCTTCGGTGTCGGGTGAGAGCAGAATCATTTCGCCAACGGCGAGTGTAGAGATCGCACCCGCACCGACCTTGATGAAATCGCGGCGCTTCATAGTTTCGCTCCCGGCACTTTTTGCTCAACCTTCGCCCAGATGATGCGTTTCTTTTTCGGAAACTGCGATTCGAGTTGCGTCCAGGTTTCGATTTCGTACGAATACGGATCGTGTACTTTGCCTTTTGGAATTTTCGATTCCATCGCTTTTTCGTGGCCTTTGTAGGCAACTGACGGTTTCGTGTTTTCTTCCGGTTTCAGCACCGCAGTTTTCGATCCGTGTTTCGCCATGTAGAGCGAGTAGGGCGATTGCGGATGATTAGCGTCGCCGAAATGAAAGACCTCCGCCGGACAGGTTTCGACGCAGGCCGGTTCCATGTTGGCATCCAATCGATGTGAACAGAAATCGCACTTGTCGGCGACGTCGTTTTCATCGCAACCGATCGCTGCGTACGGGCATGCGGTTTCGCATGAACCCAAGTGATCGCATTTGTCTGGGATCACGCGCACGATGCCGTCGGCACCGCGCTCAATGGCTTTGTTATCGCATGATTTCAGACACGGCGCATCTTCGCATTGCATGCAAAGCGTCGGTAAAAAATTTCGTTTAACGGCAGGAAATTTGCCGTGTTCCCAGTAATAAACTTTGGTGCGAAAGCGTGCTAGCGGCACGTGATTTTCGACTTTACAAGCGACGGAGCAGGCGTGGCATCCAATGCAGCGCTCAACGTCAACGGCCAGTTTCCAGCGGGGGGCGGCGGTTCTAGGCAATGACATGATCGCCTCCCACTATGATCGGTGCAGGGCTACCGCTGCTGCCGCTGGTGAGCGCACCCATGATGCTTCTTCTGCTCCGACTTCGACTGGCTATGAACATGACTTGCACTCCCGTTTACTCGGTCGAAAAAAACTGCTTTGCAACAAAGCGGTGAGACAAAGCGTAGCTTTGTCGTCGCAACAACACAAGCGCTTGCGAATAAAAAACACTTAGCGCACTACGATTCGTCCGGCGCTAAGACATTTGGCTAAGCACCTGGGCAGCGCTTACCGATCCTATGAACGATCGCAACGGTCGCCACAGCAGAGCCCATGGTGTTCAGGTGCGTGCGCGGAAATCGAGCTTGGGCCACACGCCGCGCTCATCGGCTTTGTAGATTCGAATTTTCAGGTCGTACCACGCCGCTTGGCCAGTGATCGGATCGCTGTTCGAAAGCCGCTCGCCGGTGCTCGCGCGAACGCTTTCGGAAATCAAATGATTGAGCAGGAATCCTACGGTCGCCTCGGATGCATCGCGTTCGAGCCCCCATGCTTCGCTCATCTTGCCAATCGCATTCCAGGTCCACACGGTGTTCGCTTCAACGCCTGCCATGGTCTTCATCTGGCATCGAATTTTTCCATGAGGCGATTCGACCCAGATCCAATCGAGATCTTCGAGACCGAGTTTCGCTGCTGTGGACGTGTTCACGTACAGGTAGTTCTGCGAAATGATTTGTCGTAGCCAAGCGTTTTGCGAGTCCCAGGAGTGATACATCATCATGGGTCTCTGAGTGATCGCGTGCAGGGCGTAGTCTCCCTCTCCCGGAGCGCGCTGACCGCCGAGGTCGCGAGGTTGCTCTGGGGTACCCGATAGGGCAACCGCGGGCGAATGGTTCGGAGCCAAAGCAACCGCTCTCACCCCAACCCTCTCCTGCGCTGCGGGCGAGGGAGTCGAGTCGTACCACACTGGCAGCGGATCAAAGTATGTCGTAAGCCTTTGTCTATCAACTTCACGCGTTGGCTTCGCGCCCGCGTAC
>JAAFJI010000165.1 GCA_013298045.1 Betaproteobacteria bacterium
AATGCAATCCGCGCCCATCGCGCGGGCTTCATAAACCTGATACGCATCTACGATGAAGTCTTTGCGAATGACCGGCAGCGAGCACGCTGCGCGCGCTTGCATCAAATACTCGGGCGAGCCTTGAAAGTATTGAACGTCGGTCAGCACCGATAGACACGCAGCGCCTCCGGCTTCATAACTTCTTGCAATGTCGCTCGGTAGAAAGTTTTCGCGCAGCACACCTTTGCTCGGGCTCGCTTTCTTGATCTCCGCAATCACGGCGGATTTCTTCTCGCCAAGTTTCGTCCACATCGCACCCGCGAAATCGCGAATGTCGTCGCGCATCGCTTCAGCGTCCGCACGAATCGCCGAGAGCGGTTTCACGCGCATCGCAGCGGCAATTTCTTCGTGTTTCGTGGCGATGATTTTGTTGAGGATGTCGGACATTTTTTCGCTCCCTCCCCTCCAAGGGGCGGAGTTAGGGCACCTTCCCCTTCAAAGGGAGGGCGGGGTGGGGATGGTTTTCAGTCGATCTGCAAGAACGTGACGATTAGACTTTGAACTGCTGCGTAAACGCCGCAAACTCATCGACTTTCTTGCGCGCTGCACCCGATTCAATCGCTTTGCGCGCGAGGGCAATGCCGTCGCGAAGTGTCGGCGCAACGTTCGCTGCGTACAAGGCACCGCCCGCATTGAGCAACACAACGTTGAGCGCGGGCGAATGCTTGCCTTCGAGCGCATTCAACATCATCGCTTTCGATTCTTCAGGTGTTTCAACACGAAGATTACGCGTCGCGCTCATCGTAAAACCGAAGTCTTCGGGATGAATTTCATATTCAGTAATCTTGCCGTCTTTCAATTCGCCCACAAGCGTTCCAGCACCTAGAGATATCTCATCGAGCGAATCACGACCATGCACGACGAGCACATGCTGCGCCCCCAAGCGTTGCATCACGCGCACTTGAATACCGACGAGATCGGCGTGAAACACGCCCATCATCGTATTCGGTGCGCTCGCAGGATTGGTGAGCGGCCCCAAGATGTTGAAGATTGTTTTGACGCCCAATTCGCGTCGCACAGGCGCGACCGCCTTCATCGCGGCATGATGATTCGGGGCGAACATGAAGCCAATCCCAGTCGTGCGAATGCTCTGCGCAATCTGCTCCGGGGTGAGCATGATGTTCACGCCAAGGGCTTCGAGTACGTCCGCCGCGCCACTTCGCGAGGACACGCCGCGGTTACCGTGCTTCGCGACTTTCGCGCCAGCCGCAGCGGCAACGAACATAGACGCGGTTGAGATATTGAACGTGTGCGACATATCGCCGCCGGTGCCGACGATGTCGACCAAATTCGGTTCGTTGTCGATCGGCACTTTGGTCGAAAGCTCGCGCATCACTTGTGCAGCGGCCGCGACTTCGCCAATCGTCTCTTTCTTAACGCGCAGCCCCATCAAAAATGCCGCTGCCTGCGCGGGCGTGAACTCGCCTTTCATGAGCTGATGCATCAACGAGAGCATCTCATCGTGAAAAATTTCGCGATGCTCGACCGAGCGCTGGATTGCTTCTTGAATGGAAATCGGAGGCATGTTGATATTCCTGTTTTGCGGATCGCTGCGCGATCAGAATGAATTAGAGCGCAATAAAGTTACGAAGCAATTGATGTCCATGCTCCGTGAGAATCGATTCGGGGTGAAACTGAACGCCCCAAATCGGCAATGTCTTGTGGCGCACGCCCATGATTTCGCCATCGTCGCTCTCGGCCGTAATCGAAAGTTCTTTCGGTAGCGTTGCACGTTCGATCACGAGCGAGTGATAACGAATCACTGTGTAGGGCGAAGGAATACTAGAAAAACAATCCTGTCGATTATGCGAAACGACGGAAGTCTTTCCGTGCATCACGCGTTTCGCGCGAACGATGTTGCCACCGAACGCAGCGCCAATCGATTGATGCCCAAGACACACACCGAGAAGCGGAATTTTCCCTACAAACTCACGAATCAAAGGCACTGAGATACCCGCTTCGTTAGGTGTACATGGTCCGGGAGAAATCACGATACGCTCGGGTTTTTTTGCGGCAATGCCCGCTAGATCGATTGCATCGTTGCGAATGACCTCAACTTCTTGTCCGAGTTCGCCAAGATACTGCGCAAGGTTGTAAGTGAAACTATCGTAGTTGTCGATGAGCAGGATCACGATCTTGTTCCTGAAAAGTATTCGGCGACCGCGGAGACAAAGCGATTCACGTCTTCGCGCGACACATCGTGATGCGTCACAAGCCGCGCGTTGTACACGCCTTGAATCAGCATGTTGCGTGACTTGAGGAAAGCCTCGAGTGGTTTCGCATGTGCCTCGGGCAATTCGAGAAACAGCATGTTCGTCGCCTGCGCTGTTACCTTTACGTCATCAATCTTCGCGAGGCCATCGGCGAGCGTTTTTGCGTTCTCATGATCTTCGGCGAGTCGTTCGACTTGGTGATCAAGCGCGTACAAACAAGCCGCGGCAATGAAGCCCGATTGCCGCATGCCGCCGCCGAGCACTTTGCGCCAGCGATACGCGCGCTCGATAAACGCCTTGTCTCCGACAAGCAATGCACCGGCAGGCGCGCCCAGTCCTTTTGACATGCAAAGCGACACCGAATCGAAGGGGTTGCAAATATCGCCGATGGAAACACCTGACCCGACCGCTGCATTGAATGCGCGAGCCCCGTCGAGATGCGTTGACAAACCTTTTGATTTCGCGAATGCGGTTGTTTCGGCAACGTACGCTGCAGGCAAGACTTTGCCGCTCCATGTGTTTTCCAGAGCGAGCAATCGTGAGCGTGCAAAGTGCGCTCCAAGCCCCGCGCCATGGGGTTTGATTGCGGTGGATATTTTCGCAAGTGGAATTGTGCCATCTGCTTCTTGTTCGAGCGGTTGTGGCACAACACTGCCGAGTACCGCGGCACCACCGCCTTCCCAGCGATAGGTGTGCGCCATTTGCCCAACGATGTATTCGTCACCACGCTCGCAATGCGCCATGATGCCGGCGAGATTGCTTTGCGTTCCCGTTGGTAGGAACAGCGCTGCTTCTTTTCCGGTGCGCTCGGCGATCACTGCGCACAAGCGATTGACGGTGGGGTCGTCGCCCCAGACGTCGTCGCCCACTTCGGCGCACATCATCGCTTTCAACATGCCGGGTGTGGGGCGGGTGACGGTGTCGCTACGAAGATCGATGATTTTCACTCTGGTCTCCCGTCCAATCCTCGTTGCACCATTTCCGCCGCGCGCAACACCGAACGCGTTTTCTGCAAGGTTTCTTCCCATTCTTTCGTCGGCACTGAATCGTGCACGATGCCCGCGCCTGCTTGTGCGTAGAGCTTGCCGTCTTTGATCACCGCCGTGCGAATGGCGATGCACATATCCATATCGCCTTGATAGCTCATGTACCCAACGGCTCCGCCGTAGATGTTTCGCTTCACGGGTTCGACTTCGTGAATGATTTCGAGAGCGCGAATTTTTGGCGCGCCGGAGAGCGTACCTGCGGGGAACGTTGCACGCAGCACGTCGATGTTGTTCGTGCCCGGTTTCAGCGTGCCTTCAACGTTACTCACGATGTGCATCACATGCGAATAGCGCTCGATCACCATCTTGTCTTTCACAACGACGGTACCGGTTTTCGCAATCCTACCGACGTCGTTGCGACCCAAATCGATGAGCATGACATGCTCGGCAACTTCCTTCTCGTCGTTCAACAATTCTTCGGCGAGTGCATCGTCTTCCTCGCGCGTTGCGCCGCGTTTGCGCGTCCCCGCGATTGGGCGCACGGTGACCATCTCGCCTTCTTTGCGCACAAGAATCTCGGGCGACGCACCGACCACGTGAAAATCGCCAAAGTTGTAGAAGAACATGTACGGCGACGGGTTCAGCGTACGCAGCGCGCGATAGAGCGAAATCGGCGGCTCGGGAAAGTCCATCATCATGCGCTGCGACGGTACGACTTGCATGCAATCGCCCGCAGCGATGTAGTCTTTACAAACTTGTACGGAGGCTTCGTAGGCTGTTTGTCCGATTTGCGAGGCGGCATTTACGACTGTTGTCGCGTGTTGTAACGGCAACTTCGCGGGCTCGCGCAACTTCGCACGCAGCTCGGCCAATCGATTCGATGCGCGCATGTACGCGTCCGGCTTCGCGGGGTCGGCGTAAACGATCAATGAAATCGTGCCAGAGAGGTTATCGACGACCGCAAGCTCCTCAGTCAAGAGCAGCAAAATGTCCGGCACACCGAGTTGATCCGGCTTGGCTTGTTCTTTGTATCGTTTGCCGAGGCGCGGCTCAATGTAACCCGCTGTTTCAAAACCGAAATAACCCGTTAAACCACCCGCGAAACGCGGCAAGCCGGGCACTGTAGCCACTTTGAACTGCGCTTGATACGCGGCAATATAGTCGAGCGGATCAGAGACCGTTTGCTTCGTTGGGCCGTATTCAGTGATGTGCGTGATTTCATGGCCGCGCACTTCGATCCGCGAACGCGTGCGCAAACCGATGAAGCTGTAGCGGCCAAAGCGTTCGCCGCCAACGACGGATTCGAGCAGAAACGTGTAGCGATCGTTCGCCAGCTTGAGATAAATCGACAGCGGCGTATCGAGATCGGCGAGCGTTTGCTCAACCAGCGGAATGCGCGTGAAGCCTTGCTGCGCGAGTTTGAGGAATTCTTGTTCAGTCATGGGACAACATGTCTCTGAAGGATGATCGGTGGAGTTCTTGTTGTTGCGGTGTGACATCGGTCACACGGGGCGCTCGCAACCAGCGCAAAGCTAGATTGAATGGCTTAACGCCACCAACCTCCAAAGCTTTGCCACCAAGAACGGACCGAGAGATTCATGCTGTTTTCGTAAGTCGCACCGCCTGAAGCAGCGGTGGAATGTCTTGAAATGTATCGACAATTGCGTCAGCTTGCAAATCGAGCAGGTTTTCGCCTTCGGAATAACCGTAAGTCAGTAGCACCACGGGCGCGCCGGCCGCCTGCGCCGCGCGCGAATCGTTGCCCGAATCGCCGACCATCAGCATCTCGTTCGGGTGCACATTCATGCGACCCGCCGCATAGAACATCATGCCGGGATCGGGTTTGTTGGTCGTCAACGTGTCGCCGCAGACCAAGTGATCGAAATACTTCGCAAGTCCGAAATGGCGAATAAGTTGCTCGGTGTAGCTAAACCATTTGTTCGTCACCACCGCCATCGGCAAACTGCATTCACGAAAGTGTTCGAGCGTGTCGGTCACATGCGGATAGATCGCTGTTTCGTTATGAAGATTTGCCGCGTAGTGCTTTCGATAGAGCGCCATTGCAACGCGCTTTTCTTCATCGCTCGGCTCGCGCGCGAGCACTTCGCGCAGCGACTTTCGCATGTGTTCGCCCAAACCTTTGCCAACGAACGTTTTCACGAGATCGATCGGCAGAGTGCGGTGACCGAGCTCAGCCAACGTGCGATTCACCGCGCCACACAAATCGGGAATCGTGTCGAGCAAAGTGCCGTCGAGATCAATCGCGATGGCTTTGATGTTTTGGAGTTTTTGCATGCGCTACTGAATGACGTTGTGTTGCGGTCGATTACGACAGTTTCGAGGGAGTTGCATCAAGCACTTCAGATAATCGCCGCATTAAATATGTTTATTAGACATATTTAGCGACAATTCTTTAATTACATAAATTTATCTAAGAGCCACACTTTATCGGGCAATGAAGACTGAGGCTGAACGCTATTTCCCGGCAAGCGCTGTCCGCATCTCGGTAATCGCCTTCGCGTAATCCTTTGCGCCATAAATCGCAGAACCTGCGACGAAGGTGTCCGCGCCTGCGGCTGCAACTCTCGCAATGTTGTCGCCTTTAATGCCGCCATCGACTTCGAGCATGATGTTGCGCCCCGACTTTGCGCGCTCCGCGTCGATCCGTTCACGAACCTCGGTGATTTTCGGCAACGCAGCTTCGATGAATTTCTGACCACCGAAACCGGGGTTCACGCTCATCAGCAAAATCAAATCGAGCTTGTCGATCGTGTAATCGAGGTACGAGAGCGGTGTTGCCGGATTGAACACAAGCCCCGGCTTACAACCGCATTCGCGAATGAGCGCAATGGTGCGATCGATATGTTCGCTCGCCTCGGGATGAAAGCTGATGATGTTCGCGCCGGCTTTTGCGAATTCGGGAATGATCGCGTCAACCGGCTTCACCATCAAATGCACGTCAATTGGCGTTTGACCCACATGCGGTTTGATCGCCGCGCAGACCATCGGCCCGATCGTCAAATTCGGCACGTAGTGATTGTCCATCACGTCGAAATGGATCATGTCCGCGCCCGCTGCGATCACCGCGCGAACTTCCTCGCCCAGGCGAGCGAAATCGGCAGAAAGAATGGAAGGGGCGATTTGAAAAGTGCGCGACAATTTGGACAACCTGAAAAATATTGAAAGCCGGACGTGAAGTATTCCGTCACCATCGATCCCACACCATTTTATTTGGCGGACCAAAGCGACCCTGCCAACGATCTCTACACCTACGCTTATCACATCAATATCGTGAACACGGGCGAGGTCGCGGTGCAGCTATTGTCGCGGCATTGGATCATTTCCGATGCAAACGGGCACGTCGAAGAAGTCAAAGGCGAAGGCGTGATTGGCAAACAACCGTCGCTCGCACCCGGCGAGAGCTTTCAGTACACGAGCGGCACGCAATTCAAAACACCGGTCGGCACGATGCACGGGAGTTACACCTTTGTCGCGGCGGATGGTACGAAGTTTGACGCACCAATCCCCCGGTTTACTTGCGCGGCGAAGCGCGTGTTGCATTAGGAATTGTCAAATGAAACAGGTCGTCGTCGGCATCCTGCTAGTCGTCGTCGCGATACTTGGCTGGATGAATCTGGCGATGCCGTTCTGGGTCAACGTCGTTTACATGATTGTTGCGGTGAGCGTTATTTCGGTGCTACGCGAGAGGAGATCGCCACCCTTGTCTTCGGACGCGAAACACTCGCCCGAGAAACGCGATCGGTAGGTCGGATGCCCGAAGGGTGATCCGACATCGTTCACGTGGAGATTAGTGGATCGCCCTTCGGACATCCACCCTACGAAAAAACTAACCTCGACTAATACGCTCCGCCAAAACAACGGATGTATGCGTTTTTGTAACGCCTTCAATATCACCTATTTCATCGAGCAAACCGTCCAAAACGTGGGGCGATTCAGATCGGAGCCAAACCACATAGTCGAACTCGCCACTCACGCTGCACACGAGTTTGATTTCGGGCATTTTCGCGAGACGTTTCAGCACGTCGCGCCCGGCTTTCGGCTGAACCGATAAACCGACGTAGGCTTGCAGGCTTCGCTCCAACGCCGTTTGATCGAGCCGTACGCTGTAGCCTGTAATCACACCGCCTTTTTCGAGTCGCGCCATTCGCGCGAGTACCGTCGTGCGCGCGACATCGAGCTTTTTGCCGAGTGTCGTCACGCTCTCTCTCGCGTTGGCTTGTAGCAACGCGAGCAGTTCGCGGTCGAGTTTGTCGAGTGACGCAGCCGCGCCCGAATTACGGGCTAAGTTTTTTCGCTTCGAAGGTTGCATAAACAGTCAAATCGCCATTGTTATTAGACAAATTGTCACATTCAATCTGTCGTTACGTCAATATCACTGTTTATTTCGTCGTGGCGCAACTCTAGAATTTTCGTAGTTTTTCGAACTGCTTTTCGCACACAACTATGAAAATTGCACTGCTCGGTGCCGGTCACATCGGCCACACCATTTCCCATTTGCTGGTCAACTCCGGCGACTACACGCTGACGGTTGCCGATCAATCGCAAGCCTCGCTCGACAAACTCGGCGCGCTCGATGTCAAGCGCGTGCTGATCGATAGCGACAAAGCAGGCAGCATCGAATCAGTGCTCAAAGGTCACGACGCGGTGATCAACGCGCTGCCCTATCACCTCGCGATCAAGGTCGCACAAGCCGCAAAAACGGTGGGTTGCCACTACTTCGATCTGACCGAGGACGTCGCCGCAACGAAATCAATCATGGCG
>JAAFJI010000166.1 GCA_013298045.1 Betaproteobacteria bacterium
TCGCTCGCGGAACTTCGCACCAACTATAAAGCGCAACGCGCGCTCATTTTCGACGCGCTAAGCGAGCCGCACCAGATCGATGCCGCCTTGCGCGCGCACGCGCTTGTGGTCGACGATGTGCTGATCGCGCAGTGGCAAAAACACAGCCTCCACGAAACACCGCTGTCGCTGCTCGCGGTGGGCGGCTACGGGCGCGCCGAGCTCTTCCCCTACTCTGACGTAGACATTCTGATTTTGCACAACGGCGTCGACGTCGAATCCATTACCGGCATCCACACTTTCTTGAGCGATGCGTGGGATCTGGGTTTTGAGATTGGCCACAGCGTGCGCTCCATCGACGAGTGCCTCAGCGAAGCACACGCCGACGCGACGGTTGCCACCGCGGTCCTGGAGCGGCGCGCACTCGTGGTTCACGGCGAGGATTGCGACCAGCTCGACCGACGCTGGAATGAGTCTTTCGACGTCGCCCATTTCATCAACGCGAAGCGCTTTGAGCAGCAACAGCGGTATGCCCGCTTCCAGGACACCGCCTACAACCTTGAGCCAAATCTAAAAGAGAGCCCGGGTGGCCTGCGTGACGTACAAACCGTTCTCTGGCTCTCGCGGGCGCTGCGCAACGCGCAATCGCTAGAGGCGCTCGTGGTGGAGGGGCTGCTCGACGAGCAAGAGCGCAGAGCCCTTGCCTCGGCCTACGACAATGTGAAATTCTTGCGTGCGCGTCTACACATTCTTGCTAAACGGCGCGAAGACCGACTGGCGTTTGAATTGCAGACGGCGCTTGCGGATTCGCTTGGCATCGCCGCGACGAAGGGTTTGCGCGCAAGCGAAGTGCTGATGCGCCGCTACTACCAGGCCGCGCGCCGACTGCGGCTGTTCAACGACATTCTGATTGACGCGCTCACCGCAGAGCCGACCGCGACGTCGGTGCCTATCGAAGGCACACGATTCCTCGGCAATGCAAATCACCTTGACGTTGCGACGGCAGAAACCTCGCTCACGGCGATGGAGATACTCAACGCCTTTCGCCTGCTCTATCGAGATCGATCCTTCGATCGCTTCACACCCGCACTGCGGCGCGCGATTGTCCGCTCGACCGAAGCGCTCCCCGAAAGCGCGTTTGCAACCGACGAGTGCCGCACGCTTGGGCGCAAGTTTTTGCAGGCTGGCCACGGCATCTATCACGCGCTAAAGGAGATGAGCGAGCTGGGCGTAATGTCGAAGCTCGTGCCACCGTGGGCGGCGATCGTTGGGCAAATGCAACACGACCTGTTTCACGTCTACACGGTCGATCAGCACATCTTGATGGTGCTGCGCAACATGCGCCGCTTCGCCGATCCAGTGCACTCGCATGAGTATCCGCTGTGCAGCGAATTGATGCAGGAATTCCCCGAAAAAGAAGCCCTCTATCTGGCATGCGTTTTTCACGACATCGCGAAGGGTCGCGGTGGCGATCACTCCGATCTGGGCGCGGTCGATGCGCGGGAATTTGCAACGCGGCTCGGGTTGACGACATCTAGCGCCGAGCTCGTCGCCTGGCTCGTGCAGCATCACCTCACCATGTCCTCCATTGCGCAGAAGAAAGACATCGCCGATCCGGCCATCGTGCGCGAATTCGCCAATCTTTGCGGTAATGAAAAGAGATTGGTCGCGCTTTACCTACTCACCGTTGCCGACATTCGCGGCACCTCGCCGAAAGTCTGGAACAACTGGAAAGCGCGCCTTCTGGAACAGCTCTATCGCTCGACGATGTCGCTTTTCCGTGGCGAGAGCGGCGAGAGTGATTTTCACCTCCTGGCCGACCGGATGACCGAGGCGCGACGGCTGCTCTCGCTCTATGCCATTGACGTTGCGAAAGCGGAGACGCTTTGGCGCACGCTCGATTCGGTATACCTTCAGCGACATAGTGCTGATGAAATCGCCTGGCATGCGCGCAATCTTTTTTGGCGGGTCGTTAGTGACGCGCCAGTCGTGCGCACCCGTCTGATGTCGGAAGGTGCCGGTCTTCAGGTCATGGTCTACGTAAGCGACCGACCCAATCTCTTCGCTCGCGTGATGAAGGTCTTCGCGCGCCTCGGCTTCTCGGTGTTAGACGCCCGCGTGCACACTTCGAAGGCGGGATACGCACTCGACACCTTCACCGTCGTCAATCCTGGCTCAGCCCAGTTCGCCTATCGCGACGTCACGCAGCTCCTGGAACATGAAATTGCCGGCGCGCTTAGCAAAGAAGCCGACGCCTCGCTTGCGCCGCTCGGCAAAGCAACACGCCAGCAGCGAAGCTTCCCGATCGCACCGCGCATCGAGATTGTGGGCGACGAACAGGGTCAGCGCTTCGCCCTGGAGATTGTCGCTGCCGATCGCACCGGACTGCTCTCGCGAGTCGCCGATGTACTCGCAAAGCGCGGCATCTCCATCGAAACGGCTCGGGTCAACACGCTTGGTGCACGCGCCGAAGATGTCTTCGTCGTGTCCGGTGGAAGACTCGCCGAAGAGTCAACGCGGATCGCGCTTGAGACCGAACTCGCCGAGGCGCTCGCATAAACGCCCGGGTCACGGCAGGAGGAGCGGGTTGTGGCGGCGATGCGGTACAACACTTGACAAACCCCGCCCATGCGGCTAATTTCGCGAAACGCTGTCGCACGCTTTGACCTTTTTCGAGGAGCTTCCATGTATCGATTCGCAGTTGCCGCAACCACCATCCTTACCGCCTCACTGCTGAGTCAAACTACTTCGGCCGAATCGGATTTCTGGACCGAGTATTCGAAGAAGGCTGCTGCCGGACTCGTTGCACCGGTCGATCAGGTGCTACCGAACCGCGCAGAGATTCAAGGGATCGGCGAAGTGCTTGCGCGAACGCCGGTTCATCCCGCGCTGACTCGCATCGTTTCGCACTGGGACGGCGCAATCGAAACCCATCAACCGGCTCTGAGTGCGATCACCGCGAAAGTGATATTGGCGGACGAGAGCGGTAACGTGAGCGGGGTCGACCAGGTTCTCTACTCGCTTCGGTTCGATCAGCCGCAGCGCGACGGCGAGCAGGTACGCTGGGTGGTGTTGATCGACAAGCAAGAGGTGTCGACGGCGACGCGAACCATTGGCGAGAGGCAAGTTGTCGCGACCTACGAACTTCTGCTCAAGCAGCAGGGCGATCAGTCCAGAAAATATGCTCTTACACAAATCGCCAAGCTCGATTGATTGATCTTCACCGGTCAGAAGGCAGCGGCGCCGCGATGCCTTTGCGCGCGGGCGAGCCTCGGGTTGATCGGTCTTTTCGTTGTGAATCTTCCGCCGCAATGCGTCTCCGCATCTGTGCTTTGGCGTCCAGCGGCAAAGTTTTGCAGTTTCATGCAAGACAGTAACAGCTATATATCAGACAGCCCCATGAATTGGTAGTTTCATAGCAATTATCTAGTTTATTGATAATAAGCTTTCTTTAACTTATTCTATTATTCTCTGGGGCACTGCGTTCTATTGTTTTTTCGCTTACTACCCCACCCACACCCGAACGTTCTCAAACATCCGCAACCACGGTGAGCGGTTCCAGCCTTCCGGTCGCCATGAGAAATTCTCCACGCGGTGTGTGCGCTCCGGGTGCGGCATCAGGATGTTGAAACGACCGTCCTCGGAGGTGAGGCCGGTGATGCCTTGCGGCGAGCCGTTCGGGTTGATTGGGTAGGTCTCGGATGCATTGCCGTGACCGTCGATGAAGCGCAACGTCACATACTCTTCTGCGGCTTCTAGTTGGCTTTCATCTTTGAATTGCGCAAAGCCCTCGCCGTGGGCAACGACAATCGGCAGACGCGAGCCTTCCATTCCCTTGTAGAGAATCGAGGGCGAATCGACAATTTCCACGAGTGACGTTCTGCATTCGAACTGCTCGCTTCCGTTTCTCGCAAAACGCGGCCAATGCGCGGTGCCCGGCATGATGGGCGACATCTGCGCGAGCATTTGACAGCCGTTACAAATGCCAATTGCAAACGTCGATGGATCGGCAAAAAATTCCTTGAACTGGTCACGCAAGTCGCTGTTGAGCAGAATCGACTTCGCCCAGCCGGCACCCGCGCCAAGTACGTCGCCGTAGCTGAAACCGCCGCAAGCGACGAAGCCGGAAAATTCGTCGAGCGTACGGCGACCGGTTTGCAGATCGGTCATGTGAACGTCGTAGGCATCAAAACCGGCAAGCGTGAAAACGTGCGCCGTCTCGACATGCGAGTTCACACCCTGCTCGCGCAGGATGGCAACTTTCGGGCGCGCGCCGACGTTCAAAAAGGGCGCTGCAATATTTTCTTTTGAATCGAACAGCACACGCGGCGCTAAACCAACGTCGTCGTCATCGAACACGCGATCGAATTCGAGATCGGCACAATCGGGATTGTCTCGAAGGCGCTGAATTTCAATCGTGGTGGACGACCAGGCCGCATGCAACGCTTGCCGTGCCTCGTCAATCACCGTCTTGCCGTTCGCGGTGATCACGAATCGAGCGTCGTCGCGCACGCCGCCCAGCACATGCACCGGCAGGCTCCCGAGCGCCGCGCGCGCGGCCGAGAGATCACCCGCACGAATTTGAATCACTGCGCCGAGCTCTTCATTGAACAAAGCGCTCACGGCATCGCCGCCAAGCGCATCAAGCGATATCGACAAACCGCAGCGCGATGCGAACGCCATTTCGGCGAGTGTGGCGAACAAGCCGCCGTCGGATTTATCGTGATACGCAAGCACGAGTCCGGCATCATTAAGCGCTTGAATGCCCGCGAAGAACGACTTCATTGCGTCGGCCGAATCGCAGTCGGGTACCTCGCTTGAGAACACCGATTGCACCTGTTCGAAAATCGATCCACCGAGGCGTTGCTTGCCATGCGCCAAATCAATCAGCAGCAGGAGATTTTCACCATCAGCGCGCAGTTGCGGCGTCAGCGTTTTTTTCACGTCCAACACGTTTGCAAATGCGCTGATGATGAGCGATACCGGCGAATGAACCGATCGCGATTCGTTGGCATCGCGCCACGCGGTGCGCATGCTCATTGAGTCCTTACCGACCGGGATGGCGATACCAAGCGCGGGGCAGAGCTCCACGCCAACCGCCCTCACTGCGTCAAACAGCGCTGCGTCTTCGCCCGGCACGTCCACCGCCGCCATCCAGTTGGCCGAGAGCTTGAGGTCGGAGATTTTCCCGACGCGTGCAGCCGCGATATTGGTAATCGCCTCGGCGACTGCCATTCGCGCCGACGCCGGCGCGTTCATCACTGCCAGCGGTGTGCGCTCGCCAATTGCCATCGCCTCGCCCGCGCTGCCGAAAAAATCGCGCAATGTCACCGCACAATCGGCGACCGGCACTTGCCATGGCCCGACCATCTGTTCGCGCGCGGTAAGGCCGCCGACAAAACGATCGCCGATGGTCACGAGGAAAGTTTTGTCGGCAACGCTTGGGTGCTGCAGAACTTGAAAAGCGATGTCGCGGAGCGCTTTTTGCGTTAGCTGAGAACGACTCGCTACAGACGAAGAATCGCGAGTTTGACGCTTCGTGTTGCGCTCCATTTTCGGTGGTTTGCCAAGCAGGACATCGAGCGGCATATCGACCGGTTTGTTGTCGAACTTTTTGTCAGCGACAACCAGATTGCCCGACCCATCGGCAACACCGAGCACCGCGAACGGCGAGCGCTCGCGTGCGCAAATTGCCTTGAAGCTCGCGAGCGACTGCGGCGCAATGGCGAGCACGTAGCGTTCCTGCGATTCGTTGCACCAGATTTCCGCCGGACTCATCCCGGCTTCGAGCGTGGGCACAGTGCGCAAATCGAAGAGCGCGCCGCGCGGGTCATCGACCGTACCAGCGCCGTGCACGAGCTCCGGCAAGGCGTTGGAGAGACCGCCTGCGCCAACGTCGTGAATCGCGAGAATCGGATTATCTTTGCCGAGTTGCCAGCAGGCGTTGATCACCTCTTGCGCGCGGCGCTCCATTTCCGGATTGCCGCGCTGCACCGAATCGAAGTCCAGATCAGCCGTGTTTTGACCAGTTGTCATCGACGAGGCCGCCCCACCGCCCATGCCGATCCTCATGCCCTCGCCACCGAGTTGGATCAGTAGCGTTCCTGCCGGAAATTCGATTTTGTGGGTATGTTCATCGGCGATTGCGCCGACGCCACCGGCGATCATGATCGGTTTGTGATAACCGTATGCCGTTTCGCCAGCGCTATTTTCTGCGAGATGTTCGAAGGTACGGAAATAGCCGGTGAGATTGGGTCGCCCGAATTCGTCGTTAAACGCTGCGCCGCCGATCGGCCCCTGGATCATGATGTCGAGCGCAGAGACGATGCGTTCCGGTTTCCCGATATGAGCGGTCGCGGCCTCCCACGGTTGCGGCAAACCGGGCAAGCGTAGATGCGAGGTTGTAAATCCGGTCAGGCCAGCCTTCGGAATCGCGCCGCGTCCGGTCGCGCCCTCATCGCGAATCTCGCCGCCCGCACCCGTGGCTGCGCCCGCAAACGGCGCAATTGCGGTCGGGTGATTGTGGGTTTCAACCTTTGCCAGGTAGTGACTGAGGCCATCGTGCGCGCTGTACTGTCCCTCGCGATTTGGGTAGAACCGGCGCGCTTGGCCGCCGGTGAGCACCGCGGCGTTGTCGGAGTACGCAACCACGGTGCCCTCGGGGCTCATCGCGTGGGTGTTGCGAATCATCTGGAACAACGATTTGTCTTGAGTCTTTCCGTCGATCACCCACGACGCATTGAATACTTTGTGGCGACAGTGTTCCGAGTTCGCTTGCGCGAACATGAGAAGCTCCACGTCGGTCGGGTCGCGCTCGAGTCGGTCGAACGCGGCGACCAGGTAGTCGATCTCCTCGTCGGAGAGCGCCAAGCCAAGTGCACCATTCGCAGCTTTGAGCGAGGTTGCACTGCGAGAGATGTGCCGAAGCGGCTGCGCAGCGTGTGTCGCGAAGATTGCCTCAGTGCTATCGAGCTGATGCAAGACCGTCTCGGTCATTCGATCGTGACAGGCGGCCTCGACAACGAGTTTTGCGGCAGTATCTAGCGCTTTCTCGGTCGTCACGGTAAACCAGACACCGCGTTCAATGCGTTCGATCGCGCTCAACCCACAGTTGCGGGCAATATCAGTTGCCTTCGACGACCACGGAGAAATTGTGCCGAGGCGCGGTACGACCAAAAAGCTGTGTTCGTGAGTGCGCTTTTTTTCCGCTGCACCCGCTTCGTCATCGGCGGCGGGCGACTCACCGTAGGCGAGCAGTGCTTCGAGCCTGATGTGCTCCTCGCGTGTCAAGCCACGGGTGAGCGATACGAAGTGCCAGAACGTCGCCGAGACCGCGCTCGCGTTCAGGTGCGAGGTCGCGAGCACGGCACGCAGTTTGTCTTGACGAAATTGGGACAGCGCAACAGCGCCGGGCAGATGCAATCGAAGGGAGACGTCGGTCATGCGCGATGGGCGACCGATCAGCGGCAAATCCAATCAGCGGATTCGACGGTAGTCGCCTGCGTGGTGGTAAACGGAGATTGTAGAAGGCAGCGCGAAATGCAGTCGGCAACCGAGACGATGAAGTCCCGCGCTAGCAGAAGAACGAGGTGGATTCGTGCTCAATTACAGCGGCAATTTATCGGTTTGCCGCATGAAACATGAACGGCGCAGCGAAAATTTTAGTTATCTATGCAGCCTAGAAACACAACCAACACCATTCTTTATGAGGCAAAGCATAAAGAAGCTACAAGCACTCCACGCCCGACTCATTCCCACGTTATTTCCAGCCCACTTTCGAGATCGATTGCATTACACCGACACCGAACTGCGTGCCCAGGCGACGCGCGAACTTGTCGAACGTGCTCTCTTCAATCGTGTAATCGACCAAATCGTCGGCTTTCACGATATCGCGGGCCACCGACTCGACCGAGCCGACTGCGTCGACGAGTCCATTCTCAATGGCTTTGCTACCCGTCCAGATCAACCCGCTGAACAGCCCCGGCGTGTTGG
The DNA here is from genome assembly GCA_013298045.1 of Betaproteobacteria bacterium. GTDB lineage: Bacteria > Pseudomonadota > Gammaproteobacteria > Burkholderiales > Casimicrobiaceae > Casimicrobium. Next base: position 7,972 of record JAAFJI010000166.1, read on the forward strand.
CTTTCAAACGCTCG
>JAAFJI010000167.1 GCA_013298045.1 Betaproteobacteria bacterium
TGCGAAGATCGTCGTCGCGATCGACCATCGCGTATTCCGTGTCGTAGGCCATCACCCAGAAAAAATTCGTCGCGACAATTGCCCAAGCGATCCAAGGCACATGTCCGAGCACGGCGGCGAACGCCATCGGCACACCCATGCTAAACGCGACACCGAGGATTGCTTGCGGCACTGCGAAAAAGCGCTTCGTAAACGGATAGACGATTGCGATTGCGAGCGCGGGCAGCGCCCAAAACCGCGCCGGCCAATTCAGCGGAATCAGCAGCAACGCAGCGCTGAGCGCGCAGACGACGCCTACGACAATCGCTTCCTTGCCACTGATCTCGCCCGAGGCGAGCGGTCGCATCTCGGTGCGCTTCACCGCGTGATCGAAATCGCGATCCGCCCAATCGTTGATCGCGCAACCTGCCGAACGCATCAAAATCGTTCCGAGCACGAAGATCCAGACGAAACGAAAGTCGGGCGCACCAAGCGACGCAATCCAAAGCCCCCAGAGCGTCGGCCACATCAGCAGCATGAAACCCACCGGTTTATCCAGGCGAACCAGGCGCTCGTAGGCGTCGAGCTTCTGTTTGAGTGTGAGCGCTTTCATCAAATGAGGTTTCGTTGCAGTGCCGTTTCGGGTTTCATCGTTTCGAGCATGTCGCGAGGCGTTGGAAATCGAAGACGAATCTTGAGCTCGCGTTTCATGCGCACGTTTCGAATGCGCCGCGATTCGCTCATGAAGGAGAGCATCATCGGGGTGACGTGGCTCGCCAGTTCGCTACGCGGCAAACGCGGAGGGCGTGCGATGGCGAGCGCGTCGGCCACTTGATCGAAATATTCACCCATCTTAAGCGTTGCATCGTCCACAACGTTGTACACACGTCGCGGACGAGACCGAAACAGCGAGAGCCAGACCGCGTTGGCAAGATCATCGGCATGAATGTGATTGGTGTACACATCGTCTTCCTCGCTGAGTGCAGGCAAGCGCTCGCGCAGCCGCTCGATCGGCAAACGCGACTCGGCGTAGATCCCCGGTGCGCGTAGCAGACTTGGGAAAGCACTGCGACCATTGCGCAGGCGGCTCTCCGCTGCGAGTCGTCGCTTCGCGCGCGCTGAACTCGCGCGTGGCGCGCTCTGCTCGTCAATCCAGTCGCCGCAGCGGTCGCCGTAAACGCCGGTGGTGCTGATGTAGACGCTTCTGAGTCCACGGGTTCGCTTATCTGCGGGTCGCCTGAGCTTTGCGCGCGCCCGCTTGGATTTCGGACGTGTCGAGATCGCCGCCAGCCAACGCTTCATTCGCGGATCGTCGTCGCCGATATTGGGCGGCGGCGCAAGATAGATCGTGGCGTGCGCACTTCGTGCAAGCGCACCCATGCGTGCAAGCGAGGCGCGCGCGTCAAGATCGCCGCCGATCGGTAGAATCCCTGAGTCACGTAAGCCTTCGAGTGCCGTGGCGCGGCGCGCGAGCGCCACCCAGCGCACACGTGCACCTGCGGGCGCGCGTGCCAAGCGTTGCGCCACGTCGCCGCTGCCAACAATCACAATTCGCAGTTTTCGCACAAGTATTCGATGCCTCAAATTACGTTGGAACCCGGTGGCTATCGATTCGAGTGTGCCGCCGATGAGACTATTTTGGCAGCCGCGTTGCGCGCAGGCTACTTAATTCCCTACGGTTGCAAAAACGGTGCCTGCGGTTCGTGCAAGGGGCAGCTGATTTCCGGCGAGCTGCGCCATGCGCACTATCAGCCAACGACGCTGCCCGAGAAAGAGCGTGCGCAGGGCAAAGCGCTGTTCTGTGTTGCACATCCGCAAAGCGACGTCACAATCGAAGCCCGCGATGTGCGAAACAGCGGCGACATCGTTGTCAAGACCATGCCTTGCCGGATTGAGCATCTCGATCGCGTGACCGATGACGTGATGATTTTGCGCTTCAAACTGCCGTCAAGCGAGCGACTTCGCTATTGCGCCGGCCAATACATCGATTTTCTTTTGAAGGATGGAAAGCGGCGCAGTTTTTCGATCGCAAACGCCCCCCACGACGACGCGCTGATCGAGCTGCACATACGCCACACGCCCGGTGGATTGTTTACCGATCGACTGTTCGGCGTTGTCAACCCGATCAAGGAGCGCGAGATCTTGCGCTTCGAGGGACCGCAGGGCTCTTTTTTTCTGCGCGACGACAACGAAAAGCCGATTGTGTTTCTCGCAAGTGGCACCGGGTTCGCGCCGATCAAGGCAATCGTCGAGCACATGATCCATACCGGCAATCGGCGCAAAGCAGTGCTCTACTGGGGCGGGCGTCGTCCGCGCGACTTGTACCTCGACCATCTCGCGCAGTCATGGGCGGCGAAACTTCCCGGGCAGTTTAGCTATGTGCCGGTGGTGAGCGACGCAGGCGCGGAAGACGCTTGGTCTGGGCGGCGCGGTTTCGTGCATCGTGCAGTCATGGAGGATTTCCCGGATCTTTCTGCGTTCCAGGTCTACGCGTGCGGCGCCCCAATTGTGATCGACTCGGCACGGGCGGATTTTGTATCGCACTGCCGTCTACCCGAGGCGGAATTCTTTGCCGATAGCTTCACACTGGCGGCAACTGCCGCTGCCTGACTTTTGCGGCGTACATCGCGTGATCGGCGCGGCGCAGCGCATGCGCGAACTGCGGCTCGCTTACCGCATCGCATTGTGCATAGCCCACCGAAACATCGGCGTTCATCAGCTGCTTAGACGAGCTCGGGAAGAGCGTCATTTCGTTGAGCACGCTGCCGCTTCGCTCGCGAAATACGCGGCGTACCTTCTCCGTAAATGAATCGGGGTCGGCCAACGATCTCGTGAGCACGACGAATTCGTCGCCACCGAAGCGGGCAATCAAGGCGTCGCTCGGTGTGAAGTCTCGAATCGTTGACGCTAATAACTTTAAGAGCTTATCCCCTGCGTCATGACCTTTTTCGTCATTTACTGCTTTGAATCGATCAATATCGAAAACGAACAATTGACTTGATTTAATAGGGCTAAGACGGAAATTGTCAAGTGCCGAATAAAAACCGCGACGGCTGAGTGCGCCGGTGAGCTGGTCGGCGTAGGCCAAGGCACGCACCTGCGCGGCGCGTGTCGCGTTGACCAGCGTCGTGAGCCCAGCGAGCGTGGTTAGCAGCACTAGATGGCCGGTTAAATGCGTGGCCACGTTGATCGGGGTCGGTGCGAGCGAGAATTGCTGTTGGTTGCCGAACAGCGCAGTGACGGCGCGGACGCCCATCAACACGACGAAAAACGCGAGCGGGAGCGAGCTGAGTGTCACGCCGAGCCGAAGGTGGGGTGCCCGGATGCGGCGCAGCTCGATCACGGTAAGCGCCGCGCCGAAAAGCAAGCCGATCGAGGTAACGAACACGCGTGCCGGCACGCTCGGCCAGACCAGGGTGAATGCGAGATTGAGAACGAGCGTTAGCAAAGCGGCGGTGTAAATTGCAACGTTAGAAACCGAGCGACCGTTGAAATGGCGACTGCCCTGCCACAGAAGAAAGCTGGCGGCGACCAGACAGACGTTTGCTAGCACGCGGGTGAAAACGTCTGCAACCAGATCCTGCAGCGCGTTGGTGCCGAGTCCGAGCGAAATGAGCAGCGCGGCACCGAACCAGTGGCGCGCGCCGTCGATCGGTTCGCCGTCGCGTACCGCGCCCCACAATGTCGTACTGAAGATGAATCCGGCAAGCGATGCGGAAATCGCGAGCGTTCGAGGATCCAGTACGTCTAGCGGCGTCACGTGTTGCTACGATTCTTTGTCAATCTCGCTAGCTTAGCGCGAAGCGAAGCGCCGCGCGCATGCCGACTAAACTTCCGGCATGCTTTGGCGGAGGTGCGGGTGGATTTTGGCGTTTGGCTTGGTTTTTTCGTCGCGTCGTGGGCGATCTCTCTTTCGCCGGGACCCGGCGCGGTCTACGCGATGAGTTGCGGACTCAATCACGGGTTCAGGCGTGGCTATGTCGGATCAATCGGCATGATTTTCGGCATGCTCACCGCGCTCGCGGTCACCGCGATCGGGCTCGGGGCGCTGATGCTTGCGTCGGCTCAAGCGTTTTCGCTGCTTAAATGGGCGGGCGTTGCGTATCTGGTGTACCTGGGCGTGAAGCAGTGGCGCGCACCCGCCGTTCCCTTGGCCGCAGTGGATGAGCGACATCAGGTCGCTTCGACGCGTGATCTCATCGTCAAAGGCTGGGCGGTCAACGCGACCAATCCGAAGGGCTACATCTTCATGATGGCGGTGATGCCACAATTTCTCGATCCCAATCGAGCGCTGTGGCCGCAATATCTGATCATCGGCGTTACGCTTGCGTTGACCGACACCGTCGTGATGGCGGGCTACACCGGACTTGCGGCGAAGGCGCTAGGTTTCTTTCGTACGGAAACTCAGATGCGAATGCTCAATCGGCTGTTCGGCGGGCTCTTCATCGCGGCCGCCTCGGCGCTCGCCACTTTCAAGCGCGCCCCCTAGACGTCTTAGCGCAACGCGTCCTGCATTGCTCGCGCTGGCATGGATGCACTCGGCACGGCAGCGAGCGGCAATTGATCGAACACACGATTGGGCGGAAATTCGCGCGCACGGGCGACGAGGTAGCCCGCCTCCTGCATGCGCCCCTCGCGCTCTAGGGCTCGAGCCCAGGCAACCAGCAATTTTTCGTCGATGATCCCGTGCACCGGGCGTCTGAACAGTGCGACGCTCGTCGCGTCGCCGGCAAGCATGATGGATGCGTAGTCTCCGTAGTAACCATAGACTAAGTGCTGCTGTGCCAATTGCGCCGCACGCGTCGCGCTCACGGGATCCGAGGCGTTCGTGTAGATTTTCGCAACGGCGAGGTAGCCGTGCGCAAACCAGATCGCGATGGCGAGGGCTGCGCTGGCGCTTGTCGCGACGGCGAACATGTGCCAGGGACGCCGTCGCTTAATGACCTGTTGCGCCGTCACCGGCGGATTCTGTACGCACTTTGCCGCGCTCGCGGCGAGCAACGCGGCGGCGATCGATGCGGGGATGAGGAAGTGCGCAAACCACATCGGATACTCAAACAAACTTTGCCAGAGCGCGGCGATCACGACACCAAGCGCACTCGCACGCAGTCTTGTTTTGCTGCGCCGCGCTGCCGTGAAGAGCGCGTAGCCAAGCAGGGCGCACAGCAGTGCCGCGATCGGAAGACCAAGCTCTGCCGCCAGGTGCAGTGGAAGATTGTGCGCATGATCGAATACATCGCTTGACCGCGCCGCAAGCGGTGTGAGGGTCCAGGCGAAGTTCAATTGACCGAAGCCCACGCCCTGCCACGGCTGAGCGGCGATGAGGGTCGCCGTGTTTTTCCAGAGCATGACGCGCTGTGACGCCGAGGCAGCGCGCAGGTCGTCTCCGGGAATGGCTGAGCCGACAATCAATGCTGCGCCGAGCAGAAGGAAAAACAAAGTCGCCGAGCCGATCAAGACGCGTTTCGCGCGTCGCGGGTTGAAAGAAGCGCCAGCGCCGGGCACCGCATGCTTGTTGTGGTGCCGTTGCGCAAGCACGCATGCGATGGTGAGCGGTAGCGCGAGCCAACCTGCCCGCGACCCGCTTGCCCAGAGCATGCTTAGAAGCAACAGTGAAGCGATGATTGGAAACCAACGGGTCGCCCCTGAGCGAAATAGCGCGAATGCCGCGAGCACGCCCCACAAACAGAGCAAGGCGAGCAGGTTCGGCTGCCGCAAATTACCGAATACACGGTCGCCATGGCGTGCGGCAATCCAAACGTCGTCGTGCCAGTTGGGAGCGACGGTTTGCAGCAGTGCAATCGTCGCGCTAAAGAGCGCCGCAATCAGCAAGCCGACAAAGAGCGCGTGCAGCATGCGCTCAATGGCGGGGGCGGAAAGCCGCTTGATCGCGATCGTTAACGCCACCACCAAGAGCACAACGACCGCACTTGGCAGCACACTGAACAACGGGCTCTTGCCGGATACCACAGAGAGGAACATCGCAAAAAGCAGCAGCAGCCAAAAACACAGCAAAGCGTCGGCTGGCGTCAGCGATGTGCGGGCGGGATGCCGTGCACTCGTCTCCATCGAGCGTTGCGGGCTCAGTCCGAGTCTCGCCAGCATGAGGCAGGCGACCACCGACCAGAGCAATGCGGACAGCCACTGGTTTACGAAAGCGGGCTGCGGCGGTAGCTGGTAAGCCGTTACTAGCGGTGTAACGGTCGCCAATACGACAAAAAAATAGATGCGGCGCGGCAGTTCGACAGAAGAGCGGCTCGCAATCACGCTTGGAACTCTTGTGAAATCACCACCAAGAGCGATTGCCCAATTGAACAAAAATTAGCGATCGAAAACATTTGATCTCGAGAACGTCACCAAATTCTATGAATCGTTTTATTATCAAGGCGTTCCGCAATAGCGTTGTAACTTGGATGTGCGTAATGACCGTAGCGCAAATCGACGAACTTATTTTGTCGCAAGTTAGCGACATAAGCTGTTGTATCGATAGTGTGCACTAACATACTTTTGACACTGTTCTTAGGAAAAAGCCGTCGATCATGTAACAATCGAGCCAATACGCACGCTATTGTGCTCCCACATTTTTGATCGCCGCATGATTCTAAAGACCGAAGGTCGCGCACTGCGTGGCGCGCCGCCCAGAGGGTTGTTCGCTGCTGTGTCGCTGCGCGCGTTCGGCATTGCGTTCGCCCTTCTGGCGTGTACCGCCCAGGCGGTCGTTGGCTATTCGGTGCGCAGCGATGGCGATAAGAAACTCTTTCGCATCAATCTTGCCACCGGTGTCGCAAGTGAAGTCGGCGCGACCGGCTTTACGGATATTGAAGCGCTTGCGATGAACGCCGCTGGCGATCTCTACGGCGTGAACCCAACGACCGCGCAGCTGATTAAGTGTTCGACAAGCACCGGTGCATGCGCGCCGGTTGGAACGCTCACCGATGTTCCGGCGTCGCCGCTTGCGAACGCGGGACTCACTTTTGAGCCCGATGGCAAGCTCTACCTTGCGATGAATGCCTTGATCTACGCGGTTGATCCCGTAAAGGCGGTCACGACGGTACTTGGTCCTTCAGGCGCGGCAATTTCGGGACTTGCCAGCGGTAAAAAAACCGCGACCTGCGCGAGCGGCATCTACGCTGTAGGCGGCAATGGCGACCAAGGCAAGTTCTTTTGTATTAATACCACCAACGGCGGTGCGACACAGATCGGTACCGTCACTGGCGTGAGCGCGCTTGACGGCGGACTTGACGGAGACTTCACCACTGGAATCGTTTGGGGCGTGACCAACGGTGCCGCGGCGCAAATCTATTCGGTGAACCCAGCAACACTTGCGGTTGCAAACGTAAAAGCGGTGACGCTAAACGGCGCGCCCGTTGGCGGCTTCGAAAGCCTCGCCGTTCAGCGCAGCACCATCACGAGCGCTGGACCGAACTTCGCGGCAGAGGTGCCCACGCTCGGTCATTTCGCGGCGCTTTTGCTACTCGGTGGCTTGTTGTCAATTACGGGTCTGCGCAAGCTACGTAAATAGCGTAGACAGCGCTGCGCCCGGATTGTCGGCGCGCATAAACGCCTCGCCAACTAAAAAACCGTTTACACCGTGTGTTCGCATCAAGGCGACATCCGCCGGTGTGAGGATGCCGCTTTCGGTGATCACGGTTTTATCGCTTGGGATCTGCGCCAGCAGGTCAATCGTTGTTTGTAGCGACACGTTGAACTTGCGTAAATCTCGATTGTTGATTCCGATCAACGGCGTTGACAGCGTTAACGCGGCTTCGAGTTCTTCCGCATCGTGCGATTCAACAAGCACATCCATGTTGAGCTCATGCGCCAGCGCTTCGAGTGCGAGCATCTGATTCCATTCCAGCGCGCCGACGATGAGCAAAATGCAATCCGCGCCCATCGCGCGGGCTTCATAAACCTGATACGCATCTACGATGAAGTCTTTGCGAATGACCGGCAGCGAGCACGCTGCGCGCGCTTGCATCAAATACTCGGGCGAGCCTTGAAA
>JAAFJI010000168.1 GCA_013298045.1 Betaproteobacteria bacterium
GCTTGGTGACGAAAACCGGCTTGGTTTGCCCCATGCGATGCGCACGTGCGGTTGCTTGCGCTTCAATTGCGGGATTCCACCACGGGTCGTAGTGAATCACGGTATCGGCGGCGGTTAGGTTGAGACCCACGCCACCGGCTTTAAGGCTCAACAAGAACACGCGCACATCGCCGTTTTGGAATCGCGCGATTGGCGTCTCGCGATCGATGGTGTCGCCCGTGAGCTGCACGTATTCGATGCCTTGCTCTGCGAGTCCTTGAGCAATCAGCGCAAGCATGCTCGTGAATTGCGAGAAGATCAAAATGTTGCGACCTTCTTCAAGCAGCTCCGGTACGTGCGTCATTAACCAATCGAGCTTCGCAGAACCTGCGCTCGCGGCGCGCGCAGCAACGCCCGGTAGCTTCACGAGACGCGGATCGCAGCAGACTTGTCGCAACTTGAGGAGCGCATCGAGTATGTGAATCGTGCTCTGCTTCAAGCCTTTCTTATCGATCACCTTGCGAACGTCATCATGAATCGCTGTGCGCAGGCTTTCGTAGAGATCGGCCTGTCCGGCGTCGAGTTCGACCCAGCGGACGAATTCCGTTTTCGGCGGCAATTCGTTTAGCACTTGGTCGCGCGTACGCCTGAGCATGAACGGACGAATGCGCGCGCGAAGCTTCTTCATTTGTGCTGCGTCGCTTCTCTGCTCAACCGGGAAGCGGAAAATGCGGTTGAAGCCTTCAAGATCGCCAAGTAGCCCGGGCATCAAAACGTTGTAGATCGACCACAGTTCACCCAGGTGATTCTCCATCGGCGTCCCCGTGAGCGCGAGGCGCATATCGGCGTTGAGTCGCTGTGCCGCTTGATACGTTTTCGCTTTCGGGTTTTTGAGCACCTGCGCCTCGTCGAGCACAACCACGTTCCACGCAATGCCCGCGAGCAAATCGTCGTCGCGCTGCAACAGCGGGTAGCTCGTGACTACGATATCGGCGCGCGTCAAATCGCGCTCGTCTGTCGAGCGGTCGATGCCGTGATGTCGATGCAAAATCAAATCGGGTGCAAAGCGTTTGGCCTCCGCCATCCAGTTCGCTGTGACCGAAGTCGGCGCGATGATGAGGCTTGGCTTTTGCATTTTGACCGTGCCACGATGCACGCGATGCAGATAGGCGAGCGTTTGCACGGTTTTGCCTAGCCCCATGTCGTCGGCGAGCACGCCACCCATCGAAAGCGCACGCAAGTGATCGAGCCACGACAGACCATGTAGCTGATAGCCGCGCAGGGTCGCGTGAAATTCGGGATGCGGCGCGATGGCAACGAGCTTCGCGCCTTCTTCGATCGCCTGCCGCATTGCAACCCACTTCGGATTTTCGCGACCGAGATAGAGCACCGTATCGTTCGGTAGATTCGGCATCAGCGCTGCTTGCAGCCCCGAGATTTCTTCGACGCCGCCACCACGGAACCAATCGAACACCGGCTCCAAAATCGCATGCACGCGTTCACCAGGGATGCGAACAACAATCGATTTCTTTGCCCTGTCTTGCTGGGCAACAGAGAGCAAAATAAACGGAACTGACTTTAACTCTTTGAACCAATCGTCCACATTTCGTTGGGCTGCAATCAGTTTTGCCAATGCGGGCGCGATATCGACGCGCTCGCCGTTGACCGTGACGCCGAGCGCCATGCGGAACCAGCCGTTCGCAGTCCCGGGCGAAAGCTCAAGCGATGGCTCCGGTATGTCTTCGAGCGAGACCGGAAAGCCGTCTTCGACTTCAATGATGAAGCCCGCCATCTGCGCATCGGCGAGCACCGTCGCGCCGTGATTCGCCCAGTCATGATCGGTGAGCGCCCAGAGCGATCGCTTCGACGTGCCTTTCGCGGCATCGACGCCGAGCGATTCGCTGTACATCAGCGCGCGCTCAACGTTGCTTGCCTGCAAGAGCATCGGCGGCATGCGCATCGCCCAAAGCTGCTCTGCGCGCACGTTCCGCATGCGGCGTGAGAGTGTCGCGCTGCCGACGCGCTCTTCTTCAACTGCCGCTTCGAAGCCGCGCGTATCGTACGGCAGTCGCTCCGCGCCGTAGTCAAGCAGGAACTCCACGCCGGGAAACACGATGTCTTGCTCGCGTTTTGCAGCGCCCCAACCTGTCGCGAAGCGAAACTCCACCAATCCGAACTTCAATACGCCGCGTGGGGTCGGCAGCGGTGCGTCGGTTGCAACGATGGTCGGGCAGGGCGGCACGTGTGCGGCGTCGGTCAATGCACGAATCGCGTCGGCGACGTAAGCCCAACCGATTGCGTCGTCCGCGCGCAGCGGCGGCAGCGCGAGCAGCCGGTCTAGCGATTTATGGCTGAGCGCGACGTCGAGTTTCACAACCCGCGCGTTGTCTTGGTCTACAACGTACGGCGGATCGGTTGCAATAATCGGCAAGGTTGAATCAATTCCGTCCCGGTTGATGCGCGCTTGAAGCGAAATCGTCGACTTCGCGTCGTCACCGGTTGCGTGCCACGCAAGCGTCGCGCGGGTGTGATTGCCCACCTCAAGCGTACGATCGAGCACGATCGAATCGCTCGCTTTGCTGCGCTTACGCCACTGCTCGCGATACCAGCTCTCCGGGGGCGAAATAAACGTTCGACCACTGGCAAGCGCGAGCTGCAGTATTTGTTCACCGGTTTTGCCTCGCAGCAGCGCACGCGGTTCGCTTCCGAACATACCGAGCGACGCAGCGATCATGCGCAGGAGCGGCTCGTCTTCTGCGGCGACGTAGCTCGGACGGGTGCGGTCATGTTCAATCCATGCGAGCGAAGCGAGTTCTCCCGCCACCACGTAGCGGGTATGCCTGGCCTCAAACTTCGCTTTTGCCACGCTCAGCACGCCCTGCGGCGAAAGCAGATACACCAGCGTACTTTGCTGGGTTGCGGCTTTTTTGGTGTTTGATTCGGCGCGCTCGGCGGCAATCCCGTCGTTTAAGGCGTCTTGAAGCCAGGCGGCGAGTCCAGGCGCGAGGGCGACGGTAGCGCGACGCTGGGTCGCAGGCGTGCTTGGTGCGGCAACGCTTCTCATGCGCTCGCGCAAGTCCTCGCGCTGCTCGATCTTCTCCAGCTGCGCGCTGTCGACTACACGTACCGCGTCGCCGCTCGTGGTGACCGGCGGTGAGCCAAGCAGCTTGCCGTTGGCCTGCGGCCAGGTGCCGAACCATTGAAGGAGCATTGCAGCCGCGTGCTTGCAATTGATGCCGACTGGGCAGCTGCATTCGGCGCTGTCGACCTGTACGAACGCACGCTCGACCTCTACCTCGACCTGCGTCCGGTACGGATCAGCTGCTGTACCTTTAACCTGACCCGTAAGTTTCCAGGTGCCGCTTTCGTCTTTTGAAACCGACTCGATGTTTACTTTGCCATCGTCGGCGATCGCACGACCGCGCGACATGCCGTTGTCGCCAAATTCGTCGCGCAACGCGCGGTAGATGTCGGAAATTGAAAGTGCAGCGGTGGAGTTTCTGTCGTTACTTCGGGGCATTGGGTGCGTTTGTGAGCGCGGACCTGGCCGCGCTTGTTCGGAAAATTTTCGTGTGCGGAAACCGGAGCGCGTCCAGGGCCGCGCCAAAATGTCGTATCAGTGAGCTTCATCCCAGTTGCTGCCGATGCCAACTTCGGCAACGAGCGGCACTTTCAGCGACGCAACTTCGGTCATTTTCTTTGGCAGTTTTTCTTTGATGATTTCGAGTTCATCGTCGGGTACTTCGAATACGAGCTCGTCATGCACCTGCATGATTAGTTTGGTGCGAAGCTTCGCTTCCTCAAGCCAATGATCGATCGAAATCATCGCGAGTTTGATGATATCGGCGTTCGAGCCTTGCATGGGTGCGTTAATCGCTTGTCGCTCTGCACCGGCCTTGCGCGGGCCGTTGCCGCCGTTGATTTCGGGGAGATAAACGCGACGGCCGAAAATCGTTTCGACGTAGCCATGATCTCGTGCGAATTGTTTCGTCTCCGCCATAAACGCAGCTACCGATGAGTAGCGCGCGAAATACTTGTCAATGAATTGCTGTGCGGCGTTGCGCTCGATACCCAACTGCGAAGCAAGTCCGAACGCGCCCATGCCGTAGATCAAGCCGAAGTTCACCGCCTTGGTGTAGCGACGCTGCTCTGAGGCGGTAGCCTTGTGAATATCGAGACCCTTCATAAAAGCATCCGTCAGCGAAGGATCTTCTGAAAGATGCGCCATGATGCGCAATTCGATTTGCGAATAGTCGGCCGAGACGATCACCGAGCCGGTTGGCGCGATGAAGGCTTGTCGAATCGCGCGACCTTGTGGAGTTCGTACTGGGATGTTTTGCAGATTCGGATCGTTGCTCGATAAACGCCCGGTGACGGCCGTGGCTTGTCCGTAGTTCGTGTGCACGCGCCCCGTGTTCGGATTCACCATCTTCGGCAGCTTGTCGGTGTAGGTACCCTTGAGCTTGGTGAGCGAGCGATGTTCGAGTAGAAGTTTCGGCAGCGGGAAATCGTCGGCGAGCTCAGTCAACACTTCCTCGTCGGTTGAAGGCTGGCCGGTGGCGGTTTTTCGCTTAACTGGGAGCCCTAACTTCCCGAAAAGAATTTCGCCGAGTTGTTTCGGAGAGCCCAAGTTGAACGGCTGCCCTGCAAGTTCGTAGGCTTTTTCTTCGAGCGAGTTGATCTGCAAACCGAGTTCATGCGATTGCTTCGCGAGCACTTGCGAATCGATCAACACGCCGCGTCGCTCCATACGCACGAGCACTTCGCGTGTTGGCAGTTCGAAATCACGATAGATTTTGTTGAGCGCAGGAATCGCTGCAACTTGCGGATAGATTGCATGGTGCAAGCGCAATGTGACGTCCGAGTCTTCTGCGCTGTACTCCGTCGCGCGATCGATTGAAACCTCGTCAAAGCCGATTTGTTTTGCGCCTTTGCCTGCGACGTCTTCGAACTTGATTGTTTTCTCGTCCAAAAAGCGTAGCGCCATCGAATCCATGTCGTGCGCTTTGTGGCTCTCGAGCACGTAATCAGCGAGCAGCGTGTCGTGCTCGATACTACGCACTTGAACGCCGTGATTCAGCAAAACATGTTCGTCGTATTTCGCGTTTTGCGCGAGTTTCTTTTTCGATGCGTCTTCGAACCAGGGTTTGAGTTTTGCGAGTGTTGCATCAAGTGGCAATTGCTCGGGTACGCCTGCGTAGCGATGCGCGAGTGGGATGTACACGGCTTCGAAGGGTTCCCACGCGAACGAAAGGCCGACGATTTTCGCGAGCATCGGTTCGAGCGATGTAGTTTCGGTGTCGAAGCAGGTGAGTTCAGCTTTGTCGATGGCCTTGATAACTTCGTCAAGGTCTGCTTCGGTGAAGATGGTCTTGTACTGACGAGGTTTCTTCTCGTGGGCTGTCGATGCGGGCGCAGGTGCCGCATCGAGCAACGAGGCTTGCTCGGGCACCGCACTCACTTGATTGGTCGCGGCGGTCGTTGAAGCACCTCGCACCTCGTTGAGCATCGACTTGAACTCAAACCGTTCGAACGCCGCAATCAACGCCGTCGTGTCTGCTTCGCTCATCGAAAGCTTCTCGACATCGTACGGCAAACTCACATCGCACTTCACGGTGAGTAGTTGCTTGCCTTTCGGTAACCATTCCAGCGTGTTGCGCAGGTTCTCGCCCACGACCCCGGTGAACTTCGCCGCATTCGCAACGATCGCGTCGAGCGTGCGGTATTCTGAAAGCCACTTTACGGCAGTTTTTGGACCGACCTTCGGCACACCGGGTACGTTGTCTACCGTGTCGCCGATCAAGGTCAGGTAGTCGAGAATTTGCGCGGGCGCGACGCCGAATTTCTCTTTGACTCCATTGATATCGAGCGTCTCCATCGACATCGTGTTTTTCAAAATGATGTGATCGGTAACCAGTTGCGCGAGGTCTTTGTCACCCGTTGAAATCACGCAGTCCATGCCGCGCGCTTCAGCATGTTGCGCAAGCGTTCCAATGACGTCATCGGCTTCAACGCCCGTTTCCATGATGAGCGGCCAGCCATGCGCTTTGATGAGTTCATGCAGTGGCGCGATTTGTGGACGCATGTCCTCTGGCATCGGTGAGCGGTTCGCTTTGTAGTCTGGATACCAATCGTCACGGAAAGTTTTTCCGGGCGCGTCGAAGATAACGGCGAAGTAATCCGGTTTCTCGTCAGCCACCAATTTGCGCAGCATCGAAATCACGCCGCGAATCGCACCCGTGGGCTCGCCTGCGCGCGTGCGTAAGTCGGGCAAGCCGTGGTACGCGCGATAGAGATATGATGAGCCGTCTACTAGAACGAGCTTTTTGCGGGAATCGGACATGTCAGTGAACTTTGAAAGCACCAAAGCAAAAGTGCAGGCGATCAAGAGCGCCATGCATGAGAGTGATTTAACGCCAGGGCAAGAGGCGTGGCGTGCGCTACAGATTATGTCGGAGTTCACCTACGCGACGGAGAAGTTGCGCAACGTGCAACCCGCCGTGTCGATTTTTGGCTCGGCGCGCATCAAACGCGATTCGCCTTGGTATCAAAAAACAATCGACATCGCGCGCTTGCTTTCGGACTCTGGGTTTAGCGTGATCTCGGGCGGTGGTCCGGGCATCATGCAAGCGGCGAACGAGGGGGCGTACGCTGGGAAGAGCCTCTCGATCGGGCTCAACATTCAATTGCCGCATGAGCAGTCAGGCAACCCGTATCAAGACATGGGGATTTCGTTCAAATATTTCTTCAATCGCAAGCTTGCCTTCGTGCGCACCAGCATGGCGTTGATCTGTATGCCGGGCGGTTTCGGCACACTCGATGAATTGACCGAAGCGCTCACGCTGATTCAAACCGGCAAAAGCCGCAAGATGCCGATCGTATTGGTCGGCAAAGAGTTTTGGAGCGGACTGCACGGCTGGATGCGCGATCAATTACTCAAAGAAAAATTGATCTCACCGGGCGACATCGAACTCATGCAAATCATCGACGAGCCGCAAGCGATCGTGGACGCGATCTTCGATTGTTACGAGCGCGAGGGATTTACACCGACCAAGCATGAACGCAAGGAGATCCTCGGAATCTGATCTCAAATCAACTTTGCTCGACATCGCCCTGTAAAATTTGGTGAATTGATTATTTATCTATATTTTCGATAAATGATTATTTTCAATAAATCGTGCTAATAACTGGGGCGATGGGCATCAAAGCTGCTGGCAACTACCCACAAACGATGCAGCTAGGATCCTTATCGAATCGCAGCGTCGCGATCTCCATCGTCTTCGCGTCGATCGTGAGCAAGCGGCCGCAGAGCGCTTCGCCACCGTCGATCGCCGCGAGCAGTTTGAGCGCCTCCGCAGCTTGCAGGCTACCCACGATCCCAACCAGCGGCGCGAACACGCCCATCTCCGCGCAACGCGTCTCTTCGAATGAATCCGATTCGGGATAGATGCAGTGATAGCAAGGCGAGTCGTGGTCGCGCGGATCGAATACGCTGACCTGTCCGTCGAAGCGAATCGCAGCACCGGACACGAGCGGTTTTCTCGCCGCCACACAGGCGCGATTGATTGCGTGGCGTGTGGCAAACAAATCGGTGCAATCGAGCACCACGTCGGCTGCGGCGACCGCGCGTTGCAGCGCTTCACCCGCGAGCCGCTCGGCGATGGTCTCGATGTTCACCAGCGGGTTGATCGCACGACAAGTGCGCGCGAGTGAGGCGACTTTTGGTTCGCCCAGCGACTGCGTGGTGTGCCCGATCTGGCGCTGTAGGTTTGTGAGATCGACCCGGTCATGGTCGGCCAGCGTGAGCGTGCCGACGCCTGCCGAGGCGAGAAACATCGCCGCCGGACAACCGAGACCGCCCGCGCCGACGACGAGCGCGCGGGCATGCGAAAGCCGT
>JAAFJI010000169.1 GCA_013298045.1 Betaproteobacteria bacterium
AGTGAAGCCCAGGTTGCGGCCCTCGCGCAAACGCTTGGGTTGCGCAGCGCAGACGTGAAAAAGAAACTCAACTCGGATCGCGATGTGGTCTACCTTGCGCGCAGCGTCTCCACCGAGAAGGCGGCCGCGGTTGCTGCGCTCAAGATCACCGGCATTTCTCTGCAAAACGAGTTCAAGCGCGAATACCCCTCGCAGGAGGTGATGGGGCAAGTGCTTGGAATTACCAACGTTGACGACGTCGGGCAGGAAGGTATCGAGCTCGCGCAAAACGAGTGGCTTGCAGGCAAACAAGGTGCGCGCCGTGTGATGATTGATCGACGCGGAGGCGTGGTTGAAGAACACGGCAGCATTCGCGCCCCACAGCAGGGGCGCGATCTGCGTCTTTCGATCGATTCGCGGGTGCAGCATATTGCGTTTCGGGAACTCAAGCGCGGCGTCGAAGCAAACCGCGCCAAAGGCGGCGCGGCCGTCGTGCTAGACGCGAAGACGGGCGAGATTCTCGCGCTAGTGAATTACCCGACTGCCAGCCCGACCGATCGCGGCGCGGCGGCCACTGGCGGGCTGCGCAATCGCGCGCTCGCGGATTTGTTTGAGCCGGGCTCCACCATGAAGCCCTTCACCGTGGCAACGGCGCTCGACACCGGTGCGCTTAAGGCAAGCGAATCGATTGCGATGACCGGCGGGCAATACACCGTCAATGGCGCGACGATCCGCGACACCCATGCGATCGGTACGGGAGGCGTTGCGAGCGTACTTGAAATCGTGCAGAAATCGAGCAACGTCGGCACCGCCCGCATTGCCGAGCGGCTGCCCAACGACGTGATGTCGCGGTACTTGCAACGTGCCGGATTTGGGCGCGCGCCGCAAACCGGTTTTCCCGGCGAGGCGCACGGACGCCTGCGTGCTGCGCAAACCTGGCGTCCGATTGAGAAAGCGACCATGAGCTATGGCTACGGGTTGTCGGTAAATTTGGTGCAGCTCGCGCGTGCCTACACGGTGTTTGCAAATCGCGGAAACTTAGTTGACGTAACGCTCTTTAAGAACGATGGCGCGGCTCGACAAACTCGGGTTTACGCACCGGAGACGACGGCAATCATGATGCCGATGCTCGAGCGGGCGACGCATAAGGACGGCACTGCGCCCCAGGCGCAGATCAGCGGCTACCGGGTTGCCGGAAAAACAGGCACCGCCAAGAAACTCACCGGCGCCGCCTACGTCGACGGACGCTATGTGGCTTCGTTTGCAGGGCTCGCACCCGTTTCCAATCCACGCTACGTCATTGCGGTGATGATCGACGAGCCGGGCGCGGGCATTTTCTATGGCGGTCAAGTGTCAGCGCCGATCTTTGCCTCAATCATGGCGCAAACGCTGCGCTTGTTCGAAGTGCCATTCGATGCAGCGACGTCGCCGACGCAGGCTCTTCCCAGTGGCGACGCCCTGGCTTCCGCAACACGCGAGGTGACGCAATGACGCATCCCGCAGTTGCACAGCTCGATACGCTTGGTGTCAAGCGAACCCGTCTGGTCGTGGACTCGCGCGATGTGCGACCGGGCGATGTATTTGCTGCGTTTCCAGGCGCGAAAAGCGATGGTCGTGACTTCATTGAGGCAGCCGTGTCGGCCGGGGCGAGCGCCGTCATCGCGCAAGCGGGTGGTCGGCTGCCGACCGGCCTGCGGGTGCCGGTGTTGACGGTCGAGCGGCTTGCCGCCGTCATCGGTACAGTCGCGGACGACTTTTTTGATCGCCCGTCGGCTTCGCTTCCGGTTCATGCGGTGACTGGCACCAATGGTAAGACGACGATTTCGGTCTGGCTTGCGCAGGCGGACAATGCGCTTGGCGGCCGTTGCGGACTGATTGGTACGCTCGGTAGAGGCTTCATCGATTCGTTGCGCGCCGGTAACAACACTACGCCGGATGCGGCGACGGTTCACCGCGAGATTGCCGAGTTCAAGCGTCTGGGCGCAACGAGCGTCGCCATGGAAGTCAGCTCGCATGCGCTGGATCAGGCGCGGGTCGCGGGCGTGCGCTTCGACACCGGCATCTTCACGAATTTGACGCAAGATCACCTTGACTACCATCGGACGATGATCGCCTACGGCGAGGCAAAAGCAAAGCTCTTCACCGACTATCCGCTTCGTCATCGGGTGATCAACGCAGACGACGATTTTGGCGCGAATCTCATTTCGCGCCGCGCGGCAAACGTCGTGAGCTACGGATTGAACCGGGGTCTGGTACGAGGAAAAATCCTGTTCGCCGACGCCGCACAGATGCGCCTCGCGATCAGCTCGCCATGGGGCGAAACGCAATCCGTGCTTGCCGCCGCCGGTACTTTCAACGCCTACAACGCAACCGCAGTTGCCGCTGCGCTTTTCTGTCGCGGTGCAACGCCCGACGAGGTTGCGCACTGCCTAGCTGCCCTTCGAGCAGCACCTGGGCGGATGCAGCGCGTGCAACTACCGAATGGCGCACACGCCGATGCGCCCTGCGTCTACGTGGACTACGCACACACGCCCGACGCGCTCGAAAAAGCGCTCGCCGCCGCCCGCGAGACTTGCCGTGGACGTTTGTGGGTTGTGTATGGTTGCGGCGGTGATCGTGACCCAGCGAAGCGACCGATCATGGGTGCGATTGCGGCTCGAAGCGCGGATCGCGTCATAGTCACCAACGACAACCCGCGCAACGAATCGCCCGAACTGATCGCTGGCGAAATCGCTCGCGGTATTCCGGACGCGCTGCGCGCACGTGCAGCGATCTTGCTTGATCGGCGCGAGGCGATCGCCCAGGCGATCGCTGACGCGGAAAGCGACGACGTCGTGTTGATTGCGGGAAAGGGGCACGAGAGCTACCAAGAGGTTGCCGGTATCCGCAATCCATTTTCCGATCTCGAAGCGGCTCAGCAAGCGCTCCGGATCCGTATCGCGCGAAAAGAGAGCGAGCATGCAGCTCAGCACTGATTTCATCGCCAACGCTTGCGGCGCACGCGTCGCCGGACCCGAGCGGATTTTCACCGACGTAGTGACTGACTCGCGCAAATCGTGCGCGGGCGGGTTGTTTGTCGCGCTGCGCGGCGAGAGTTTCGATGGCAACGACTACGTGCCGCAAGCCATCGCGTCCGGCGCGTTGGGGGTGCTCGTCTCGGCGGACGTTTCGGTGCCCGCGCAGGTGACCTGTTTTCGTGTCGATGACACACTGCTCGCGCTGCAGGCAATTGCGAAAGCGCACCGCAATCGGTTCGCAGGGCAGGTCGTCGGGATTACAGGCAGCAATGGGAAGACAACGACAAAACAGATGACGGCAGCGGTAATGCGCGCGCACTTCGGCGACCACGCAGTACTTGCAACCGAAGGCAGCTTAAATAATCACTTCGGCGTACCGCTCACGTTGCTCAAATTGACCGCCTCGCATCAGGTTGCAGTCATCGAAATGGGAATGAATCACTTCGATGAGATTGCCCTTTTGACGCGGATCGCGCAACCGCACGTAGCCGTGATCACCAACGCCGGACCCGCGCATCTCGAAGGCGTTGGCTCGCTCATGGGCGTGGCTAAAGCCAAGGGCGAGATTTTTGAGGGACTTGATCGGGCGGGCACTGCGGTGATCAATGCCGATGACGAGTACAACGCGTATTGGCGAGTGGTCGCACGCAACTTCCGGCAGATCGAATTTGGGCATTCGCCACGCGCGGGTATTCGCGGCAACGTGCACGGATCGCAGGCGCTCCAAATTGAAGGTTTCAGCGATGCTGCGCTTGGCGTTTCGCTGCCGCTGCCCGGGGCGCACAATCGGATGAACGCGCTTGCAGTCGCAGCAGTCGCCAAAGCGCTCGGAATCGGCGAAGCCGCCCTTAAGTCGGGTCTCGAATCGGCAAGCAACGTGGCCGGGCGTTTGACGCAAATGAAATTGGCCAGCGGCACCCACGTGTTTGACGATTCGTATAACGCCAATCCCGCCTCGATGCGGGCGGCGGCGGACGTGCTTTGTGCGCAGCCCACGCCACGGTATCTCGTTTTAGGCGACATGGCGGAACTCGGTGACGACACCATCGCACTTCATCGCGAACTCGCGGGTCGCATCGCTGCGTTGCCGATTGATCGGGTATTTACGTGCGGTGCGCGCTTCGCACAGGTCAACGATGCGTTCGGCGCGAAGGGGGCGAATTTCGCAAGCCCGGAATTGCTTGCGTCCGCACTCCTGCCGCTGTGCGACGCCAATACAACCGTGCTGGTCAAGGGCGCGAACTCAATGCAAATGTGGCGCGTGATCGACGCGCTCAAATCGATGATGAAAGAGGCCGTCTAGTGCTTTATTGGCTCGCCACGACCTACGGTAAAGATGTCGCCGGACTCTCGGCGTTTACCTACCTGACGCTGCGCGCCGTGCTTGCAACAGCGACCGGTATGGCGCTTGCGCTTGTTATCGGTCCGCGCATGATTCGTTGGCTACTCGCAATGAAGATTGGTCAGGCGGTCAGGAACGACGGCCCGCAATCGCATCTGGCTAAACAAGGCACACCCACGATGGGCGGCGCGCTGGTGCTGGTGTCGATCGCGGTCTCAACGCTCTTGTGGGCGGATTTGAGCAACCGGTTTGTTTGGGTCGTGCTCTTTGTGATGATTGGATTCGGCGCGATCGGCTGGGTTGACGACTATCGCAAGGTGGTGCACAAAAATCCGAAAGGTATGTCGGCGAAGGAAAAGCTTTTCTGGCAAGCGCTCTTGGGCATCGTGGCATCGGTCTACATCGCATTTGCCATTTCTGCGCCGAGCTCAAGCCGCATCTTCGATCTGATTTTCACCTGGCTGCAAAGCGGATTCGTAAACGCCTTGCCGCCGAAGGCAGACTTGATCGTTCCATTCTTCAAAAACGTCGCCTATCCGCTCGGGGTGTTTGGCTTTATCGCTCTGACCTGGTGCGTCATCGTGGGGACAAGCAATGCGGTGAACTTAACCGACGGTCTCGACGGGCTTGCCATCATGCCGGTGGTGATGGTCGGCAGCGCGCTTGCAGTGTTCGCATATGTCGTTGGCCGTATCGACTACTCTCGCTACCTGCTATTTCCCTACATTCCCGGCGCCGGCGAGCTGATGATTTTTTGCGGCGCGATGGCGGGCGCTGGGCTGGGCTTTCTCTGGTTCAACGCACATCCGGCGCGCGTTTTCATGGGCGACGTTGGCGCACTTGCGCTTGGCGCGTCGCTTGGCACGATTGCAGTGATTGTTCGCCAAGAAATCGTGCTGGTGGTGATGGGTGGCATCTTCGTGATCGAAACAATTTCCGTGATCATGCAGGTAGCGTATTTCAAGTACACCAAAGGCAAACGAATTTTCCGGATGGCGCCATTGCACCATCACTTCGAGCTCGGCGGCTGGCATGAAAACCACGTGGTCATCCGATTCTGGATCATCACCATGTTCCTCGTGCTCGCGGGGCTCTCCACACTGAAGTTGCGTTAAACAGGATCGTCGTCGTGACTGTGAGTTATTCAGGTATTAGCGCAAACGTGGTCGGGCTCGGTGCAACCGGGCTCTCGCTCGTGCGCTATCTGCGTTCGCGCGGCGCAACGGTTCGCGTGTTTGACTCCAGCGCGTCGCCTGCGGGGCGTGAGCGGCTTGAGCGGGAATTTCCCGGACTGGTCCCGGCGCAGATTGATCTGGCGCGGGACGAGTTGCCCACCTCGGAGCTAATCGCGCTCTCGCCTGGCGTTGCGCGTGCGTGCCCGGCGATCGCGCGTGCAATCGCTCGTGGCGTCAGGGTGGTAGGAGATATTGAGCTATTTGCCCTGGAAAATAATGGTAATTCCAAAGTTTACGCAGTAACCGGCTCTAATGGAAAAACCACAACTACCTCAATTACTGAGGCAATCGCAAGAAAAGTCGATTTGCAATCACGGGCAGCTGGCAACATCGGTCTGCCGGTGCTAGATGCGCAGCTGGAATACCCGCAAACGAAACACTGGGTACTTGAACTGTCGAGCTTTCAGCTTGAGTCAACCTCGTCGCTTGAATGCGAAAGCGCGGCGGTGCTCAACGTGACGGACAATCATCTGGATCGCTATCCGAGCTTCTTCGCTTACGCGAGTGCCAAAGCGCGCATCTTCGATCGTTGTAAGCGTCAGGTGATCAACCGCGACGACGCCTGGTCGAGTGCAATGCGCAGATTCGATCTCCCGAGCACGTCGTTTGGTCGCGCCGCGCCTCGCGCTGACGATGAATACGGGCTCGACCGTGGCCGTCTTGTGCGAGGCGGCACGGCCTTGGTGGCGCTTGACTCGCTTCAGCTTCGCGGCGAACACAATGCCTTGAATGCCCTCGCAGCCGTTGCGCTTAGCGCGCCGCTGAATCCGAGCGCCGACGCAGTGCGGCTCGCGCTTGAGGGCTTTCAAGGCGTCGCGCATCGCTACGAGTGGCTCGGCGATATCGACGGTGTAGAGATTATTAACGACAGCAAGGCAACGACCGTGGTTGCTGCAGCGGCGGCTTTGGCTAGTAGCCGAGCGCCAACCTGGTTGATCGCCGGTGGCGACGGAAAAGCGCAGTCGTTTGCTGCGCTCGCGACAGCCGCCGCAGGTTGCCGAGCGGTCCATCTGATCGGAAAAGACGCGGCGCAGATTGCCGCCGCGCTTGAATTGGCCGGCGTGTACTACCGTCGTTTCGACTCGCTCGAAGACGCAACAATCGCCGCGCTGGACGCGGCAAGAGGTCAAGCTCGCGTTTTGCTGTCCCCCGCATGTGCGAGCTGGGACATGTTTGCCAATTTCGAGCAGCGCGCCGAAGTATTCGCGAAAACCGTGCGCAGCTGGGCCAAGTCCCATGGTAAGGCGCTGTCGAAGGAGCGCGCACATGCTTAGCGCCATGACCCGCGCCGGTAGTGCGCTTGGCGCGCGATTTGGTGCATTTTTCGCAGCCGGTCGCACGGGATCCGCGCGCACGGCGACGCTGCGCTCCGAACAGGAGTTCGATACCGCGCTGGTTTGGGTCGTCGTGCTTCTCATCGCGCTTGGGCTCATGATGGTCTACTCGTCGTCGATTGCGAGCGCATCGGAGGCGAAGTTCACGCGCGGTACGGCGACTTACTTCCTCGCACGGCAATCGCTGTTCATGCTCATCGGCTTGATGGCCGCGCTCTTTGTATTCGACACGTCGATGAAACAGTGGGAGCGGGCGGCACCGTGGCTATTTGTAATCACTGTCGTTCTGCTGATGCTGGTCTTGATTCCGGGCATCGGAAAAACCGTGAATGGTGCGCGACGCTGGATTCCGCTCGGTCCGTTCGGGTTTCAGCCGTCCGAATTGATGAAAACCGCAATGATTTTGTTCGCCGCACGGTACGCGGTTAGTAAGTTCGACGTACTGCATGCGGATCAACCGCTCAAGCAAAGCTTGCTGCGCGGCTTAGGGCCGTTCATTCTGATCGCATTGTTTGTCAGCGCGCTTTTGCTGCGGCAGCCGGACTTTGGTGCGACCTTCATCGTGATGACCTGCGGTCTGCTGATTCTCTTTATGGCTGGGCTTGACTATCGTCTCGTCGTTCCGGTGCTCGTCGTCGGTTTGCTTGCGGCGAGTGCGCTTGTGATCTTCGAACCGTATCGTCTCGAAAGGATATTTGGTTTCCTTGATCCCTGGAAGCAAGAGTTCGGCAAGGGCTATCAGTTGACACAGTCGCTGATGGCGATCGGGCGCGGCGGTCTATTCGGCTTAGGCTTGGGCGCGAGCGTATCGAAGCACTATTACCTGCCGGAAGCGCACACCGATTTCATCCTTGCGGTCACCGCCGAAGAACTCGGTTTGATCGGCG
>JAAFJI010000017.1 GCA_013298045.1 Betaproteobacteria bacterium
TCGACTTTTAGTTCGTCCAGCGACCGCGTGGTGTGCCCGATCTGGCGCTGCAGATTGGTGAGATCGACCCGGTCATGGTCGGCCAGCGTGAGCGTGCCGACGCCTGCCGAGGCGAGAAACATCGCCGCCGGACAACCGAGACCGCCCGCGCCGACGACGAGCGCGCGGGCATGCGAAAGCCGTACTTGCGCCGCGACGCTCCATTCGTCGAGCAGGATGTGTCGCGAGTAGCGCAGGAGCGCGTCGTCGTTGAGTGCGTCGCTTTCGGTCATGACCAGATTCTGCCCGAGCTGCCATTGAGCGCAAAAAAGCCGGCGCATGCACCGGCTTCTTCTGCTGCGACGCGAGCCGCGCTACTTCTTCGTCGGATCGGCTTTGACCGCCGCAGTTTTCGACGCCTCGACCGTTGAGCGAACGACCGGCAAGCCCTTGAGCTGATTGATTGCTTGCGCGTACAAGAAGTCTTTCTCGTTGCCGAACTCGAAGCCTTTGAGTTTTTTGCTGTCTTCGCGGTTTTTTGCGAAGCGTGCCTCTTGCGCATCCTCTGAGTTGTCTTCGTCGGCGTCCGCGACTTCATCCTTTTTCTCGTCTTGACCGACCAAATGCCGTGCGAGATCTTTTTCGCGCTGAAGCTTTGGCGCGACGACACCGTCCCATGTGAGCTGGTCGATCAGGATATCGGTCTCAATTCCGGTGCCCTGAATCGAGCGACCGTTCGGCGTGAAGTATTTCGACGTGGTGAGTTTCATGCCAGTCGTCGTTGACAGCGGAATGATGTTCTGCACCGAGCCTTTGCCAAACGTCGTCATTCCCATCACGGTGGCGCGCTTGTGATCCTGAAGCGCGCCGGCGACAATTTCCGAGGCCGATGCGGAACCGCCATTGGTCAGCACGACGAGTGGCACTCGCTTCAAGATTTCAGGCGCGGTAGACACGACGTCCGGACCGCGACGGGCGTAGAACTCGCGGCTTGCGGTGTAGCGCATCTTGGTGCCGTCCATGCGACCTTCGGTGTAGACCACCAGCGCGTCTTTCGGCAAGAAAAGCGCGGACAATCCAACCGCCGCATCAAGCAATCCGCCCGGGTTGTTACGTAAGTCTAGGATCACGCCTTTAAGCGGCGATTGCGCGTGTTGATCAGCGAGCACTTTCGCGACTTCGCCGACGGTGAGTTCGTTGAAGGTGCGAACGCGGACGAAGGCGAGACCGGGCTCGACGGTCTTCGCCTTCACCGCTTGCACTTTAATCTGCTCGCGCGTGAGCGTGTGCGTGATGGTTGACCGATCATCCTTGCGGAAAATTTCGAGGCGCACCTTGGTGCCCGGCGTGCCGCGCATTCTCTCGACCGCTTTGGTTGTGGTCAGCCCGCGCGTCGATTCGCCGTCCACCTTCGTAATCAAGTCGCCCGAGCGAATACCTGCGCGTGCCGCAGGCGTATCGTCTATCGGGGAGACGACCTTAATGAAGCCGTCTTCGGTGCCAATTTCGATGCCAACCCCACCGAAGCGCCCGGTGGTGGTCGTGCGCATGTCACGCATTGCGTTTTCGTCTAAGAACGACGAATGCGGATCAAGACCGCTGACCATGCCGGCGATTGCCTGTTCGATCAATTTCTTGTCGTCTACGCTGACGACGTAGTCGTTTTTGATCCGCGCGTAGACCTCGGAGAAGGTGCGCAGCTCGTCTACCGGAATGGTCGAGCGCGCTTCGCGATTGGCGTCAACGGTGAGTGCGAGCGAGAGCGCCGCACCGAGCACCGCACCGGCTCCGATCCAGGTAAATTTTTGGGAGTGACCACGCAAGAGACGCATAAATATTCCTTTGCCTGAGCGCCATAAATCTCGCCCCGAAACGCCATATTAGACGATTGCGCCGAGAAAGGTTTCATGCCGGATCGACGCGTCGCAAGCGCCGACGGACTTCGCGGCAATTTAGCGACGTCTGCCGATCGGGCGCGACGATCTGGAAACCTGCGGGCAAGAAAAAAGGGCGAAAGGCTTTCGCCAATCGCCCTTGAACGTCACCACGAGGGGGTCGGGGGAAACCCGCCTCTGGGAGGAAGGCTGCTCGGGGAGGAGGGAATCAACCTGCGCGCAGTCTTGCCATGTTTCTCAGATGATGCTGTCATCGAAAAGTTCAAGCGGTTCGTGAAAATTTTCGCGATTTAGGGTAAGCGCTCAAACACTCGTGCCTGCGTGAGGACGCTCCCACCGCTGTTCGTGAAACGCTTCAACGGCTGTGCGAGTGGGAATGCCGATCCGCCCACCGAAAACGGCACATTTGAGTCCGGCGACCAGGCTTGCAAATTCAATGGCATCGCGCGCCGGATGACCATCGGCGAGTGCATAGGCGAGTGCGCCGTGCCAGGTGTCGCCGGCGGCCAACGTGTCTACCGATTTCACGGCAAGCGCTGGAATGCGCTGCACACTTTTTCCGTCGAACCAGACCACGCCACGCTCGCCCAAGGTCACTGCGCACAGGGCATTGCGTCCCCCGAAGACTTGGGTGAGCGCTTGCTCCGGTGCCCCGAGCTTCAGGCTTTTGAGCATGGGCTCGCTCCACGCGGGGTGGGTCGCAGCACGCGACAGCGCAATGAGCTCATCCGGCTCGCCCCCGTCGGCATCGAAGACGCTCGGCAGACCGTATTCGGCGGCTGCGTCGAAGAGTGCCATCGCGCCCGGCTTCCAGCGCGAATCCGCAAGTACCGCGTGCATCACTTCGATCTCGTCGAGCGGCAACCATGAGGTGTCCGGCGGGTAGCCCTGCGATGGTGCGGAACACACCAGGCGCTCGCCGCGCGCATCGACCAGGATCGCAGAGGTTTTCGATCGCGCACCGTGCAGGCGATGCACGTGCTGAATATCTACCCGTTCATCCGAGAGCAGCCGCAGGATTTGATCGCCCACCGGGTCGTCACCGACCCGACCCCAGTATTGCGCCGCGCCGCCAAGCCGACGCACGGTGACCGCCGCGTTCGCAGCCTGACCACCGCCGGTGACGATGAAATCATTAGCGCGAAACTTTGCAGGCGCTTCGGGAATGACATCTACGCGAAAAATTTGATCGAGCGTTGCCATGCCTAAACAGACGATTCGCCTTTTTTTATTGGGCGAATGCAGGAAAAGCCGATCCACTATTTCGTTCCCGTGCTGCCAAATCCGCCGGTGCCGCGGTCACTCGCGCGAAACTCAGCGACCTCTTCAAAGCGTACCTGCGCGACCGGAACGATGACCAACTGCGCGATTCGCTCTTGCGGGTGGATGATGAACGTCGCATCACCCGCCGAAGCGGCATCACCCGCCGAAACGGCATCACCCGCCGAAACGGCACCATTCGCCGCATTGCGATTCCACACGCTCACCATCAATTCGCCCTGGTAGTCGCTGTCGATCAGGCCGACCAGATTGCCGAGCACCACGCCGTGTTTATGCCCGAGACCGGAGCGCGGCAGGATCATCGCGGCGAAACCCGGATCGCCGATGTAGATCGCGATGCCGGTAGGGATGAGCGTGGTTGCCCCGGGCGCGAGTTCAATGGGCGCGTCGATGCAGGCGCGCAGGTCGAGACCGGCGGAACCCGGTGTCGCGTACGCAGGCAGATTGGCGCGAGCCGCGTCGCGCAGAATTTTGAATTGGATTTGCATGAAAGGACGCTCGTCGACTGCGCTGTGCAATCGGCATCAGCGGTAAAAAGACATCTAAAATTAACTTTTCTTACGATTGCCCTATTAAATGGGCGCTTTGTTGAATTTTCAAAAAATAGCAATAAACAATAAAAAACGTCAACAAACTCGAATGAATAGGGCATCAACGAAGTGCGCTGTTGTCGAGCTGCGCTTCGTTCCGCTTCGCTAGGCTTTTGCCGCCTCTTTGAACATCCCCGGCTCCAAATTGTGTCGCTGCAACAACTTGTAGAACTCGGTGCGGTTGCGCCCCGCCATTTGTGCGGCCTGGGCTGCGTTGCCTGCGGTGAGTTTCAGAATTCTTACAAGGTAGTCGCGCTCGAACGATTTGCGCGCGGTTTCAAAGGAGACCAGCGGGGCCTGCGCGTCGTCCAGGCTGGTGCGCACGAGCGAGAGCGGGATCACGTTGGTCGTTGACAAGGCAACGGCTTGTTCCAGCAAGTTTTCAAGCTGACGCACATTACCCGGCCACGGTGCCGCGACCACGGCGGCAAGCGCCTCCGGTGCGAGCGTCGGCACCGGTTTCCGGTAGCGCGTCGCGATGTGCTTCAGGAAATGTTGAACCAGCGCGGGAATGTCCTCGCGGCGCTCGGCAAGGGACGGCAGTTTTAGCGCCACGACGTTGAGGCGATAGAACAGATCTTCGCGAAACGAGCGATCCGCGCGCATTGCGTCTAAGTTGCGATGGGTTGCCGAGACAATGCGCACGTCCACCGGCGTGGTCTGCGTCGAGCCAACCGGGCGCACCGCGCTTTCCTGCAAAACACGCAGTAGCTTTGCCTGCAAAGCAAGCGGCATGTCGCCGATCTCGTCTAGAAACAAAGTGCCGCCGTTGGCGGCTTGAAAAAGACCGGGCGAGGCGGCGGTTGCCCCGGTAAACGCACCTTTGGCATAGCCGAAGAGCTCGCTTTCGAGCAGGTTCTCTGGAATCGCGGCGCAGTTGATCGCCATGAACGGCTTGCCGCCGCGCGAGCTCGCCGCATGAATGGCGCGCGCAAGCAGTTCTTTGCCGGTACCCGACTCGCCAAGCACGAGCACGGCGGCCATCGAATCGGCGACCAGTCGCGCACGACGCAACAGATCCTCCATCTTTGAGCTGCGGGTGATGATCGCTGCGCGCCAGGCGTCGGCGGTGGACTCGCCTGGGCTTGCGTTGACGCTTGCCTCGCCAGCCACGGCAGCCGCTTGCGCGACCTTGGCAAGTAGCTCGGGCGGATCGAAAGGTTTGGTGAGAAAACCGAATACGCCGCGCTGTGTCGCCGCCACCGCATCGGGAATAGTGCCGTGTGCGGTGAGGATGATCACCGGCAGCGTCGGGTGCTGGGCGTTGATTTGCTCGAAAAGCTGCATGCCGTCGATGCCGGGCATGCGCAGATCGGTCACCACAACCCCGGGGCGCGAAATTGCGATCTGCGCCAATGCCGCATCGCCGCTTTCGCAACTTTTGACACGATAGCCAGCGGCGGTCAAACGAAGCCCGATGAGCTTTAGCAAATCGGGATCGTCGTCGACCAGGAGAATTTCTGCGCTCATAGACGTTCACTTTCAAACGGGGCGACAAGGCCGCCGTGCATCGCACGGGCGATTGCCGCCTGGAGGTGGCGCGTGGGTTTCATCAGTTGCGTCTCCGGTCGCGATCCAGGAGCTGTTTTTCGATTGCTTTCAATGCGTCGAGCTTCTGCTGCAATTCGTCGACTTTCTTCGTCTGGTCTCGCACCTGGCGATTGCGTTCGTTGACTTGAAGCAGAAGCGCGTCGGCGATCGGGCGTAATGGGTGCGCGCCAGGCAGGCCACCGACCTTGGCGACGAGCGGCTCAAGCAGTGCCTGTAGCTTGCTCTCGTCGCTTGCCGAATTGGCGTTGAGCGCGGTGTAGAGCGCAAGCCGCATTCGATTCACGGCAGTGCGATCCTTGTTATAGCTTGCCTGCGCTGCCGCGAGTTCCTTGCGCGAATCGTCGGCGCTGCCATTGCCAGCTCGCGCGACCTCAACCAGCAGCGCGAGCGCCTGATCCTGATCCTCTGGGAGCTTGATCGGTTCGGGCGGCGGCGCTGGTAGCGCAATCTGCTTTTCGACTTCGACGTAGATCGGCACATAGACCGTCTCGGTGATGACCTGCGGATGGGTCAGCCGATTGATGACTGGAATCTCGGGCGCGACTGCGCAGCCGCCGAGCCAAAGCACGATTGCAGCGACGAGTGCGACGCGAGCCGATGAGGAGTTGGGCGTGAGCCAGCTACGATACAAAAGTCTCTCCAAGTTGCGTCATGGTTGCACTGTCGCGGATGCGCTCCGATTGTCTGATCGGTAGCCGAATGCGAAACTTGCCGCCCGGTTTGCCGGGTTCCACGACATAGACGCTGCCGCCGTGCGCGAGCACGTATTCGCGAACAATAGCCAATCCGAGCCCGGTTCCCTTGATTTTTCCATTCGTGCTCGCCTCGCCGCGATAAAACGAATCGAAGATGCGTTCTTGCTCGTCGGCGGCAATGCCCGGACCGTCGTCTTCGACATCGATTTGCAGCATGTCGCCATCGCGTGCGGCTTGTACCCGCACCCGTCCGCCGCGCGGGGTGTATTTGATCGCGTTGGAAATCAGATTATCCAACACCACGCGCAGCTGCTCGCGATCTGCGTCTAGCGTCTGGGAGGCGGCGTCGCTGCCGAGGCGAGTGTCCACCGAGATCGCGCGCGCGAGCATCTCAAGTCGATGTTCGCGCACCACCCGATCGACGATCGGTTGCAGCTCGATCATCTCGATCTTGAGCGGTGCGGCGCTGCGGTGTTGTTGGTAGGAGAGCAAATCTTCGATGAGTCGTTGCAGCGACACGGTGTTGTCGCGAATAATGCGCACCACATCCGTTTGCGACTTCGACATCTCTCCGACGATGCGATCGTTCAAAAGTTCCGAGCCCTCGCGCACCGCCGTGAGCGGTGTTTTCAATTCGTGCGACACGTGGCGCAAGAATCGCGATTGGTGAGTTTCGAGTTCGAGCAGCCGACGGCGCAGCCAATCGAGCCGCTCGCCGAGCGAGCGCAGATCGCGCGGCCCTTTAATCGCAATCGGATCGGCGAATTCACCGCGCCCGAGCCTTCGAATGCTGCGATCAATGTTGCGCAGCGGTCGCGCGATCAGAATCGAAAATCCGACCGCGAGCAAGAGCGCTGTGACCGCTGCGACACCTAAGAACCAAGGCCAGTTCTCGCGCGTTTTCGCAGCCATGGTGCGCAGCTCCAGCACCTCGCGCTCGGTGACCCGGGTGAGCAAGGTTGCGGTCTGCGCAGAAGCGTCGTAGAGATCGGCGGCTGCCTCGACGAGCTTCGGTCGTGCCTCGGGCGGCGGCAGCCCGCTCTTCAGCGATCCATTGAGCACAACGCGAGTACTGTTGATCTGCTTGATCGAATTGCGCTCGTCCTCGGTAAGCGGGAGCGCTTGCGCGCGCACCAGCGTTTGTTCGAGTTGGGTGTCCAGGCGACGATAGTTCTCGATGAGGGTCGCGTCTTCGAGCACGATCGATTGTCGAATCGCGCGCTCCATCTTGCTGGTCACGTCCCGGAGCTCCCGCGACGCCGTGCTCGCGGCCTCGGCTTCGCGCACCGAAAGCTGCGAGCGTTTGGCAAGCGCATCCAGACCAAGCGCGAGCTCGGCCAGCGCCACCACCAACGGCACGGCGGAGAGCACGAAGCAGGCGAGAATGACGTTGGTTAAGGATCTTGGGTAATACACGCAATCATTTTAGGGAAATGCTCAACCCAAAGCCGCGCCCGCCTTACAGACTTTGTCGCGCTTGGTACGCACTGCACTTCAGGCGATTGCATGCAGACCACGGAATGAGCGTGAATAGCGTCCCGTAAAATCGTCGCATGTCCCTCTCCCCCAAGCCGCGCGTCGCGGTCATCGCTGCGGTCTCGCGCAACGGCGTTATCGGAAAAAATGGTGCGCTCCCGTGGCATCTGCCTGCCGATTTGAAGTATCTCAAAGCGCGCACCATCGGCAAGCGCATCGTGATGGGGCGTCGCACGTGGCAATCGTTTCCGAAACCGCTGCCCGACCGCGAGCACGTCGTTGTGACTTCGCAACCGCTTGCCGTGCCTGCGGACGTCGTGTGTGTGCGCACGCTTGCAGATGCGCTCGCGCTCGCGAACCCGACCGATCCGGTGTTCGTGATCGGCGGCAATGCGCTCTATGCCGAAGCGCTTTCGCTGATCGACGATTTGTACCTGACTGAAATCGACGCCGACGTTGAAGGCGACACGTATTTTCCAAACTGGTCGCGCGATGTGTTTGAAGAGGTCGCGCGCGAACGCAACAGCGCGCCGCTCGCACCCGGTGGCGATGATGTGCGGTTCGATTTCGTTCATTACGTGCGCAAGTCGCAGCAATAGTGAGCGCCGCAAGCCCCTCCGGTGCTCGCCCCGACGCAAAGCGCGATGCATTTCGCGCGGGCTTTTTCGAATGCCTGATGCTCGTGCCATCCTACATTCCGTTCGCGCTCGTGTGCGGCGTCGCGGCCGTGCAAGCGGGCATGGGTCAGCTCGGCGCGGTCGCGCTCGCCGCATTTGCGTTTGCGGGTTCGTCGCAAGCGGTGCTCACACAATTCATTGCCAGCGGTGCGCCGCTTGCGATTGCGATCTTGTCGGGGCTCGTCGTCAATCTGCGCATCATGGTCTACAGCGCGGCAATTGCGCCACGACTCGCCAATTCAACACGCAAAGAACGCATGCTCTGGGCTGCATTTCTGGTCGATCAAACGTTTCTCTCAAACGAAGCGCGGCACCAGCGTGGCGCGTTCACGGCGCATCCGCTCGCGTTCTTTCTCGGTTGCGCGGCTGCGATCTGGCCGCCTTGGGTGATTACGAACGCGGTCGGCGCGTTCGTCGGCGCGCAACTGCCTGCGAGTTGGCAGCTTGAATTCACGATTCCGCTTTCATTTATCGCCTTGATGATTCCCTTCCTGCAATCGCGTGCGCATGTGTCCTCCGCACTCGCGGGCGGCGCGGCAGGCGTGTTGCTATTCGCACTGCCGCTCAAGTTGGGTTTAATCGCCGCTTGCTTGATCGGCGCATGTGTCGGCTTGCTAGTCGATACCCTGATTTCTGCGCGCGCCGCGCGGCAGAAAGCGAGCGAGCGATGAGCCCGGATTTTTGGGGTACGACCGAGGGCTGGATCGCAGTGATCGGGTTGACGATCGGCACCTTTCTGATTCGCTATTCGTTTATCGGTTTGTTCGCCGGGAAGAAATTGCCGCCGCGATTCGAGCGGGGGGTGCAACTTGCGGTGCCCGCAATCTTCGCTGCGATCGTGATCCCGCTCGTCGTGATGGCCAGCGGCCGCATCGACTTCGCGACGCGCTGGCCGTACGTTGCTGCCGCGCTCATGACGGCGGTCATCGCGTGGTGGCGCGGCGGCACGTTTGTACCGGTTTCGCTGGGCATGGCGACACTCTACGGATTACAGTACCTCGTGAGGTAACGATAACAGCTCAGCGGCTCATTGCCCAGTTAAATAAGAATTTAAGCGTGTTTCCATCTATTTTTAGAATATCTATTAAATGACGATATTTGTAGCAAACATAGGGCAATAAACGGGAAAGATATGAGAACAACCTTCGATCTTGCGTGGGCGCAAGCTAAGCGATGAGTTTGATCCTGCACGAGTCGGATGTGGCGCTTGCGTCGCGTCTAGCCCGCGAGGCGGGCGCGTTGCTGCTCGCCCTACGCGCACGCGGCGAACACACCGGGCGGGCGCTTGGCGACCAGGGCGATCGTGTAGCCAATGAGTTTCTGCTGCGCGAACTTGCGGCGGCGCGACCCCATGACGCGGTGCTCTCCGAAGAATCTGCCGACGATCTCAAGCGGCTTCATGCTGCGCGCGTTTGGATCATTGATCCGCTTGATGGAACCCGCGAGTATCGCGAAGGTCGCGACGATTGGGCCGTGCACGTCGCGCTGATTGAGGCGAGCGCAGTCAGCGAGGCGGCGGTATCTATCCCCGCACACGACGAGGTCTTTTCGAGCGGCGCTGTCCTTCGCGACACTGAAGCCACGCGTCGCATTGTCATCAGTCGCTCGCGACCGCCCGCGTTCGCGGCGCGGGTTGCAGCTGCGCTCGGCGCAGAACTCGTCCAAGTTGGCTCCGCAGGAGCGAAAGCGATGATGGTCGTGCGCGGCGACGCGATTGCCTATGTTCACGAGGGTGGCATGAACGAATGGGATGCGGCGGCACCGGTCGGCGTTGCGCTTGCGCACGGTCTGCACGTGTCAACGCTCAACGGCGAAGCGGTTTCATTCAATCAGCGCGACGTCGTGTTGCGCGATGGATTGATCATTTGTGCGAAAGAAGTCGCACAGACTGTGATCAGCGTCTTGTAGATCGCTCTGTGGGAGCGCGCTCGCGCGAATGCTCCGTTCGTTCGAGGGGCGCTTATTCGGCGCGCCGTTTCGCGCGCGAGCACGCGCGATACCAAACGACGACCAAAATTGCTAAACGCGCAACCGATCCACAATCTTCCCACCCTGCACATGCTCGGCAATGATCGCGTCGACATCGTCTTTCGAATCGACGCGATACCAAACGTCTTCGGGATAAACGACGACCACCGGGCCATCATCGCAACGATCTAAACACCCGGCGTTGTTCACTCGAACGCGACCTTGCCCATTGAGTCCAAGCGCTTTGATTTTCTTCTTTGCGTAATCGCGTAAATCGCCGGAACAACGCTTGCCGCAGGAAGGGCGTCCATCGTCGCGTTCGTTGGTGCAGAAAAAAATGTGGTGCGAATAAAAACTCATGGCGTATGCAAGATTGGAATTCGACTGCATTCTAGTCGGCACTATGATTGAACCCTACGAATTCGATTGCAATCACTATGCCTGGCGCACTCTCTCATCTTCGCGTTCTCGACCTCACGCGCGTGCTCGCGGGACCGTGGTGCACGCAAACGCTCGGCGATCTCGGTGCCGACGTGATCAAAGTCGAGCGACCGGATACCGGCGACGACACCCGAAGTTGGGGACCGCAATGGCTGCGTGATGCGAACGGCGACGAGACGACGGATTCAGCATATTTCTCAAGCTGCAATCGCAACAAACGATCCGTCTGCATCGATCTCACCACGAAAGCGGGGCAAGACACCGTTCGCGCGCTCGCGGCAAAGAGCGACATCCTGGTTGAGAACTACAAAGTCGGCGACTTGAAACGATATGGCCTCGACTACGAAACGCTCGTCGCAATCAACCCGCGACTCGTCTATTGTTCGATCACCGCGTATGGGCAAGACGGTCCCTACGCCGAACGCCCTGGCTACGATTTGCTCTGCCAAGCCGAAGGTGGCCTCATGGCAATCAACGGGCACGCCGATGTTGAAGACGGTGGCGCAGGCGGTGGCCCGACGAAGGTCGTGATCGCGGTCACCGATGTGCTCTCCGGACTCAACGCGACGATTGCAATCCTCGCTGCGATCGAAGCGCGACATAAAACCGGACGCGGGCAGCGCATCGATATCGCACTTTTGGATAGCGTCGTGCAATTTGCCGCCAACCAAATCGCCTCGTATTACCTGACTGGCAAACAGCCCAAACGGGTCGGCAACGCACACGTGAACTTAGCGCCGTACCAATCGTTCCAGACTGGCGACGGCTACATGATCGTCGGCGCAGGCAACGACAGCCAATGGCGCAAACTCGCCGCTGCAATGGGCGTCCCCGAACTCGCGATGCGACCCGAATATCTGGAAATGAAAGATCGCAACAGAAATCGCAAGCAACTGGTCGCGGACATGGAAGCGATCTTGACTACAAAGCCCACGCAACACTGGCTCGACACGTTCGCAAGCCTCGGAATTCCACACGCACCGATCAATACGTACGATCAAGTGTTTGCGCACCCGCAAGTGAAACATCGCGGCTTGCGCGTTGATTTGCAACGCCCGCAATCGCAGGGCGGCGGAAACGTTGCAATGGTTGCAAGCCCGATCCGCATGAGCGGCACGCCGGTTGAATATCGCTACGCGCCCCCGGCAAAAGGTGCGGACACCGAAACCGTGATCCGCGAAGTGCTTGGCGATGCTAAGCGCTGAAAACGCGAGCGACAGATTTTTCTCGCACCGATTGCGTTGATTTCGTGAGCTGACGCTGATTCAATTTTTCTGCGGAGCGCATCCCACAATTTGCGCAAATTTGCGCAAAAAAAAGTGAAAACCTGGCAAACGCGATGCATCTATCTGGCGGCTCTTCGCGTATTTCACTTACTCCCAAAGAAAGCAAACCATGATCGAAGTCCACCACTTAAACGAATCGCGCTCGCGCCGCATCACCTGGATGCTCGAAGAACTCGAATTGCCTTACGAAGTCATCCAATACACGCGCGACGAGAAAACGCGACTCGCTCCGCCGGAGCTTATGAAAATTCATCCGCTCGGCAAAGCCCCCGTGCTGCGCGATGGCGATCAAGTCATGATCGAATCCGGCGCGATCATCGAATACCTCGTGCGAACCTATGGCAAAGGCCGTTTCGCGCCCGCAATCGATTCACCCGACTACAACCGCTATATCCAATTCCTGCACTACGCCGAAGGCTCCGCGATGCTGCCGCTGATGTTGAAGCTCTACGTGAGTCGCTTAGGCGAAGCAGGCGCACCGCTCAGCCCACGCATCAACAGCGAGCTCACTAACCACATCGGCTACTTGGACAACGAAATTAAAGACCGCGAGTTTTTCGTCGGCAACGATCTCACCGGTGCTGACGTGCAACTCTCATTCGTCGCTCAAGTAGCAATGCGCAGCAGCGGACGCGAGCGCTACCCAAACCTCGCGCAATTCGTCGATCGTATCGAAGCGCGACCGGCGTATCGGCGCGCGATTGCGAGGAGCGGGGCATAGAGCCTAAGAGCGCTCATCCAGAATTGAACTATACATACGTTCATATGTATAATTTAGCCTCATGGAATTTACCTGGGACGAAGCGAAACGCCGCAGCAATCTCAAAAAGCACGGACTCAATTTCGCTGATGCGGCACGAGTTTTCGAAGGCCCGATGATCGTCTTTGAGGACGATAGCGAAAACTGCGGTGAAGAGCGATTGATCGGCATCGGCATGTTGGATGCGTTGATCGTACTGATCGTGCATGTGGAATCGACAGAAACCATTCGCATCGTCTCCATGAGAAAGGCGGATAGCAATGAAACGAACCTCTACTACCAAAACGTCGGCTATTTCTGACGACGCGCCAAAGCTCACGCAAGCGCATTTCGATCGTGCCAAGTTTCGCGTTTCAGGTAAGTCGGCGACGAAAGCTCAATGGCAGGAGGCGGTTCGTGCACGCGTCGCGAAACAGCGAATCAGCATCATGCTCGATGCGCCGATCATCGAACACTTCAAATCAATCGCCGGAGAGCGCGGTTATCAAACGCTGATCAATGATGCGCTTCGGCGCGCAGTTGAGGGCGAGCATCTCACAAAGAGCTTGCGGGCTATAGTGCGCGAGGAATTGCGGGCGGCGCGCAACTGAACCAGTGAAGCATTGGGAACAATGCGCGCCGGTTACCGGAATCACTAAGTCACTCGACAATTAGCCCACTAAGAGTTTCGGTGCTTGTTGCGCGCTTGCGCAACAAGACGTTCGCCTTCCAATAGGATCGTTCGAGCTTCGTGTTTAATCTTGAGATCGTCGGATCGGAGGGGCAATTCATTCACGCGGTCATGCTTTTAAGAGCCTTCCACGCGAACATCACATTTCTCGCGAGCCCTTCGTCGCGCGTGTAGCACGTCCGCGCTTGAACTGCTTCCTTGATTTCAACAAGTCGTTCTTAAACGCGTCGAGTTCTTTCGACGGCTCCCCGGTCGCCAAACGATGCAACTCATTCCGACTCATCAGGATCACGTCGTTCGGGTCTTTCTCGTGCTCGTCGATACGCTCTCGCACCAACCCGCGGAGCGACCTTTTTTCAAGGTGAGCTTTGGTCAGAGCTTTCTTCATCGCGGCCTCATACATTGGCGAGCTCGGCATAGAGCGCCTCTGCTTGCGCAAGTACTGTTTTCACGGCAGCATCTTGCAAATCGGGCGGATAGCCGTACTTTCTCAAAATTCGTTTTACAAGTACCCGCATACGCGCCCGCGCAGACTCGCGATGCGCCCAATCGACAGTGACGTTTTGCTTGAGGCTCGCAATCAGTTCATGTGCAATGACGCGCAGCTTCTCGTCGCCCATAGCCTGCAAGGCTGAATCGTTTTTCGCGAGCGCGTCGTAAAACGCGAGCTCCTCGTTCGTAAGCCCCGATTCCTCGCCGCGCTTTCTTGCTGCCATGATGTCTTTCGCGAGGCCGATCAACTCCTGCAACATTTCGGCGGTCGTAATCGCGTTTGCGTGATAACGAGCAATCGCGTCTTCGAGTCGCTCGGAGAACGCGCGCGATTCCACGATGTTTGCTTTGCTACGCGATCGAATTCCGTCGTTTAGCAGTTTGCGAAGCGCCTCAAGTGCGAGATTCTTCGATTCCATCTGTTGCACTTCCGAGAGGAACGCTTCCGAGAAAATCGAAATGTCGGGCGTCTTGATTCCGGTGACGCGCAGAATGTCCACGATTTCCGTGGACACGACAGCACGGCTCACAATTTGCTGAATCGCGAAATCGCGTTCCTGCTTCGACGTTCCGCCGCTTGCCGAAGATTTCACGAGCGCGGCTCGCACCGCCTGAAAGAACCCGACTTCTTCACGGACCGCCCGCGCCAAATCCGAAGCGGACGCGAGCGCGAACGCTTTCGAAAGCGCGAGCACCGCATCTTGATAGCTCCGATGCGCGGCCTTCTTGCCGTCTTTTGTCGTTTCGCGAGCGGCTAACCTTTGTTGCCTATCGAGAATCCATTCGATCGCTCGCGCCATGAGCGAAAGCCGTGTTTGCGCAGTGCCATTCGTGGCCGTTTCGTGAAGCACGCCCGGCGCGACGAAGCCATGAAACATTCCGCTCACACCTTCGTATTTTTCCTGCAATACCGCGATAGCTTCGGACTCATCGATGCCCGTTTTCTCGCGATCACGCGGCGAATACTGAGCAAGCGCCGATTTCAGGTTTTGCGCAACGCCGATGTAATCCACTATCAACCCGGACGGCTTATCGCGAAACACCCGATTCACTCGCGCGATTGCTTGCATCAATCCGTGCCCACGCATTGGCTTGTCCACATACATCGTGTGCATGCTAGGCGCATCAAAGCCTGTCAGCCACATATCGCGCACAATCACCAGCTTTAGCGGATCGCTCGAATCACGGGCGCGTTTCGCCAACTCATCGCGGCTCTTGCTGTTTCCGACGTGCTTTTGCCATACCGGTGGGTCGGAAGCCGAACCGGTCATCACAACTTTGATCGCCCCGGCTTTCGCGTCATCGGAATGCCAATCCGGGCGTAGTCTCACAATCTCGTCGTAAAGCTTTACGCAAATGCGGCGGCTCATGCAAACGATCATCGCTTTGCCCTCCAGCGCAGCGGTGCGCGCTTCGAAGTGTGCGACGATGTCCTTTGCAATCAATTGCAAGCGCTTATCGCTGCCGACGAGCGCCTCGATCGTTGACCATTTCCGCTTTAGTCGCTCTTGTTCCGCCTCGGGGTCGTCTTCGGTGAGCGCTTCGACTTCATCATCGATTAGCGGCTTCTCTTTTTCGTCGAGTTCAATTCGTGCAAGTCGCGATTCGTAGTAAATCGGCACGGTTGCACCGTCTTCCACAGCACGGCTAATGTCGTAAACGTCAATGTAATTTCCGAACACGGCGGGCGTGTTTACATCATCCGCTTCAATCGGCGTTCCCGTGAACCCGATGAACGACGCATTCGGTAACGCATCGCGCAGATATTTCGCAAAACCATACGAAACCGCGCCCGCTTGATCGACTTTCGCGTTGAATCCGTATTGACTTCGATGCGCCTCATCCGCCATCACGACAACATTCGAGCGATCCGACAGTAACCCCGCGCCTTCGCTAAATTTCTGCAAAGTCGTGAAAACCACACCACCTGAAGCGCGCCGCAACTGCGTGCGCAAATCCTCGCGATCCTGCACTTGCACGGGTGTTTGTCGTAGCAAGTCGCGGCATTTCGAAAACGTTGTGAATAACTGATCGTCCAAATCGTTGCGATCGGTGAGTACGACAATCGTCGGGTTTCGCATCTCAGGATGCCGCACCAACTGCCCCGCGTAGAAAGCCATTAGGTAGCTCTTACCAGAACCTTGCGTGTGCCAAATCACGCCCGCCTTTTTGTCGCCTTTCGGTTGCGAGGCTACGCTCGGCAAACCGTAGCTACCAGGGTTTTCGCTCGTTCCCGTCCACGGCGTCATCGCGCGGATTGTCGAAGCGACTGCCTTTTTCACCGCGTGAAACTGGTGGTAGCCCGCCACAATTTTCACGATGCCATCGTCGCTCGGGCAAAACACCGTGAAATCGCGAATCAGAGAAAGCAAGCGCGATTTCTCGAATACGCCCTCAATCAATACCGAGAGTTCCGGCTCGCCCTTCGGGGCGACGATTGTTCCGTTCGTCGTTCGCCACGGCATGAAGCGTTCAAGATCGGCAGAAAGCGAGCCAACACGCGCGCCCAATCCATCGGACGTAACCAACACCGCATTCGTGCGGAAAAGCTGCCCAATTTCGTTCTTGTACGTTTGCAACTGATTGAACGCGCCCGCAAGCGTCGCCGCATCATTCCCCGGCGCTTTGAGTTCGATCACAGCAATCGGCAAACCGTTCAGATACACGACGACATCGGGGCGACGCTGATGTTGCCCGGAAATCACCGTCATTTGGTTCACCGCTAGCCAATCGTTCGCATCGACTCGTTCAAAATCCACGAGCGCCACATTCGCAAACGCAATCGTTCCATCGTCAGCGTAGTATTCGACCGCGACGCCCTCCGAGAGCAATCGATGAATGCGTCGGTTCTCTTCAATGAGCGACGGCAATTCGGATTGCAGCACTTTGCGAATCGCATCCTCGCGTGCCTCTTCCGGCAAACTTGGATTGAGTCTCGCGACCGCCGTGCGCAAACGCCCCTGCAAAACGACTTCATCATTCGCCGACCGCTCAGGCTTTTTTCCATCCGGCCCGATTTCGTCATCCGACGCGCAAGCGTAGCCGAGCGTGGCGAGTTGCTCTAATAACGCTTCTTCTAGTTCGTCTTCGGAAACATACGCCATCACAAATCCCCGTTCGCAATCAGGCGAACCAGCGGTTCGTTGACGTAATATGTGTTGTTGCCTCTTATCTGCGATTGAAGAATGCCGCGCTCGGCCAGTTGCTTCAAGTATTTCGATGCCGTCTGCCGCGTCACATTCAAATCTTTTTGTACGAATTCGATTCGCGTGTACGGATGCCGAAACATGTTGTTCAGCAAGTCTTGCGAATAGAGTTTCGGTAGTTCCTCTCGCAGTCGCCGTTTTGTTTCGGCCATTAACTCGCGCATTCCATTCACCAAGAGCACAGTGCTTTCCGACGTACTCGCCACTGCATTCAACATGAAGAGTAGCCAATCGTGCCACGCGCCCTCGTCACGCACTGCCTGCAACAATCGATAGTAGTCAGACTTGTTGCGATTGATGTAGCGCGAAAGATAGAGCACTGGCGCATCAAGCAAACTCGTCTTCGTGAGGTAAAGTACACAAAGAATGCGCCCAATGCGACCATTGCCATCGCTGAATGGGTGAATACTCTCGAATTGATGATGGATCAAGGCCATGCAAAGTAGCGGATCGAGGCCGTCGAATTCATTGACGAACCGCTCCAGCGCATCCATATGGGTTTGAATCTGCGCAGTTTCTTGCGGTGGTACAAACACCGTGGCACCGGTGCGCTCGTTTTTGAGCACTGTGCCCGGCATCGTGCGGTAGGTTTCGCCGCTGCTTTTTAACGTCTGAAAAAGCGAAATCAGATTGCTTTGCGTCAAAAGCCCTCGCTGCGCACGCATTTGCTCAAAACCCTGTTTCAATGCCTCGCGGTAGCGCGCCACTTCTTTTGCTGCGGGCGAAACCCATTCTGGAAGCTGCAAATCCGCCTGAAACAGCTCGTCCTGCGTAGTAACGTAACTCTCGACCTCCGAGCTGGCTTTCGCCTCTTGCAGCGTCAAGGTGTTAATCAAAATGCCTTGATTTGGGATGCTTTTTGCGCACCCCTTCAACTCGGCCAAATGCCGATGCGCGACCGCCAAAGCTTTCAACAGCGCTGGCGCATCGAAATCCACGCCTGTGGGTGGCAACGCGGGGATTACATAGCTTGGCGTTAACATGAATCCGTAACCATGTTAAAAAAATTGAGTTTTTTTAACATGGAAATCAGCAAACACGACCTTTTAGAGCTCGGAACATGTCTTAACACGCTGACTGGCGGCCAAAACCACTCACAACGCCCTCAGCAAACCGCTCGGCGTCGTTCACGCGCAGTTCGCCGGAAATGAGTTTGGGGAGTAGCGTATCGCGCAATTTCGCAAGCGATTCGCTTTCAATCGAGACTTCGCGAATCTGTTTGAACAGCGGTTCGACGAAATCGCCAAAGACGCTCCAAACGGCGTCACTATCGGGAGATGCAACTCGGAAATCGGCGACGGCGGCGGCCTGGGCGCGTTGTCGCCCTGAAGTTCCCGTCATGCTTCGTATTGTGTGCTCGCGAAACGCGGGGCTTCGTGCTAGCAAATACGAATAGCTAGGCGGAACCGGCGCGCGCGATCTCATCACAATAAATTCCGTCGAGCCCCACGCAACAACGTCATCGGGTAACGACTGCACGAACGCGGTCTTCCCATTTTCCAAACATGGCGTGATGCGCGCTAACAGCGCGTCGCCGTTGCGGAATCGCATGCCACTGCCGAATTCGCGATCAATTGCGGCATCTGGCCAGCTGCCTGAAGTCGGAAGCGCTGCCATGTCCAGATACGGCGCTATAGTGCCTTTACGTAGCGGTTCGGGAGGATTAAACGCGATGAGTTCAATAGCGGTAGCCCACCTCCATCCCTCGGGAATCTCGCCGAGTTCGGGTTCGACGAGGCGGTCGGGGAACAGGTCGTACAGGTGCGCGGGCAGTCCTGGAAGCGATTCACCTTTTCGCCATATGCCACGTTTCTTTTGGGCGACAGGGTCGAAATCGATAAACCATGACTTAAACAAAGATCGTGCCATTGCCCCAAGCGTTTCGGACTTTTGGCGATTGAGTTCGATTTTGTCGTCGAGCGTGCCAAGGATGTGGGCGATTGCGCGTTGTTCGGTAATAGTCGGCAACGGCACGAGCAGTCGCCGCAATTCACTTTGCCTTATTCCTGTGACGGTTGTGCCAGTAGCTCTGGAAAGCAATTGTTCTCGCAACACTCCCGTTAGCAACGAATACTTTAGAAACCGATTGTCGAGAACATCCGCTTTACCTCGCATGCAGATCAATCGTTGGGCGAGCGCGACCCGCTCATCGCTTACTTGTGCGACTTCACCGAGTGGAGCTTCGGTCGTCAAAAGGACATCACCGAGCCGAGGAAACCCACGACTCATCCAGTCGTCGTAATCTGCCTCAGCAATAAACTCGTTTGGTGGTTCGATGCGTCCGTTCTTAACGACCTTCGCAGTTATCAACGGTATACCGAAATCAGATTTCGTCGGCGACTTTCCCCTGTAGTCGATGAGCGCATCGAGGCAGTCCTCTAATCGATGCTCCCCCCAATTAGTCAACATACCCAAGCGCCTCTAAATTCTTCGCAATCGTCGCATCAAGCCGCGCCGCTTCCTCGCGCTGCGCGCGCCACTCCGTCGCAAGCCGTTGCATCTTCTCATCAAACGGTTCGCCGTCGTCTTCCTGCACTTTCGAACCGACGTAGCGACCGGGCGTGAGGACGTAGCCATGTTTGCGAACTTCATCCAACGTAACTGACTTGCAAAAACCCGCAACATCTTTGTACGGAGAATGATTGCGATGCTCGGTGCTGTGCGCGCCAGGAGCTGCGCGCCATGCGTGATAGGTGTCGGCGATTTCGCGAACTTCATCGTCGGTTAGTTCGCGACGTGTGCGATCGACCAACACGCCTTTCTTTCGCGCATCGATGAAGAGGAATTCGCCTTTGCGACTGCGCAATTGACGCCGTCCCGCCTTGCCGGTCACTTTGTTGCGCGCCAAAAACCAAAGGCACGCCGGAATTTGCGTGGAATAGAAAAGCTGCCCCGGCAGCGCGACCATGCAATCGACCACATCCACTTCGATCATGGCTTTGCGAATCTCGCCTTCGCCGGATTGATTGGAACTCATCGAACCGTTGGCAAGCACGACGCCCGCC
Organism: Betaproteobacteria bacterium; assembly: GCA_013298045.1. GTDB lineage: Bacteria > Pseudomonadota > Gammaproteobacteria > Burkholderiales > Casimicrobiaceae > Casimicrobium. The sequence continues at coordinate 19,973 of JAAFJI010000017.1, forward strand.
GAGCCGTTCGGCGCGAGATGGTGAACGATGTGTTGCAACCAGCCGTAGTTCGCGTTGCCAGCGGGCGGAATGCCATAGCGCCAGCGCGCATCCTCGCGCAAGCGATCGCCGCCCCAATCGGAGATGTTGAACGGCGGATTGGCAAGCACGAAATCAGCTTTCATCGGCGCGCCGTCGCTGCCGCGCTGGGCGGCGAATTCGTCTTTATGAAAACTGCCTTCGTTGTTCCAAAAGATTTTGGCGTCGATCCCGCGCACGGCGAGATTCATTTTGCAGAGTCGCCACGTCGTGTAATTGCTTTCTTGCCCATACACGGAAATGTCACCCGCGCGCCCGCCGTGCTCTTCGACGAATTTTTCCGATTGCACGAACATGCCGCCCGAGCCGCAGCACGGGTCGTACACGCGACCGGAATACGGCTCTAGCATTTCAACGAGCACACGAACGACGGATTGCGGTGTGTAGTATTCCCCGCCGCGCTTGCCTTCCGCGCCTGCAAACTGGCTTAGGAAATATTCGTAAACGCGACCGAGCAAGTCTTTCGAGCCGCCGCGCCCTTGATTAAGTTGAATGCCGGAAATCAAGTTAATCAATTCGCCGAGCATCACTTTATTGAGCGCGGGGCGACCGTAGTCTTTCGGCAACACGCCTTTGAGCGAATCATTTTTTGCTTCGATCGCGCGCATTGCGTCGTCTAGTAACGTGCCGATACTCGGTTGCATTGCGTTCGCTTGCAAGAGCGACCAGCGCGCTTCTTTTGGCACCCAGAATACGTTTTCAGCGAGATATTCGTCGGAGTCTTCCGCCGCCGCTTTGTCTTCGGCTAGCAAGGCTTGATATTTCGCCTCGAACGCGTCAGAGATGTACTTCAGAAAGATTAAGCCGAGCGCGACGTGTTTGTAATCGCTCGGCTCCATGTTGCCGCGCAATTTATCGGCGGTTTTGAACAATTCGGCTTCGAAGCCGAGCGGCTCAGCGTTTTTCTTTTTCTCAGGAGTGCGCATGAAAGGAAACGTGACGTGGCAAAGGTGGGAATCGATTTACGCAATGTAACCGTTATGCGGCGGTCGCGGTTTGGGGGATCAACATGAATCGGCGATCTAATCGCGCGCAGACTCGATCCGGTAACGCGTCTACTTTTCAGGAAACGACAATCGATGAGTTCGTGAAATTGCATCTCGCGCGGTCGATGTGAGTTTTGCTGTGGCGGCAAATTCCGGCCATTGCTGAACTGCTGTGGTCACTTCTTGGACGATGGCGCGTGCGCGCCCGCGCTTCATCATGGCTGACTTTGCGCACGCGTCGAAATCTGACAAGGTGAAGGCATCGCGTTTCGCGTTCATCGTCATTTGATGAGTTGCTGTCCACGCGCCCACGCTGTTGTAGCTGTAGGTCACGTCGTAAGCGGGCGCGAGCGCCCATAGCCCTTGTTTGTTCATTAAGAACGCGATGTTTTTCACGTGATCGTCTTGGTTTCTTGCGACGATGTTGAACGCCATTCGCCGAAACTGTTCTTCAATGGACGACATGGGTAAATTGAGCTGGCGAATTGTCATCAGCGCTTGTTCATAGGAATACGCGCCGGCTTGGTTGAAATCGAAGTGCGCTAATGCGCAGAGCGATTGCATGTGCAGCTTTTCACCACCAGCCTGGCGATCAAATCGCCGCGTCATGAAATGCCGCCGTCCGTTTTCTTCGAACAATCGGCACTCGCTCATAGTGATGCCCGCTGCTTTCGCCATCAGGTAATACGCATACTCAATCGCGCCGTATCCTGCGGGGTCATCCAGCTCTTTGTCTTTGTTGCCACTCACCCCATCGAATTTGAGCAACCAATAATCGAACCCTTCGCCTGCCGCGATTTGCCCCGAGCGAACTTCTTGGGTTGATGCATTCCAGGCGATCACCGCCTTTGCCCGCGCACCGCCCGCAGAGGTGCCCACTTGCAAAATGTCGTGTAGTGCCTGCGCTTTGCCCGCTTGATGGAAATGGCCTTGCAATTGATGGCGGTTGGTTAAGACCTCGCTCGCCAAGCGCACCAGTGCATCAATCTCGATCTTGTTCGCGGTACGTTGTTGCGGCCCTTGCGCGGGCGCAAATTCGAGCGCACCCATCCCGCGTGAGCCGGTGTAGCAAAGCCGCTCCACTGCACCGAAGCTCGCCGGCGTGCGACCCTGTGTGGCAAGCCACGCATCGATCAGTGCGTTGCCAAATTTGTCTGGTAGCGAATCCGCCAGTAATCCCGGCAAACCATGAAACGTATTTTTCGCAAGCGTCGGAAACTCATAAACCCGGTCGGTCAGCGGCATCACCAGCGGCGAAACTTCGATACCGCTTCGCGCGAATTTTGGGTCGTATTGGAACGCAGCGACATCGCGATCCGGCTCCAACGACACGGCACCGATTGTGCGCCCCCACAACCGCACCTCGGCGATCACGGCGAACTACCCCAGATCCAAGGCTTCGCTTCTGCGGCTTTCACCCGTTGTCCCGCGGCACGTTTACGCGTGCGACCTTGCAGCTTCAGTTGCATCATTGGGTTAACGCTGGATGCCGAAATCAGTGCGTCGAATTGCTCCAGCAAACCGAGCGCCCGACACACGCGAAGGAAACCCGATAGCTGCGTGGCTACCGCGCCCGATTCCAATCGCTCTACAGTTCGTTTGGCGACACCCGACTGCTCCGCCAGCGCCGCTTGCGTGAGGTTGCGCGCTAGCCGTGCGCTGGCCAGACGAGAGCCCAGTTCGCGTAGCACCGCATCATCCGTAAGTTGTGAAGTGATTTTCATAATGCGCCTTATATGGCGAATTATCGCACTAGAGACATTGTATTCGTCATATTTGACGATAAATAGCGGATCGACTTTCGGACAAATAACCTGCGTGAAATGACTTAAATCGCCAAATTAGACGAATTGTGTGCAATGCAGTCGCTAAACGCCGATAGTCACGGAGAGATGGTGGCACCTTGTATCTTAAGGTTTGTAGTGGATAGCGCTTACACGCTCTTCAACAACCCCGCGTCCGCCCGCACCACAAACCGCCGCTCGGTTTCTGCCCACGCTTCACCGCGTGCTTCAAGGTTCGCATACATGCGCGGCATGGCGGGGTCGTTGGGCCAGCCTCGTTCTTCTCGTTGACCCAAATAAGGGCCGAGCCATTCGCGGCCTGCTAAGTTGCGCCAGTGGGGGCCAGGTAGTGCAATCTCGTCGGTTTGCCAGAGGCCGCGTCCATGTTGCGGAGAGAGTTCTTTCGCGAACGCGGCATCGTTACTCGGATGAAAGATGTAGCCGCGTGCGAGGGCGTAGTTTTCGACGATGAGTTCGTCGGGTGTGCGCAATTCGCCGCAGCTGTGTTCGAGCCATTGGCAAATGGTTTTTAGACCGTATTCGCTGTGTCCGAGCGCGGTTTGTCGCGTCGTCATCTTTGCGAATTTTTCGCGCATCCGATCGTATGCGCGCGGACCGATACAGCCTTCGATGCCGAGTTCGGGCTTGAGGTTCAGGTAATACTTGACGGTCACTTCGAGCGTTTCGATCACGCCGTCATGCCGAAGCATCACGACATCGAATTCACCGAGCGTGCGACCGCCATTGCGAACGATGAGTCCGCGTCTGGCAGCGCGGACGTCTGGTCGCGCGGCTTGCCAGAAGAGTACGAGCTTTTCGAACACATGACCGAGCGGGGTGTTAACCGTCGGGTCGCCTGCGGCTTCGTGTAACTGCGCGGGTGTGCGGTCGAGTTCGAGCAGCCAATCGGCGCAGCGCGCCAGCTCGCGTTGCGACCAAGCATCGTCGCGAAGTTGGTTTCGCCAAATGGGTTGCGTTGCGTCGAAGAGCGCGGGCGAGCCGATCGCCCAGGCGAGCGCGCGCACGTCGGGGTGTGTGAGTTTGCCGAGGAGATCGCTAAGGAGATCGTTTAACAAGCTCATGTTGTGCGCTTGCGAGCGAGAAGCATCGTGTGCGGTGTTTGCGTGAGCTGCCTTCGCCGCGTTACGCAATCGCCCTCACCCCAACCCTCTCCCGCGCTGCGGGAGAAGGAGCCAGTCGCGCGTTCCCGGTTCACTTTAGTTCGTTGGTCTTGGTTTTCGCAAATACGCGTTTACGCAATCGCAAGCACGCGTTTTAAAAACGCGGCGATGTCGTCAACTTCCTCGGCGCACACCGAATGCGGCATGCCGTATTCGTGCCACTCGACTTGATAGCCGTGATTTTCGAGTTCGGCTTTTGAGCGTTTCGCGAGCGAAATCGGAATCACTGGGTCGACGCTGCCGTGCGCGTAAAAAATCGGCGTCGATTTATTGGCGAGCGTGCCCTCGACGCCCAAGGTGTCGCGACACGCGAGATACGTGGAGAGCGCGAGCACGCCTGCCAATTTAGCTTCGTGTCGCAGCGCAGTTTGCAAGGCGATGACGCCGCCCTGCGAGAAACCCGCAAGCACGATGCGATCATGGGCGATGCCTTTTGCGCGTTGATCGGCGATGATTTCATTGATCTGCATTTGCGAGCGACGCACGCCCGCTTCATCCGCGCGATTGTCGAGATCGGCGCCGACGATGTCGTACCAGGCACGCATCACATAGCCACCGTTGATCGTGACCGGCATCGTGGGCGCGTTCGGAAAAACGAAGCGAACCGAATGCGTTCGTGGCAGATCGAGCTCAGGAATGATCGGTACGAAATCGTTGCCGTCGGCGCCGAGGCCGTGCATCCAAATCACGCAGGCGGTCGCGGGGAAATCAGGTTCGAGGATGATGGAATCGAGCATCGCCCAATTCTACAAAACTAACTGACAGCAAGTGTTTTCATTGCCCCATAAAATAAAAAGAAAATGAGAAGTTATGATAAATAAAGAGTGGTTCGGTAAGCGACGCAAACGCTTTATTTAACGGGGCATATCGATAGAAAGTTGTACGGCGATCTAGCAAAGGATCGTGCGCGACGTATGAACTGCGTCAGCGCGTGGCTCCAGCCGCTGCGAGGGTGTCAGGCGTTGCGCGCATCGATTGCAACGCTCTTTTTTCCGCATACATGCGTTGGTCGGCGAGTTTGAGCGCAGCGGTCACGCCTTCTGCTGACGCCGTCTCAATCCGCGCGAGACCGGCCGAGAACGCCGGGCGCGGACGGATCGTTGCCGGGAATCGGCGGTCGAGTGCGGCCTCGCACCGATCGCGGGCGAGCGCGAGCGCGTCGCCGCATTGCGACTCGTCGGGACAGAGCAGGGCGAACTCATCGCCTCCGATTCGCGCAAACAGACGGTCTGCCGATGCCTCAGCGCGAAAACTCGTGGCCAGCAGGCGCAGCATTTCGTCGCCCGCTTCGTGGCCAAGCTGATCGTTTACCGTTTTGAAGCCGTTGGCGTCGATCACCGCCACCGTTGGCGCGCGGCTGTACTCCGCAAGCCAGCTTGGAAGACGTGCAAAGAGGCCGCGGCGGCTCAATGCACCGGTGAGCGGATCGGAGAACGCCATCTCGCGCAACTGTGCGCTGCGCACGCCGTGCACGAGCATCATCATCGCCGTGATGGACGCGAGCAGCACAAGCCCACCCAGCAAGTAGGTCAAGACATTGATCGGAGTGGGTGTCAACGACGTCGGCGTGTTCGGGTTCATCAAAGCCTCCCAAGCACGGGCGAACATCAATACCCCCAGCAGCAGCAGCGGCGCACCGCCAAAGCGAGCGGCAACCAGCAAATATCGACGACGTTCACGAAAGAATGCGATGCCGGTGGCGAGCGCGGCAACGCCAGTCATCAACGAAAACAACACAACTCGCCAGCGAAACGACGGCCACAAATAAAGCGTTGCCAGCGACATCGCAAAGATGAGGATAGCCACCGAGATTGGCCAAACGAGCGCCGCGGTCCGTCCTTGGAAGGCACGCACGCCGCTCCACACCACGGCAATCGATGTGGTGATGAAAACATTCGCCGCACCGCGTGTTGCGATGTCGGGGGCTACATCTTGCAGCGCGTTGAGCGCCATCCCAAGCGCGATCATGCCTGCGCCAAGTACCCACAGCCGAAGGCCGGCAATCGGATGATCTCGATCGCGGCTCACAAACCAAAGCATCAAAGTGAGCGCGGCGCTCGAGAGCGCGAGCGTGAGTGCGATGGAGCGGAGGTCGAGCGGCGGCATGATGAAGCGCAAGCATACTGCGCGCTGCTGCCTCGTGCACGCTCGGCATCAGCGGTCCTTGATTTCGTCGCTCGGAAGTTCTTTAACTCGCCCTCTCGCGACGCCGCGCCGCCGCTAGGCGCAGACGCTTGAACTGGCAAACGGTCCAACGCGGCGTCACGCGTAGCTTGGAGAAACCAAACCAAATCGCGGGCAGGCACAGCGTCCGCAGCCTCGATCAGAACGGCCGCATCACCCCGACCCGATTGGGCGCACAAAAAGTTACCGCGCGCGTCGCAGCATATCGATGCGTCTGAGTTGAAACGTTAAGCCGGCGTCGAAAGGCGTTCGATCGCCACGCGCCACGCTTCAGGAATCGTCTCCGATTTTTTCTCGGACGCATTCGCGTAGACGTAGACGACCTCGCCGGAGATCAGCATGGTGTCATTGCGAAAGATCGCGATGTCTATCGTCATGCTGCTGCGACCGAGTTTCGCGCATCGAACGCCGATGTCGAGCTCGTCGTCGAAAGTGGCGCTGCCGTGGTACTCGATGCTCGCCTTGCGAACAAAAAGCTCGTTGCCCTCTGCCTGCTGCGCGATCGGATCGGGCAGCCCAGTCGCTCGCCAGAACTCGGTAAACGCGACATCGAAGTAGAGCAAGTAGTTGCCGTTGAACACGACACGTTGCAAATCGACTTCCGCCCATCGAACGCGCAGGCGGTGGAAGAAGTGAAAATCTTGGCGGGTTGTCATTTGAAGGTGTGTCGCAGCGTGACCGAAGGGTCACATTGGCAAGCATTTTGCCGTCGAAGCAACGCGATCAACTCGAAAATCGGGTCAACAAAGCCGCTGCGGTTTGTCGGGGCGGTCATACGAAATATTCATAAAACTACGTAAGCTTTCGCTCTGTTAAATATTATGTCTGCTTCCAAAAAATAACATAATGATTTCATCATAAATTGTCTCTTTATTATTAGTATCAGGGCTTAAATAGTAATTGCTGATAATCAACTTGTTGCCCCCGCGCATAACTGCGCCTGGCAAAACGGTGTACTTCTCATTGCAAAACGAGTACATTCCCGGTTCGAAAAAGGTCAAGGCTATTGACCTATTTTCAGATTCGGCGTGTGTGACCAAAAGTCAAAACAACCGCCAGATTCAAAACGACACAAAAGCGAACGCAACCCGATAGCAAAACTCTCGCGGCTGCGCTACAAACTCGATACCAAGGAGTGCCACTGCTATGTCCCAATCCCCGCTGCCCACCACCTCGCTGCCTGCCGCCATCGCGAAGGCACTTGAAGAGGTGAAACTCGACGATCGTTGGACGCTCGCGTCCGGTCGCACGTACATGAACGGCTCGCATGCGCTGCTCAGGCTCATGATGTTGCAGCGACAGATTGACGAAGCTGCGGGGTTGAACACGGCGGGCTTTCTCTCGGGTTATCGCGGATCGCCACTGGGCGCAATCGACCAAAACGCGTGGAAGGCGAAGAAGCATCTCGAAGCCTCGCACATCAAATTCGTTCCAGGCGTGAACGAAGAACTCGCAGCGACCGCCGTGTGGGGCACGCAGCAAGGCTCTATGTATCCGGGCACGAAGTACGACGGCGTATTCGGCATGTGGTACGGCAAAGGCCCCGGTGTTGATCGTTGCGGCGATGTGTTCAAACATGCGAATCATGCGGGCACGTCGAAGCACGGTGGCGTGCTATTGATCGCGGGCGACGATCATGGCGCGAAATCCTCAACGCTGCCGCATCAATCCGATCACGAATTTATTAGCGCAGTGATTCCGACGCTGTATCCCGCGGGCGTGCAGGAGTATCTCGATCTCGGCGTACATGGCTACGCGATGAGTCGCTACAGCGGTTGCTACGTTGGCATGAAAGCGGTCACCGATACGGTGGAATCCACTGCGAGCGTGATCGTCGATCCAGAGCGCATCAAGCCAATCATTCCGGATGACTTTCCGCTGCCC
>JAAFJI010000170.1 GCA_013298045.1 Betaproteobacteria bacterium
TCTACGCCGCCATGCCGTCGCGCAAGTACATTCCGGCGCGCACCAGAGCATTTCTTGATTTCCTGATCGAATCGTTCGGCGGCAAAGAAACCGATCCGTGGTTCGATGAGGCGATGAGATCGGCAAATACGAGACCTCTCGGAAAAACCAGAGCAACGCGGTAAAGCAACGCACTGTCATCCCCGCGAAGGCGGGGACCCAGACCGAGACGTGAGTTCTAAGCATTGTTGGCAGCTCCGATCCAAACCACAGGGACTGGGTCCCCGCCTTCGCGGGGATGACATCGTAGAGAATGGAATGAACTTAGCTCACCATCTGTAAGCGGTGCTCACCACATGAATGCCCAACCCGTCCTAGATTTCTGGTTCGTTGAACTCACACCGAAGCAGCATTTCGCGAAAGACGTAGCGCTTGACGCAATGATCGCCGAGCGCTTCGGTGCGACTCTCGAATCCGCAGCGCGCTGCGAGCTGTTCGCTTGGCGCGATTCGCCCGAAGGACGGCTCGCAGAAATCATCGTGCTCGATCAGTTCTCCCGCAACGTGTTTCGCGACACGCCGCGCGCCTTCGCCCAGGATCCGCTCGCCCTCGCGCTCGCACAGGAACTCGTCGCCAGCGGTGGCGATTGCGCGATTCCAATCGAGCAACGCAGCTACGCGTACATGCCGTATATGCACAGCGAATCACTCACGATTCATGACGAAGCAATGCGCCTCTTCAATCAACCGGGGCTCGAACGAAACTTTGATTTCGAAAAACGCCACCGTGTGATCGTTGAGCGCTTTGGTCGCTATCCGCACCGCAACGCGATTCTTGGGCAGGAGTCGACTGAAGAGGAGTTGGCATTTTTGAAAGAGGCGGGCTCGTCGTTCTAGTAAGTGCCCTGTCCGAATGCAAGCCACGGGTGCGATCCAAAAGCGCTTTGTGGTGCGGTATTCAAGTGAATTTGGTAAGAATCGTACATTTTCGGTTTCGGCCTTACACAGCTACGAGGTGTAATACAACGCGATTTCCGGACATGAAATCAATGCTGCGTGAGCAAAAAGCGCCAACGTTGACGCCCTCCGTTAAAACGTTAGCTTTGCGTTGCACAAGCGGAACACGCTAAGACCCAATGAGATTAATTTCATCCATATTTGTAGGGTTCGCATTGTTGATGTCAACATCAAGTGAGTCACAAGACAAATTCGATCCAAGCCAGAGCCTCGGCGATCTCATTTTTTTGGCGATTGATCATGGTATCGACTCAATTCGCGAAGGCGGATCTCTCGTACCGTTCACCATGATTGAAGTCGATGGGAAGCGAACGCTCAGTCGGTTCGTTGCAGAGCCATATGAAAAGGCAGTGGGTGAAGCAAGGGCAGCAATCAAGAAAATGCCACCGAAGTCGAACCTTTATGTTCTGGCCTATGACGGCTTCATTACAGTCGAAGGAAAGAAGTACGACGCAATCATTGTTCACGGAGCTGAGCGTGGAAAGGGAAATGCCTATTTGTTAGCGCAACGATATCTCTCCGCAAGAAACGGTAAGCCGCTTGAGCCCATCGGCAACTCAGCTTTCATCGGGAGAGAAAGGGCTTTGTTCGAAAACGCGCCCTAGCCTGGCACTCGCGCTCAGTGGTCGGGTTGCAAACCCAGCGCAACTGCTTCGAGATCGACAATGCTGGGTTTCCAACGCAGCCTGCAAATGGACGCAACTTCGCATGAGCCATAGGGTGCAATCTCATTGCACCTCGTGATCCGTACGCGAAGCGGATTTTTCTATTCCGCGTCGGCTGGTATCAATTTGTGGTGCAATAGGATTGCACCCAACGACATCACGATTCGCGCTTGAGCGTTTCGTAATACGGCGTGAAATCCGGCGCGGTGTCGTCGCGCAGTTGCTGGAACGATTCGAGGATGAAGTAAATCGTTTGCACGTCGTCGATCAGCACGGGCGTTCGCATCGAGTGCATCACATCGAATGGCACGCGTTCGGGGATCGGAGATTCGAGCGCGTAGATCAGCTCTTTCGGCGACGACAAAATGCCCGCGCCGTAAGCCTTGATGTCGCCGAGACCGGCTCCGGCCTTAATGTCGCCTAGACCGGATTCAGCTTTAGCTGCCTTCCCCTCATAAATCAATCCGAATTCGATCGTATACCAGTAAAGTCGAGCTAGCCAATCAAGGCCGCCCAAGCGCTTTGCTTTCAGGGCACCTAAGCCATAAGCTTGCAAATGATCGGCGTAAATCGGGGTGAACAGCATCGGCACGTGGCCGAAGAAATCGTGAAACAGATCGGGTTCGACGATGTAGTCGAACTCGTGCTCTTCGCGCAGCCACACGGTCACCGGAAAGCGGCGATTGGCGAGATGCGTGAAAAACGCGTCATCCGGCAAGAGCCCCGGCACCGCAACCAACTCCCAATTCGTCGCCGCCTTGAGCGCGAGGTTCACATCCGCGAAACTCGGAATACCGCGCCGCATGTCGAGCGCCGTTAAGCCAGTCACCGCGTCGAGAAACTCTTTGCACGCATGTTTAGGAATCAAGGCAAGTTGCCGCTCAACGAGCCGCAACCAGCGCGCTTGTTGCTCGCTCGTGTAGTCTGCCATATCCTGCGGCACGGTGTAATCGGCGCGCATCGCCGAATAATTGCCGCGCAAACCGGGATTGCCCTCGCGGGTTTTGTGCGAGATGTCAAAACCCGCAGGCGGTACGGGCTTAACCGATGTTGAGGTGTTCATCCCGCTATTTTGTCGCGAACAGTACGCAACATTGTTGCGAGCGGCGCGCGGGCGAGTGAATCAGCCCGGTCGGACTCGATCGCGCGAAGCTGGTCGACTTATTTTGATGCGACCGCAGTTTTCGCTTGCGTCGGCAGCGGCAAAAAACCGGTTGACGTCACCGAGGCGTCCCCGGTTCGCACCGCCTCCTGCAAATATGCGGTTGTCTTCTTTGCGTTTGCGCCGGCTGCCGGAATCACCGCATAGATCACCGCGCTAATCGGGTAGGAATCTGCACCTGGCGATGCGTCAAGGTCAGCCGAGTTTTCTACGGTGTCGAACGACCAGCGCGCTTTCGATAGCGCTTCGGTGATCGAGGCGTCGCTGGGCGAGACATATTGCTCCGAGGCGTTGCGAAGCGATGCGAGCGTGACTCCAGCCGCCCGCGAGGTGGCAAAACCGTCGTAGCCGATCGCGCCTGGAGTCGCTTTCAACGCGGCGAGCATTGCGGCGCCGCCGACCACGCCACGCCCAGATAACCCGGAGAGCTGCTGCGACGTGCCATGCGAGCGTCTCCACACGACATTCTGCCGCGACAAGTAGCTCGAAAACACGTACGACTGACCTGATCCGTCACTCCTCCAGAGCGGCACGATCGGGCGATTGGGTAGCTTCAAAGACGGGTTGATACCTCGAATCGTGCTGTGATCCCAGCTCGTGATTTTTCCCGTGTAGATGTTCGCAAGGATGTCGCCCGTGAGTCGCAGCGGCTGTTTGTCGATCTCCGGGATATTGACAGCAATCACAACCGCCGTTGCCGCGAGCGGCAGTTGCCGGAGGTTCGACTGTCCGAGCGCAACGGCGGTAAGCGGCACGTCGGTCACGCCGAAATCGACCTCGGCCTTGCGCGCATGCTCCACACCGCGCGACGAACCGACGGCTTCGTACGTCACCCCACCGGCTTTCGCACCATGCGCCTGCCCCCAGCGACTCATCAATTCGCGAGACAGCGTCGAGCCCGCGCCGCTAATTTGTGCGACGGCCTCCGCCGACGCTAAAAGTAAAAAAGCCCCGACCGCAGCGCATTGCACTGAACGCAATATAGACATTGAGATTCCTCCATAGTTTCGAACTTATCGTTATAGGTGGATCGTAACCTATTGCGTAGGAGGCTCGAGTCAGACAAAGCTGAAAAATATGTGGTCCGCTGAGCTCAGCGCCTGCCTTATGCGAGCGAGTTCGCGGTCGAGCTAGCGGTCAAGCCGCCACATCTGGTACGTGAGCGCGGCGCGACAGCCGACCACAATCGCCGCCACCGTCAGCAGCGACCCGAGCGCGAGTGTGCTCATACCGCTCAAGCCTTGCCCGACCGTGCAACCAAGCGCAAGTACGCCGCCGAAGCCCATGAGTGCTGCGCCGATCAGGTGATTGGTTAAGTCCTCGGTGCTGGCGAAGCCTTCCCAGCGGAAGGTTTTGGTGGCGAGCGCCATCGCCGCCGCGCCTGCGATCACGCCCAAGGCGCTGGCGACGCCGAAAGTCACGAACTTGCTTTTGTCGCTCCAAAACCCGAGCAATTCGAGCAGGTACGCAGGCGGCGCGGTGAAGGTGAGCGATTCCGGGCGACCGGAGTTGGTTGAGACCCAAGCCGCTTCGAGCGTTTCCGGATGCTCGGCAATGAAGCCGACTTTGCCGGTCGCATACCACCCCGCGATTACCGTTCCGCCGACAAGCAAACCGCCGATCCAATTCCACTTTTCCGCGCGGAATTCTTTGCCGACGAAAGCAAACACCAAGAACGCAACGCCGATCGCGATCGCCGCGTAACTCGCTGCGCCGCCGCTCAAGCCGATCAGCGTTGGAATGTCTTGCGATTTCGCGAAGGTGATCGCCACTTGATCGAAGCTGTTCACCCGCAAAACGCCCAAAATCCCGCGCAAGGTGAACCACGCAAAAAGCGCCATCACGATCAAGGTGACCAACCCGCGCAAACTGCCCGCGCCGACGCGAATCAAGGTTTTGCTGCCGCAACCGGACGCGAGCGTCATCCCGAAACCGAACGCGAGACCGCCGACGATATGCGAAAGCCAGATGAATTTCGGCGCAACGTAGAACGATTTTGAAATGTCAACAAGGTCGTAGCGTTTGAACAATGCCACGCCAATAATCGCGACACCGACCGACGCAATCGCCATCCGCGCCCGCGTCCAGTCGCCGAAGTTCGCGACATCGGAAATTGCGCCCATCGTGCAGTAATTGCTACGCTGCGCGACCGCCCCGAAGACAAAAGACAGCGCGAACGCCCAGAGCGCGGCAGCGTGTTGAAGCGAGACGATTTCGGCGGGCATGATGCGGCGAGGGGTAGAAATTTCTGCGAAGCCTGACATTATCGCGAGACCGCTACGGCACGTATCTTTTTTCAGCGGAATTAACATATGCCACAACTTACACACGACAGTCGGAGTCAAAATGAACCTGAAACCGGTTGAGATCAAAGCCTTTGTGCCGACGAAGGATTACGCCGAATCAAAGGCGTTCTACCAAGCAATTGGGTTCACCTGCGCCTTCGCGGACGACGAGATCGCGTACTTCCACATTGGCGAGTGCAGTTTTCTGCTGCAAAACTTCCACGTCGTCGAGCACACGCAAAATTTCATGATGCATTTGCTGGTCGAGAACGCTGATGATTGGCACGCCCACTTGGTCGCGGAAAAGGTTGCGGAGCGCTTCAGCGTGCGCATCGATTCGCCGCAGGATCAGCCGTGGGGGATGCGCGATTTCGTTCTGTTTGACCCGAGCGGCGTTCTTTGGCGAATCGCGCACAACTTGCCAAACGCCGCTCCGTGATTGCTTACCGAAAGTTTGGGTGGGTTAGCAATAACATTGCCGCATATTTCCCTATTAAATATAGTTTTTTAGTCATCTATATTTATTTTCAATACTTTACGTTAATAGCCAATTTGATATATTTAATAGGGGCATAAGAAGATATAGCCAATAGAATGTCTCACCGGAGCACGTCGCTAGCGATGTCGGCACGGCGCTTCACTGCGACGGACAACGCGGAGCGCTTTACGCACGCCCTCTAGAATCGGCGCGTTACAAGCAAGATAGAAAGCGCTCCATGTGGGGCTGGTTCAAGAAGAAAATCGGCGGCGATCCCGCCAGCGATCCACCTGCGGCAATCATCGCGCTGCCGGAAAAGCAAAACGAAGCCGAACCGATTCAAGCCTCGACCGATGCGCTGAGCGAGCCCGAGGCACATGCTGACGCGCAAACGCGATCCCCGGCCGTGGCACCGCCGCTTACCGGTGACGAGAAAAGAAACTGGCTAGACAAACTCAAATCTGGTCTCGCAGTCACGCGCAACAAGCTCGGTCTCAACGTCCTCTTCGCAGGCAAGCTCGACGAAGACACGCTCGAACAGCTCGAATCGCAATTGCTGATGGCCGATTGCGGGATGCCTGCAACGCAGCACTTGCTCGACGATTTACGTAAGCGCTGGAAGCAAGCCGGGGGTGAAGGTGATCCGCGTGCAATGCTCGTTGATGCGCTCACCGATTTGTTGAAGCCGCTCGAACAACTGTTTCCCGAGCGCGTGGAGAAGCCCTTCGTCGTGATGATCGCGGGCGTCAACGGTGCGGGCAAAACAACGAGCATCGGCAAGCTCGCAAAACATTTGCAGCAATCCGGCGCGAGCGTGCTCCTCGCGGCGGGCGACACCTTTCGCGCCGCCGCGCGCGAGCAACTCGCGATCTGGGGCGAGCGCAACAACGTGACCGTCGTGCAACAAGCCGGGGGTGATCCTGCTGCCGTGATGTTCGATGCGGTAAACGCAGGCAAAGCGCGCGGCATCGATGTCGTGATGTGCGACACGGCGGGCCGTCTGCCAACGCAGCTTCACTTGATGGATGAGCTTAAAAAAGCGAAACGTGTGATCGGAAAAGCGATGGACGGCGCGCCGCACGAAACGCTACTGGTACTCGATGGCACGACCGGTCAAAACGCGCTCATGCAAGTGAAAGCCTTCGACGAAGCGCTACAACTCACCGGCCTCATCATGACCAAGCTCGACGGCAGCGCGAAAGGCGGCGTGATCTGCGCGATCGCGAAAGAGCGACCGGTGCCGCTGCGCTTTATCGGCGTGGGGGAAGGGATTGATGATTTGCGACCGTTTTCTGCGCGGGAGTTTGCGGAGGCGATGGTTTGATTGGATTCAACAGAAACTTTGTTAACTAGTGGAACGCTATGAAACTAAAAACAGTTTTGCTGACTCTTCTTCTTTTACTCGGTGGGTGCGTCACGACGAGCCAACCTCAATTTGATACTAAGGCGACTGAGACCGACGGAATTCTTGTTGAACGCAAGCTAGTTGGCTCCGGAAGGCAACCACCGTCTGGCGCATCGATGGCAGTTCCAATTGGCGTCGGATTTGTTCATGTCCCGCTTTATGGACCTGGCCCCATTGTCGATTGGTATCGACACGACGTGCGCCTGAATGACGGACGTCTGATTTCGATTGTCGCGCAGGGCGACACGCATAAAGTCGGTGATTGCGTACGCGTATTCGAACAACCGACCAATAAGTCCTATCCGCGAATCTCTTTCGGGAGTGATTGCAAAAGGTAGCCCGGTTGCTCGCAACCGGGTTCCCGTGCATCAATCGCGAAGCGATCATTTGATTGAAATGACTTCGTCGGACTACGAAAACCCGGATGCGAGCATCCGGGCTACGTTGATCGTGAAATCATTCGAGTACTTCCATGTTTGCCCGAATGAGATTGGGTGATGAACGAGAAACACTCTGCCTCAATAATTATCTTTTATTAATTCATCGCCCAATTTAATGGGGCGATGCTCGACATAGTTGACTATCGATTTGACCGCTGTCCACTCCGAACGTAAAGCGTCACTCGATCACGTTCCTCACCATTCGTATCGAGTAACCGAATCGTGTTTTTCTCGCTCGACGATTCGTTCGGTGACCATGCGATGGCTTTCTCGGAACAGCCCAAACGTTCGCCATTCACTTCCCAACAATTCGCTTGCGCGGCGTCGCCGCTTTTGAGCGCGATACGTTGATTC
>JAAFJI010000171.1 GCA_013298045.1 Betaproteobacteria bacterium
CGTTTCGCAGTCGAAACGGTGCGCGCCCGCGCCACACGCGGCAGCTAGCCGCCGATCACGCCGCCGTCGGTACGGCGAACGACGACCGTTGCCGAGCGTGGGCGGGTGCCCGCAATGGGCCATTGCGAAAACTGAGTCGCGTTGCGCGCAAGTTCATTGTCGCTGATCGTCGCACCAGCAGCGTTTTTCGGCGCCCGCGGATGGCTGCCGACTTCGCCAGGGTGCTGCACGTTGACAAACATCGTTTTGCGATCTGGGGTGAACGCGAGCCCGGTGATCTCGCAGCCAGATGGGCCGACCAAAAACCGGCGCACCTCTTTGCTGACTGGATCGCATGCGAGCATCTGGTTGTTGCCCATATTTGCGAAATCGCCCGTGTTGGAAAAGCTGCCATCGCTTTGAATCCAGAGGCGACCCGCAGAATCGAACATCAAACCGTCTGGACTATTGAAAATGTTCTCCGCCGTGATGTTCGACGATGGTGCGCGGGCACCGGTGACCGAGGGCTGTCCCGCCATCAGAAACACGTCCCAGGTGAAGCTCGTTGCGGTGGCATCGCCACCGGCTTCGTTCCAGCGAACGATGTGTCCCCAAACGTTGTTGTCGCGCGGGTTTGCCTCGTCAACCGGCGGCCGCGATGACCCGGCCGCCGAGGTGCCGTCGGGTTTGTTCGACGATGCGGTGGTCGTGCCGCGGCGGTTGTTGTTGGTCAGCGTGACATAAACCTCGCCAGCCTTTTTCGGGTTTGCCGAAATCCATTCCGGGCGATCCATCATCGTTGCGCCCACGCGATCGGCGGCTTGACGGGCACGGATCAATACATCTGCTTGACTCGTAAAACCGTTTTCAGTTGTCAAACCGTTTTGTCCGAACACAAGCGGTATCCAGCTGCCGACACCGGCTTTGTCGCCGACGGTTGCGCCTGCCTCGAACTTTGCGACATAGAGCGTCCCGCTATCGAGCAGGCTACGATTTGCGGCCGAGGTCGGGTTTGCGCGATCAAAGCTGCCACTTGAGACGAACTTGTAGATGTACTCGTTGCGCTCATCGTCACCCGAATACGCAACGACTTTGTTGTTAGCGGCGACTACGAGCTCGACGTTTTCATGCTTGAAGCGACCCAACGCGGTGCGCTTGACCGGCGTTGAATCGGGATCGAATGGATCGATTTCCACAATCCAGCCGAAGCGGTTCGGCTCGTTTGGATTCGCGTTTACGTCGAACCGTGGATCGACGGTGTGCCAAAGATAGCCAAAGCCGGTTTGTGAGATACCGTAGCGCGATTCGAGTGCACTTGCGGTACGAGCGCCGTTCCAGCCGAAGTAGCCGTTGAAGTTCTCTTCGCAGGTAAGGTAGGTGCCCCAAGGCGTAAAGCCGTTGGCGCAATTATTGACGGTGCCCAGCACCGCCGTCCCGCTCGCGTCGTCTGCCGTTTTGAGCAGATCGCTGCCGGCGGCGGGCCCCGAGATTCGCATCGTCGTATTGGTGGTGATGCGTCGGTTGAAACGCGAATCGGCGACCTGGTTCACGCTGCCATCGGCGGCACGACGAACGTGGTTGACCGAAACCCCATGACCAGCCTGCCCTTTTCGTGCTTTCTCGAGCGTAAATGGCAACAACCAGTTGCTCGCGTCGCTGTCGGGTGCGTAGAAATACTCGGGATTGATGTACTCGTGATTCATGACCAGCAGACCTTCGTCGCTGCGATCCCCGAGCGCGTTTCCGGCGGGGTTTAGCGGGAAGAAATGCATGCCATCATGGTTGTCGCCAACCTGCTGCGCCTGCTCGGCCGCGCTATTCGATGCATCGGCTTTCCAGGCCGGCGCGCCGGTACGGATTGGCGTGCCCCACGGAAGAATTGCGCTCGCGACGTAGCCTGTTGGCACGCTGATCGTATCGGCGGTGGAGATACTGACTGCGGCGAAGCCGAGCATTTTTTCGGCAGACGCTCCAGGTGCAATTTCCGCGTCATCGTTGCCGCAAGCCGCCAGGCCGCCGAGAAAAGGAATCGCGGCTATTCCCGCACCGGATTTCAGTAGCAACCGGCGGCGTGGATTAATGGATTCAATGATTTCGGCAAAGCTGCCATGGGACGAGGGATTCGATACGCCATCGTCGTCGCGGATGGTTTGAGACATGCGCACTCCTGCATTGTGTGTTGCGAAAGAGCGAAGTGTCGGCAGCCTCGGTTGCTGATAGATGACGGAAATGTTGCGCACGCGTTACAGCGCTTACAGCAAACGATGATCACCCGAATTCAGGGTTTGACAAATTCAATAATTCAATTATTATTGAAACATGCAAACGAATGATGCTGCTCCAATCCTAGCCTCGCTGGCGCAACCGACGCGACTCGATATCTTCCGCGCGCTTGTGGTCGCAGGTCCCGCTGGCATGCCTGCGGGCGCGCTCGCGGACGGACTCGGCGTTGCGCCGACGGCCTTGTCTTTCCACCTAAAGGAATTGCGCTTCGCGCAGCTCGTGGATAGCGAACAGCAGGGGCGTTTCGTGATCTATCGCGCGCGTTTCGACACCATGAACGCGCTGTTGTCGTTTCTCACCGAAAACTGCTGTGCTGGAACCGCACGGTCAGCCGACGCGGACACCTGTTGCCCGCCCGTCAAAAAGAAGCAAGGTTCCTCCTCCTCGAAATCAACCATCTCAAAAGGATACAAATCATGAAACGCTTTCACGTTCACGTCTCCGTTGCCGATATCGCGCAAAGCACGCGCTTTTACAGCGCGCTGTTTGGTGCTCAACCGTCTGTCGAAAAGCCCGATTACGCAAAATGGATGCTCGACGATCCGCGCGTCAATTTCGCGATCTCGAAACGCGGTCACGAACCCGGCGTCAACCATCTCGGCTTTCAAACCGAGAGTGAAGCCGAGCTCGATACGATGCGTTTGCATCACGCAGCCGCCGAACTCTCGCTCGATCACGAAGGTGCGACCTCGTGCTGTTATGCAAAGAGCACAAAGCACTGGCTCGCCGACCCGCAGGGTGTTGCGTGGGAGATGTATCACACGATGGGTGAGGCGCAAACGTACAACGGCGACGGCGAATCTGCGTCTTCAACCGCCTGTTGCGCACCCGCTGCGATAGTCGAAAAACAAACAGAGAAAAAGGCCGCTTGCAGCACGACTTGTGCTGCGTGACCGTTGGATCGATTTTGACAACCCGGTTTGCGTCCGATTTTTGACGCAGATTTCGCAGATTGTCTAGTTGATTTACGCAGATTTTTTACGAAAACGTTCGTGTAATTCGTTAAGAAAATCTGCGTTCATCTGCGTGAAATCTGCGAAATCTGTGTCAAAGAAACTATCTTGGTACGATCGAAATGAACAAAACCTACAACATACTTTTTCTCTGCACTGGAAACTCCGCGCGCAGCGTGATGGCGGAAGCCTTCACCTGGGCGGCGGGCAATGGACGATTCAACGCGTTTAGCGCGGGCTCGCATCCGACTGGTCGCGTCAATCCGTTTGCAGTCGAGCAAATTGCCGCGACCGGCTATCCGAGCGAGCGTTTGCGCAGCAAGTCGTGGGACGAGTTTGCGCTGCCCGATGCGCCGAAGATGGATTTCATCGTTACTGTGTGCGACAACGCGGCTGGCGAGACCTGTCCGTACTGGCCGGGGCATCCGGCGACGGCGCACTGGGGTTTCGAAGATCCTGCCGCTGTCGAGGGCGGCGACGACGAAAAACGAGCCGCGTTCGCACGTATCGCGGCGCAAATTCAGCGTCGCGTCGCACTGTTCGCTGAATTACTGCTCGAACAGATGGACGAGCGCGCCAAGCGCGAAGCAATCGCTCGCATCGGCGAAACCTCCGTTACCTAAACGATGCCGTACTCGTTGACACGAAAACTCGGCGCTGAGGCGCTCGGCTCGATGCTGCTCGCCTGCGTGGTGATTGGCAGCGGCATTCTTGCGGAGAAGCTTTCTGCGGGCAATGCAGGCGTTGCGCTGATCGGCAACACGCTTGCGACGGTCGCCGCCCTTGGCGTGTTGATCTATACGCTCGGTCCGATCTCGGGTGCGCATTTCAATCCAGCGGTGAGTTTGGTGATGGCGTTGCGCCGCGAATTGTCGTGGCGCGAGTTCGCAATGTACGTGCCGACACAGATCGCTGCGATGATTGCGGGTGCGCTACTCGCTCACGCGATGTTCGGTCTTGCGCTCTTGCAGACTTCGAGCAAGGTGCGCAGTTCTATCGGCGAAGGGATCGGCGAATTCGTCGCGACGTTTTGGTTGTTGTTTGCGATTTTGTTCAGCGCAAAGCGTTCGCCGCTTGCGCCGGTATTTGCGGTGCCTGCAGCAATTACGGCGGGCTACTGGTTCACGTCGTCAACATCGTTTGCGAATCCCGCGATCAGCATCGCGCGTTCAATGAGCGACACCTTCGCAGGGGTTTCGCAGTCGAGCCTCGCGTGGTTTTTCATCGCGCAATTTACTGGCGCTCTGCTCGCCTGGTGTGTCGCGCGCGCATGTAGCGACCGCTGAATTTCGATGTAGCTTATTAAGCTATAGCCGGTTTAAAATTGAGAAGTGTTTAATAAAAAGCCATTTCGTTATACATATTAAAGATCGAAAATGCCTTGTTATATAGGGCAAATGTTGATATTGCTGTAACCGTCATCGCAAACACGACCCATCACGCCAGGTGTGTTGCAAACGCAGTCGGTTTGCCGATCATTCCCGCACCTGCCTTCGCGCAAATCCTTGCGGAATCGGACAAATCCGCCTACCTTTCGCCCCATGCCAACCATCGCAATCGTGAGTCGCAAAGGCGGCAGCGGTAAAAGCACGCTCGCCACCAATCTCGCGGCCTATCTCGCGCTCAACAATCTCGCGGTAACGCTCGGCGACCTGGACAACCAGCAGTCGATGCGCGTTTGGCTAAAGCGACGACCGAGCGCAGCGCCGGAGATTCGCGGTTGGGTCGGCGACGCTTCGGGCAGTACCCGACCGCCGCTCGGTACAACCAATCTGGTGCTCGACACACCCGGCGGGCTCAACGGACTCGCGCTCGCGAAAGTTGCGATGCTCGCCGATGCCATCATTATTCCGGTCTCGGGATCGGTGTTTGACCGTGAGTCTGCTTCCGATTGCTGGGCCGAGCTGCGACAGCATCCGCGAGTGAAAGCCGGGAAGTGCGCCGTCGCCTGCGTCGGCATGCGCCTGGACGCGCGCACCCATGCCGAGGAGGTCACCAGCGACTGGGCGGCTTCGGTGGGGCTCAATTTTCTCTGCGCACTGCGCAGCACGCAGCTCTATGTGCGCGCGGTCGAAAATGGCTTGAGCATTTTCGATATGCCGCTTGCCGCCTCGGTCGCAGATCGAGAGCAGTGGCGACCGATCGTAGCCTGGCTCGGCGAGAACGCATTCAAAGCTCAGGTGATTGCGCCGGTTCCCATAGCAATCGCACCAGACGCCTGGAAAAATTTAGAAAAAACTGCGGAAAGCGGTATTTTCAATACCAATATCAATAAGCCAGAAGTTGAAGAAAATAGCGGCGAAAATAGTGAACGCCAAAAAAATTCTGCCTTCGCACGGTTTATTCCAAAAGTATTCCGTCGCGCACGTTAAGGCGGCTGACCGGACGCGCGCCGCATAAACGCTGCCAAAATGACGCATGGTCTACGGCAATACTTCGCAATCCACGGCAACCTCTGCACCCGATTCCGCTATGCCGCGCAAAGCGGTCACGCTGCACCGCCTGCGCGAAATGCACGCGAGCGGTGAAAAGATCGCCATGCTCACCGCCTACGACGCGAGCTTTGCGCGGCTCGCCGACGCGGCCGGTGTGGACTGCTTGCTGGTTGGAGATTCGGTCGGCATGGTGGTGCAAGGACAATCGAGCACCGTTCCGGTCACACTCGCTCAAATGGTCTATCACACCGAATGCGTGGCGCGCGGCAACAAGACCGCGTGGATCGTCGGCGATCTTCCGTTCGGCAGCTTCCACCAGTCCACGGCACAGGCCGTCGCAAGCGCGACTGCGCTCATGCAGGCCGGCGCGCACATGGTCAAACTCGAAGGCGGCGGCTGGACGACTGAGATCGTGCGTGCACTCGTCGAGCGCGGCATTCCAGTCTGCGCGCATTTGGGACTAACGCCGCAGAGCGTGCACGCGCTCGGCGGCTACCGCATCCAGGGCAAAACCGATGCGCAAGCCGACACTTTGAAGCGCGATGCGCAGGCGCTCGCCGACGCCGGGGCTTCGCTGCTGGTGCTTGAGCTTGTTCCAGCGCCGCTAGCTGACGCGCTGACCGAACTGCTCCCGATCCCGACGATTGGCATTGGTGCCAGCGTCAATTGCGGCGGACAGGTGCTCGTGCTCCACGACATGCTCGGCGTCACGCGCGGCAAGCTCCCGCGCTTCGTGCGCAATTTCATGATCGACGCCGGCGATGTTTCGCAAGCGATTACCAACTTCGTCGATGCAGTGAAAAAACGACAATTTCCGATACCGGGCGAGCATACTTACTAAACCTACCCAAGCCACGTAGGAGACGTGCTCAATGCCGCGTAAACACTGAAAAAATGCAGAATGATTCGGCGAATTAGTTTGCAGAATAAGCTGGCGTAACCAACAAAACACCTAGGCAAACGACGAATTTCTCGTTGTGCGAAGGGTAATCTGGCAGCGACGCGTTGAAAAGTACGATAGAAATGGTGCTGTCATCGCCGCGTACTCTCGTTGCCATGCTCCGCGCCAAGTGAGGGGTTCGCGCTGGCGCGATTGTTCAACGCTTGCGGCCAACGCGGCTGTGGGGGTCCGCGAGTGTGTTCACCGAAAAAGAAGTTCCGGGGTCTGCGTGAGCATCAACTTAGACAGCATTCTTGGCGAATTTGCCGCCACCGAAGGCGACGCTACGCGCGCGTTCGAAGCATTCAAGCGCATTGGCAGAGCGCTTGGATACGATCATGCGGTGGCTGACTTCAGTCGAGGCAAAGCTGCTGCGCGGATTGCTTTCCACGCAAGCACACACCCCGACAAATGGAGGAATGAGCAGAGTCAGCTCTCGCTCGACCAAGTGCTGAAGGATCCGATCGTTCATCACTTGCGCTCACGCGTCGACCCGATTTTCTGGAGTCGTCGAGACTACGAGAGAGCTGGGCTCACTCAATTCTATGAGCGATTTCGCGATCAAGGATTGGGTTCAGGGATCGCGCTTTCGGTGCGCGGTCTAAACGGCGAGACACTAAGCGTTGGTTTGAGCAACTCCGAACAGCAAGAGACCGGCGATGTGATTCCGGTTTTGCAGATGGGCGCGCTCTATCTTTCCGCAACCGCGATGTTCAACCGCATCTTGATCAAAGCGCCGGACGGCGAGCTACAAAATGTCGAGAGCCCTGCAAAGCTCACTCAGCGAGAGTTGGAATGTTTGAAATGGGCGCGCGCGGGCAAGACCGGATGGGAGATTGCAACCATCCTCGGCGTCTCTCACGGCACCTCGATTTTCCACATGAAAAACATCATGAAAAAACTTAACGCGTCGAATCGAACGCATGCCGTCATGATCGCAGTTGATCGAGGGCTCATCGACTAGAGCGCGCGTCGATTCGCCTGGTTCCACGCGATTGCAGTGACCCGGGTCGGTTCAGCTTCACGCATTCCACGAGCGGACACCGTAAATTCTGCGTGTGTCAATCCCCTATATGAGGAGCTAGACAAACCTTTAATTTTCGCTTAGGCAAAAGCGGCTTACAACTCCCAATTCGGGGAGTTACTTTGTTGTTCGATGATCGATCAAATGACC
>JAAFJI010000172.1 GCA_013298045.1 Betaproteobacteria bacterium
CGATTCAAACCTTCGACATCCCGTACGCCATGACCGGTGGTGGTCCGGGCGATGCGACGGAGACGCTCGCCATGTATATCCATAAGAACACGCTCGATTTCCTGGATTTCGGTTACGGCTCGGCGCTGGCCGCAATCATGTTTATCGTGTCGATTGTTGCGACGAGCGGTTATCTTCGGTATACGCAACGCAGCGCTGGGAGAGACTGATGAATATCGCTGCAATGAAAACCAAATCGATGGTGTTGCTCGCCGCCGCCATCGTGGTCGTCAACGGTTTTTTCCCCGCGATCTGGATCCTGTTCACCTCGCTCAAAACCGAAAGCGAGTTGCTGCAATTCCCGATCACCTACATTCCGCGTGACCCAACGCTCGTGAATTACTACCAAGCGTTCACCGAGAAGCCGTTGCATTTGTTCATCTTGAACAGCGTGATCGTTGCCGGAGCGTCCACGCTCATCACCGTGCTCGTCGCCGCGCTCGCCGCCTACGCGTTGACGCGGCTCAAAATGCCGAAGCGCAATTTGCTCATGAGCATTTTGCTCGCGGTGTCGATGTTCCCGCTCATTTCGTTGATCGTGCCGCTGTTTCAAGTGATGCGCGAAATCGGTTTGCTCAACAACTATCTCTCGCTGATCCTCCCGTACACCGTGCTCTCGCTTCCTGTGTGTACGCTCGTGATGGCAAGTTTCTTTCAAGACATTTCGCCCGATCTTGAAGCGGCTGCGATGGTGGACGGTTGCACGCGCGTGCAAGCCCTCTTCAAAATCGTGTTGCCACTCGCCGCGCCCGGCGTATTCACCGCCGCGATCCTTGCCTTCGTCAACGCGTGGGACGAATTCCTGCTCGCACTCACTTTCCTCTCACGCGAAAGCATGCGAACGCTCTCGGTCGGCATCACGCTCTATCAAGGCGAATTCGCGTTCCCGTGGCCACTGATTTCGGCGGCGCTCATAGTTGCTATCGTGCCGGTGTGTATTTTGATCGCGGTGTTCCAAGAGCGCGTCGTCGGCGGTTTAACGGCTGGCGGCGTTAAAGGCTAAAGCACGTACAAACATTGGCGACGTTTGCCCCATTAAACAGGGCGAACGCTTCGTTTCAGTCCTATTTCGAGAGCAAATATAAATCGCCCTACAGCATAAATTTATAGGGCGAGTGAGCGGAAAGTTTACCGGTTACCCTTGATGAACCCGAGACGAATCTACTGAACGGCGCTTTTGCGCGCACCCGGGCGCGCTGTCGCGATCCGCAATCGACGCGATCAGTTCGAACACAACCTAGACGCATTTCGAACGAAGCGACCCGAGGCGGTCGCCTACACGTAGTCACGCACGCGTCGCGCGCACGGCACGCAAAAACGCTTTCGCTTCGTCGTTCGGTTGCTGCGCAACTTTCCAATACTCCGAGCAATCGGATTTGCGCGCAAGCAAATTCATATTCACGAGTTCGCGGCGCAGGGTCACGTGATCGCCATAGCTGTGCCACGCTTTGAGCACGCTATTGACTTCTTTTTCCGTGTAGCGCTTCTTCGCATCGAAGCGCATCCAGAGCGCCCACATCGCGATGCGTTGCACTGCGAATTTGTACGGCCAGCGCGCGAGCTTGCCGTGTTCGTCGAATTGCGTGAGGGCTTTTGCCGCGTGCGCGCTCAGTTCTACACTGGTGGTAAGAACTTCTTCCGAGCGACGCTTTGCAGCAGTCGCATCATTAAGCGTCTTCGCGTCCACGGGCGCAAGGCGGCTCGCAGCCGCGCGCAGGCTTTGATAGTTTTTGTAGCCCGCGCCTTTCGCGAGCCAATTGAGCATTTGTACCTGCGACGGCGGTTTGGTTGCGCCATCCCACATCGCGCGAAGCGACTTCGCAAGTGCCGAGATGTCGGGCGCGACGAATGCGATGCGTTCGCGCGAGGAGACGGTGTTCAGAGACGTGGAAGCGTCAGACATAGCGATTGCCTTTCAACGCTGAACCGACGATACGTGGATTGCTAGTGGCTCCCATTCAAGCACGGTTCAGCAAAAAGCAAATCGTGAAGAAGTATTGTGTGATGACAGGTTTAGCAAAGCATCGAAATGCCGGGAGCGCCTGAGTGAACTGCGGACTCGTGCGTAATGCTAGCGCAGCGTGCGCATAAAAGGAAACACTGAACCAGTCCCGCGCGCATCGCATCCTTGCTTTGGGCGAGGAGAAAACTTGCGACCGGCGGGTCTCGCTTCGGCGAAAATGCTCGTCATAGCCACGGCTATGAATTTGCTTTCCCCTGGCACTGCGTCGCAAGCCAAGGCGCGCTGCATCGCCGGGACTTATTCAGTGTTTCCTTGACGACTCATGAACACCACAACGCAAAAAACAGCCGATCCCTTGCACGGGCTCACGCTGGAAGCGATCCTCAAGGCACTCGTCGCTCATTTCGGTTGGACGAGCCTTGGCGAACGCATCCCCATTCGTTGCTTTACGCTCGATCCCAGCATCAATTCAAGCCTTAAATTTCTCCGCAAAACCCCTTGGGCGCGAGAGAAAGTCGAAGGGCTTTATCTGTATATGTTGCGAGAGATTCGCCGCGACGCGCAAACCGCAGCCAAAGTTTCGAGTCGCGAGTAGTTCGTCTACGCGCCGATATACCCGTGCGCCTGGCGAAAACTGAGCTCCCCGCCAAACCAAGCACTCGCCATCGGGGTTGTGACAAACTCCCGCGTCCGCAACAAAAGGTGACTTGTCCGTGGCGCTACAAATTTCCGACAAATCGCTCTTCGCTCGGCTGCTTCGCGCGCCCTGGTGGGTGAGTTTCATCGTCGCCGCCGTGGTCGGCGCAGGCGCGTTCGCACTGTTTCCGAAAGACCTCAAAATCGCAGGCGCGCTATCTAGCGTCCCTTTTATCGTCATCGGTTGCATCGCCGCATGGAAACAACGCAACACGATGAGCCACGCGCAAATCGAAGCGGCGTTGCAAAAGCTCTCCGTCATGTCAGCCCGCGAATTCGTCGAGACGCTTGCGGCGGCGTACGAGCGCGATGACTACAAAGCGACGCCATTTACGAAGCCAGGTGCCGATTTAGCGCTGGAAAAAAATGGCTACACCACGCTCGTGAGTGCTAAACGATGGAAGGCGGCCAACCACGGGATCGAACCGCTGCGCGAACTCCTTGCTGCGATGGAGAAGGCAGACACCGGGCGCGGCGTGTATGTGGCAATTAACGCGGTGAGCGACGCCGCGACGCAGTTTGCGGCGAAAAATGGGATACGCGTGTTGCACGGCAGCGATCTTGCTGCGCTGATCCGCTAGCGCGACACCCGTCCTAGCCTGAACTGACGACGGCTCGCTTGCCGAGGATCATTCGTACGGCTGCGTGGCGGCTCGGTGGTTTGCGACAGCCTCAAGATACTCGCGCTTCAATTTGGCAACGACGTCCTCGGTCGTCGATACGCTGTCCATCTGCCCCACGCCTTGCCCCGCGCCCCAAATGTCTTTCCACGCTTTCGCAGCGCCGCCGCCGAAGTTCATTGCGGTTTTGTCGGCGCTCGGCAAGTTGTCTGGGTCGAGCCCGGCACTTTTCACCGAGCCCTTCAAATAGTTGCCGTGGATGCCCGTGAAGAGCGACGAATACACGATGTCCTGCGCGCTCGAATTCACGATCATGTCTTTGTAAGCATCGACCGCGCGCGCTTCTTTCGTCGCGATGAAACGCGTGCCGATGTAGGCGAAATCCGCGCCCATCGCTTGCGCCGCGAGAATGCTCGCGCCATGCGCAATCGCGCCCGAGAGCGCAATTGGCCCGTCGTAGAACTTGCGCACTTCGCGCACGAGTGCAAATGGCGAGAGCGTCCCCGCATGCCCGCCTGCGCCCGCGCACACGAGGATCAAACCATCCACGCCCGCTTCGAGCGCTTTCTCCGCATGACGAATCGAAATCACATCGTGAAACACGATGCCGCCCCACGCATGCGCTTGCTTCACGACATCGCCCGGTGCGCGCAGCGAGGTAATCAACATCGGCACTTTGTATTTTTCACACAAAACCATGTCGTGATCGAGACGATCGTTGCTCGCGTGAACAATTTGATTAACCGCGAACGGGGCAATGCGTCGCGCGGGCTCCTTCGCACGCACGCTCGCAAGCGTCTCCGTAACTTCGTGCAGCCACTCATCGAGCTGCTCTTTCGGTCGCGCATTTAACGCAGGGAACGAGCCGACCACTCCGGCCATGCACTGTGCAAGCACCAGTGGCGGATGCGAGATGATGAAGAGTGGCGCGCCGATTACTGGTAGTGAGAGACGATCTTTGAAGAGAGAGGGAATACCCATGTGGAAACTTCTTTACGCATAAAAAACGCCATCAACGATGGCGTTTTGTGAAACAGAGAGCCTACGACTTAAAACGGAATATCGTCGTCGAAATCGTCGAGCTTCGATTTCTTCGCGGAACCCGCCGAAGCGCCCGCTGGTGCAGCGCGTGGCGCAGGTGCAGGTGCACCGCCGCCTTCGTCATAGGAGGCCTCGCCGCCACCACCGCCTTCGCGCGAGCCGAGCAGTTGCAAACGATCGCCCCGAATCTTGGTCATGTAGCGCTCTTGACCTTCTTTGTCGGTCCATTTGTCATAGCGAACACTGCCTTCGATGTACGCCTGACGCCCTTTTTTGAGGTACTCGCCAGCGACCTCAGCAGTGCGTCCGATGAATTCGACGCGATGCCAATCGGTGCGCTCTTGTTTGTTGCCTTGTTTGTCTTTCCAAACTTCATTGGTCGCAATCGACAATTGCGCGACCGCTTCGCCCGAAGGCAGATAACGCATCTCGGGATCTTTGCCGAGCGTGCCCACTAGGATTACCTTATTCACCGAAGCCATTTACATCTCCTTTTTCCTTGCAAGTGGTGGAGTCATCGAGTAGGCCACCACGAACCAAAGCGCAGCAAGCGCCGCGCACCCATAAAACACGGTGTCGTTGCCGAACCGTTTTGCTAGCGAGCCGCCGACGATGCCTCCGGCGAATAGCCCAAGATTCATTGTAGTGCTGTAGACACCCATAGCGAATCCCTTGATGTGCTGTGGTGCCATACGTGAGACGAGGGAGGGCTGCATCGCCTCAAGCAAATTGAACGCAAAAAAGAACAAAAGCAAGAAGACGATCAGACCACCAAGAGCACCTTTAGCCATCGTCGTCAATGTGGGTGCGAGAAGCATAGAAATCGTTAGTACGGCGATCGCGCAAAGGAAGACGAGTTTGACCTTACCTTTTCGCTCGGCCGCAAGCATCGGCGGAATCATCAACGCGAATGAGACGACGAGAACTGGAAGATAAACGTGCCAATGCGATGGTGAAGGCAACTCGCCTCGTTCGACGAGCAGGACCGGCACTACGACGAAGAGCGCCGTCTGAAACATATGCAGAAGAAACGCACCGACATTCAAGCGAAAAAGTTGCGGGTCGAAGAGCACGTCGCCGTGCGCAATCGGCTCCGGCGTCTGCGGACGTACAGGCGCTGGCGGCACAAACCAAACGACGACGACAATGCCGAGCAAAGCAAGCGCGGCCGTGAGCCAAAAGAGACCTGACAAACCAATCGCAGCCGTCAGCGGTGGCGAAAAAATCAACGAAATCGCGAACGTCAAGCCGATTGATCCGCCGACCATCGCCATCGCTTTCGTACGAACTTGGTCACGCGTGGAATCCGCGACGAACGCAGACACAGCAGCGCTCACCGCGCCAGCACCTTGAATTGCCCGTCCAGCGATGATGCCGGCAATCGTATCCGACATCGCGGCAACAACGCTGCCGATCGCAAACACGATTAAACCGAACACGATCACAGGTTTACGACCGAAGCGATCACTCGCGGCACCGAATGGGATCTGAAAGATCGCTTGCGTCAGCCCGTAGATGCCCACCGCGAGCCCAATCAAATACGCCTCTTGTCCGCCAGGCAGTTCACGACCGTAAATCGCAAACACCGGCAAAATCAAGAATAGCCCCAACATGCGCAGCGCGTAGATTGACGCGAGCCATCCGCTGGCGCGGCGCTCGGTCGGGGTCATGCGGTGGGAAGACGACAAGAGATAGGCTTTGTTCTAGTTCAAACGAAATGATAGCGAGCGAACGGATTCGCAGCGCCTGCATCGCGTCATGCGCAGCGCTCGCGTACGGTCAGCGGCGAAACTGAATCACCCTGGAATTTTTGTAGAGTGAGCGCGCGAATTCGCGGTAGCCGTGTCGCTCGGCAAGACGTATCGAAGCGAGGTTATCGTCGTCGATGATGCAGGCGGTGTGCTTTTTGCCGAGATTTTTGTCGCCCCAGGTAAGCGCGGCGGTGAGTGCCTCGCTGGCGATACCCTGGCGATGTACCGTCGGCAAGAACACCCAGCCCGCCTCCGGCAGACCGTCAAGCGAGGGCGTCAATTCGCGTCTCCAGTCCGCGAATCCGACGTCGCCGACAAAACGCCCATCGCGCTTCGTCTCAACCGCCCAATAGCCAAATCCAAGTAGCGACCAGTGACCAGCGTAGCGAAGCAAACGAGCCCAGCTCTCGTCGGGTTTCGAGGCAACGCCACCAATATGCCGCACGACATCGGGGTCTGCCCACATTGCCGCCAGCGCGTCAAAATCATCGCTGCGATGCGGACGCAGGACGAGCCGTTCGGTTTCGAGGACTGGTATCGTCAAAGTGGAACCCTGTTATGGTGCGGACGCGTTCGCATCGACGCCGAAGCAATTACGCGCCGACAATGCTTTGTTGATAGCGGAAAAAGTTGTTTGGATCGTAGGTCGTTTTCACCCGTTGCAGTTTTCGATACGCATCGCCGAAGTAGGCCCATTGCCAGTTTGTGAGACGAGGATCGGGATAGTTTTGATAGACGTGACCATTCGAATACGGCGCAACGATTTGCATCAGTTGATCCATCCAGGCGATCATGGCTGCCTTCTCGCTGTCGCTCTGCCAAAACACATCGACGCAGAAATCGAAATCGACGTTGCGATGAATAAACGCGCTGTTCTGCGCTGGATAGCGATTGATCGCACCGCCGTAGGGCTCGGTGTAGACCAAGCTCCATTTGTTCGGCGAGGTGAGCACGTAGTCCATCACTCGCTGCCACACCGATTGCGGAATTTGCTTGTCGATGTAGCAGCTCGCTTTCGCCTCGGGCGTGCCGTCCGGTTGATCGGGCATACCGTAAGGATTGTCTTCAAGATAGTTATCCATGAATGGATACGTGCCGACTTGATCGACGAGCAACTGCGCCGTGGGAATCGCAAGCAAGGACGCGATCGCGTTCATTCCGTCCGCACGCGAACCGGCGTACATGCCCTGCACCATGTACACCGCTTGTCCCTGGTAGAAACCGACGTTCATCATGTAGCCCACCTGATCGGGGCAACCGGTTTTCATGTAGCTCGTTTGCATGAGCGTGAGCGCCTGCGCGGCGTACGCGTAGTCCCACGAAATCGCCCACCCCCAGACGCTTGGCAGCGAGACCGCTTGGTAACCCACTTGTGTGACCACCCCGAAATTGCCGCCGGTGCCACCGCGTAGCGCCCAGAAGAGATCGGTGTTTACCGTGGGCGTTGCAATCACCAAGCTGCCGTCGGCCAGGATCACGCGAAACGAGGTCACGCAATCGCTCTGAATGCCATACGCGCGCGAGGTGTAGCCGTAGCCGCCGCCTTGCACGAAGCCCGCCACACACACGCCGCCGCACGCGCCCGTGGGCACGTGAAGCCCGGTGTTGTTGAGCTTTCCGTTGAACCGATCCCAGTTACAG
>JAAFJI010000173.1 GCA_013298045.1 Betaproteobacteria bacterium
CGGACAGGCAAGCGCACGCGCATACGAGAGCGCAAGCGCGAAGCCCGCGCGGAACTCCGCTTCGCGCCCTGGCACCGACGCGGTCCCTTTGTCACCCGACGCCCACGCAGCATCGATTGACGCCGCGTTAACCCCGCCGGGCGGGGCATTGAACAACACCTGTTGCAAACCGTTCGCCCGTAGTCGTGCACGCAACTCGTCGGCGGGATACGCGTAAGGAAACAAATACTCAACCGCTTTGAAACCATCCTGCGCTGCGGCGTCGAAGCGTTCGAGAAACGGCCGCTCGGGATAGAGCATCGAGAGATTGGCTGCGAATTGAGGCATCGTTTATTTCACACAAATCAAATTTAGCTCAATTGTGCTCGCACGCATTCGTGCATTGCACTTCCGGTCTCGCAATCGAGCACGTGAGCGATGCGTCACAATGCGCCCAAGATTCGCGGAGAATACGGCGAACCAAATGATTTCTGGAGCAACCGATGACCGCACTCGTAAAAATGGAGACTGACGGCGCAACGAATGCGCGCGTACAAGCCGTGTTCGACGACATTAAGCACACGCGCAAGGTCACGTGGATCAACAATTTCTGGCGCGTGCTCGCCGCGCACGCGCCGACGCTTGAGCGTATCTGGGCGAACGTGAAGCAAGTGATGTCGCCCGGCGCACTTGATCCGCTCACCAAAGAAATGATCTACATCGCGGTGAGCGCAACCAACAACTGCGAATACTGTATTCACTCGCACCACGCGGCGGCGATGAAAGCCGGGATGACAGAGGAGCAATTCGCCGAGCTACTCGCAGTCGTTGGCCTCGCGAACGAAACGAATCGGTTAGCGAATGGCTATCGCATTCCGATTGATGAGCAGTTCAAACCAAAAACATAGCCGAGCACTCAGCGCTGCATCAAACGTCGCGCGCCATAGCTCAACAGATCGACCAGCGCTACCAGCAACATCATCGCAATCAAAATCGAACTCGTTTCGGGCATTTGAAACAAGCCCATGTGAAACGAGAGCAATTGCCCGAGCCCGCCGCCGCCGACCACGCCTAGGATCGCGGCGGCACGAATGTTGTTTTCCCAACGATAGAGCGTATAGCTCATCAGTTGCGGCAAGATTTGCGGGAGCGTTGCGTAGAGAAAAATTCGTCCTTCGCCGACGCCGCGCGTGCGCAATGCGAAGGCCGCGTTTTGCGGCGAATTTTCGATTGCTTCTGAGAACAAACGACCGAGGACGCCAGCCGTGTGAAACGCGAGCGCGAGCGTTCCAGCGAAAGGCCCGAGTCCGGCCGAGATCAACAACAGCGCGGCCCACATGAGCTCTGGTATCGAGCGCAACGCGTTCAAAATGAGTCGCGTGACACCGCGCCAGCGGGCGCGATCTGCGTCATGGGTCTTGCTCGCGGGCAATGCGAGTAAAAGACCCAGCGCGGCCGCGATGATCGTGCCAAGCGCAGACATCGCGAGCGTCTCAAACGTTGCGACGCCAAGCTTCTTGAGAAATGCGGGATCGATCGTCGGCGAGGTGAGCTCGGCCAAAAACTTCCCCATGCGCGCCATCGATTCGCCCGAAAAGAACTTCGCGAATTGCAAATCGAGCGTCACGAAGCTCGCAATCGTCAGGCAAATCAAGCCGAAAACAAACCAGCAAGCTTTGCAGCGCGCGTCGAACAAGCGCGGGGGCAACCGATAGGTTTCGTTGGCGGGCGGTTTCATGAAAATAGCGGTCTCACCCCAAGTGACATGCGCGAACCGGCGGACATATGAACGGAGGTTTCCGCTGACCTCGCCACTCGAT
Organism: Betaproteobacteria bacterium; assembly: GCA_013298045.1. GTDB lineage: Bacteria > Pseudomonadota > Gammaproteobacteria > Burkholderiales > Casimicrobiaceae > Casimicrobium. The sequence continues at coordinate 1,800 of JAAFJI010000173.1, forward strand.
CGATACAGATGATCGCGACCGATGCCGCTTCTACCGATTTCACGCGAGGGTCCTTCTGAGCCACGCGCTCGCGTAATCGGCGAGCCAGACGAGCGCGATGAACACGAGCAACATCGTGGCCACTTCCGAGCCGTTGAACATCTTCATCGAGGTGTCCATCTGCTGCCCCAGACCGCCCGCGCCGACGAAACCGAGCACTGCGGAAGAGCGGATCGCGCATTCCCAGCGATATACCGTGTAGCTCGTCAATTCGGCGGCGTTCTGCGGCAACAAGCCGTAGAAAAATGCCTGTAGGCGTCCGCTGCCGTTGCGCAAGAGCGAGGCGGTGGCGTGCGTCTCGCCGCTTTCAAGAATCTCGGCGTAGACCTTGCCAAGCATGCCGCCGTACGTAAGCGCGATAGCGAGCACGCCCGCCGTTGGTCCCAAGCCGACTACGCGCACGAACACCAGCGCCCAGATCAGTTCTGGCACGCTGCGCAGCAAAATCGCGAGGGCACGAGCCGCGTAGCGAACGCTTGCAGGCAGCGCGTTCATGCGTCCGGTCAACGCCGAAATCGAAAGCACGCGAACCGAGACAAGCGCAAGCGGCACCGCGATCACGAAAGCAATGGCAATCCCGGCGGTCGCGATGGCAACGGTGCGCCAAGTTTCTTTCGCGACCAACGCGAGAAACGAAGGCTCCACTTTCGGTGGGACGAAGTCGCTCAGGAATTTGAGCGTTGGTTTCATCGACGAGGGTTCGAAAAACACCCAAGGTTTGAACTCAGTGGCAACGAGCATTGGCCAGGCGACCACGAGCGCTGCGAGAGACCAGAACAAGCGACCCATCCAGGCGGGGTCCCGACGAACTTCTGAACTCCCTGTGGCACTACCAGCACGCGCGGGTGACGTAACTCCGTTGTTCATCGACAATGCATCACCGCAGGCTGAGATGGTTGCTCGATGGTCTCCGGTGCGGGCGCAGGTCCATTCAACTCATTGAGCTTGTTCGCATAAAGCGCATGCAGCATGTCGCGAGTCACCTCCGCCGACGGCACATCGAAGGCCACTAAGCCGTCGCGCAGACCGATGACCCTTGGGAACGAGGCAAGCGCAGTGTCGACCTGATGGAGCGTGCAAACGAGCGTGGCACCGCGTTCTTTCGCGGCAGTGGTCAAACTCGAAATTGCGAGCTGCGCGCGAGTTGGATCTAGCGCGGAAAGTGGCTCGTCAACCAGATAGAGCGACGCATCACTCGCGAGCGCCCGCGCAAGACCCACGCGCTGCCGCTCGCCGCCGGAGAGTCGATCTACACGTTCGAAGAGTTTGTCGGCGACGTCAAAATGCGCGAGCGCGGTCTCGGCCTCTGTGATGCCGCTCGGATAGAACAAACTGCGCAAGCTCGCCCATAAGCTTTGGTGCGGAAGGCGTCCGGCGAGCACCGAAGTCACCACGCGTTGGCGCGGCGGCAATGGCGGGGTTTGTGGTGCCAAGAACAGTTGGCCGCGAATCGCTTGCAGCGCCCGACCGGACACCGCCCAGGGATTTTGGTTTGCAAGGGTGAGCGTTCCCGCGCTCGGTTTCAACGCGCAGGCAATCGCGTGCAGGAGCGTCGTTTTTCCTGAGCCCGAAGCACCGATCACCGCAACCTGCTCGCCTTGCTCAAAAGTGAGCGAGATCGTGCGAATCGCGGGCGCGGCGTCTTGCCTTGCAGCGGGATGCCGCGCATCAACGGTATTCAGTGTCGCTTTCAAACGATTCCGAGAGGTGCCGAAAATTACTTCAACAAACCGGCACTTCTGGCTGCCGTTTCCAGACCTTTATAGTTTTCCGGGCGTGTCGGCACATACTTCGTCGCGCGATTGAGGCTCAGGATTTCCTTGCCGAGCGCGTCATTGGCGTCAATATCAAGAATCGCTTTGGTTAGGCGATCGCGGGTCGCAGCGGGCATATCGGCGTGCACTGACCAGTTGTAATTGAAGTAACCAGGCGTTGTGTAGAACACGTTCACGTCACTTGTATCAACCTTTTTCTCGTTCACGAATTTGTTCCACACCGTAATATCGAGCGCTGCTGCATCAACCTTGCCGGACACGACGGAAGCGATCGTTGCATCGTGCGCGCCGGAGTACGCGACCCGTTTGAAATCTTTGTCGGGATCGATGCTTGCCGCGAGCAGGAAACTGCGCGGCATCAAGTGGCCAGAGGTGCTCGATGCAGAGCCAAAAGAGACTTGTTTGCCCTTCAGATCGCCCAGCGTTTTGATGCCGGAATTGGTTTTGGTGATGAACACGGATTGAAATTTCGTGTCTTCTTCGCGCTGCGCGATTGGGATGATTTTGCCACCGGAGCGAACGTTGGCTTGCACGTGGGTGAAGCCCCCGAACCAGACTAAATCCACTTGTTTGTTCACCAACGCCTCGACAGCTGCCGGGTAATCGTTCACCGGCGTGAATTCAACCTTCATGCCAAGCTTCGATTCGAGGTATTTCACGATCGGACCAAACTTGCGAACCTGCTCCGTCGCAGCCTCTTCGGGGATTGTCGTGACCTTGAAAGTTTGCGCGCCAACCGCGCCAGCCAGAGCAAGCACGGCGAACGACGCTACCAGGGTGCGAAGTGAAAAGCGTTTCATGGAACCTCCGAAATTGGGAACAGATAGTACAAACGAAAAAGGGTTAGTCGCGTGAGCTGACTAACCCTTACAGAATATGGCGCGGCTGGCAGGAATTGAACCCACGACCCCTTGGTTCGTAGCCAAGTACTCTAATCCAACTGAGCTACAGCCGCTAAGCCACAAATTATAGCCTGGAAAATCGCTTCGTCAAAACGACCGTGTTGAGCCAACGCGAGACGAGGCTGACCAAGGCATAAGCCGCTCGGATTGCATGAGCATGCTGCGCTGCATTAAACTACACCGCAGGTGCCTCCTCTGTCTGTCAGATTCGCTGCCGGATCGGAGAGGTGTACGTCAATCCCTTCGCACCAGGAACGCCCTTTGGGCGACAGCATTTATGCAAACCGAATTCGCGCGTATCAAGCGCCTCCCGCCTTACGTTTTCGCAATCACCTCCGAACTCAAAATGAACGCTCGCCGTCGCGGCGAGGACATCATCGATTTCGGAATGGGCAATCCCGACGGGCCAACGCCAAAACACATCGTTGATAAGCTCGTCGAAACCGCGCAGCGCGGCGATACGCACGGCTACTCTGTTTCAAAAGGCATTCCGCGTTTGCGCAAAGCAATCGCCAGTTGGTATGCGCAACGCTACGGCGCATGGATTGATCCAGAAACCGAAGCGATCGTCACCATCGGCTCGAAGGAAGGTCTTGCACATTTGATGCTCGCGACGATGGATCGCGGCGACACCGCGCTGGTACCGAATCCGAGCTACCCAATTCACATTTACGGAGCGATCATCGCGGGTGCAGACATTCGCAGCGTGAAGATGACGGATGATGTCGATTTCTTCGAGGAAGTCGAGCGCGCAATTCGCGAAAGCTTTCCGAAGCCGAAGATGTTGATCTTGGGTTTCCCGTCGAATCCAACTGCCAAATGTGTCGATCTTCCCTTCTTTGAAAAGATCGTTGCGCTCGCGCGCGAGCATGGCATTTGGGTCGTGCACGACCTCGCTTACGCGGACTTAGGTTTCGACGGCTATAAAGCGCCGTCGATCATGCAAGTGAAGGGCGCGAAGGACGTCGCTGTCGAGTTCTTCACAATGAGCAAGAGCTACAACATGGCAGGTTGGCGTGTGGGCTTCATGGTGGGCAACGCGCATCTCGTGAACGCGCTCGGCCGCATCAAGGGCTATCACGATTACGGCACCTTCACACCGATTCAAGTGGCATCGATTGCCGCGCTCGAAGGCCCCCAAGACTGCGTGGAAGAGATTCGTCTGAAATACGAACACCGTCGCGACGTGATGGTGAAAGGCTTGCACGAAGCGGGCTGGATGGTTGATAACCCGAAAGCTTCGATGTACATCTGGGCGAAGATTCCCGATGCGTACAAGAAAATGGGCTCGCTCGAGTTTGCGAAGAAGCTGCTCGCGGATGCGAAAGTGAGCGTGTCGCCGGGGATTGGATTTGGGCAGTATGGTGATACGCATGTGCGATTCGCACTGATCGAGAATGAGTCACGCAGTCGGCAAGCAGTTCGCGGCATCAAAGAAATGTTTAGAAAAGACGGACTGCTGTAGCGCTGCGCGCAACAGCAGGACGAAAGACGAATGACGACGCGCCTTCGGCGCCAGGACGCAAGGTTATGTACGAGTGGTTCCACAAAACATTAGCTATTTTCCGCGAGGATTTCAAACAAGCTTTGCGTCATAGGCGCGGAGCGCCGACGTCATTCGTCATTCGTCCTGCGTTCATTTCCGTTTTCGCCGAAGGCTATCAATGAACGCCCTAAACATTGCAATACTAGGTTTAGGCACCGTCGGCGGCGGCACATTCGATGTGCTCACGCGCAATGCCGTTGAAATCTCTCGTCGCGCCGGTCGCGCAATTAACATCGTTGCCGTCGGCGCGCGGTCGCCTGAGCGCGCGATCAAGCGTATGAGCGGCGCGACGATTCCCGTGATGTCGCTCGTCGAAGCAGTCGATTCGCCAAACGTAGATGTCGTCGTCGAAACGCTCGGTGGCTACGAGCCCGCGAAAACCTTGATCCTCAAAGCAATCGCAAATGGAAAACATGTCGTCACCGCGAACAAAGCGCTGCTCGCGATGCACGGCGACGAAATATTTTCCGCCGCGCGCACAAAAGGGGTGATCGTCGCCTTTGAAGCCGCAGTTGCTGGCGGTATTCCGATCATCAAAACTTTGCGCGAATCGCTCGTTGCCAATCGCATCGAATGGATCGCGGGAATCATCAACGGCACGACTAACTTTATCTTGTCGGAAATGCGTAGCAAAGGGCTCGCATTCGCCGACGTGCTCAAGGCCGCGCAAGAAAAAGGCTATGCCGAAGCCGACCCAACCTTTGATATTGAGGGCATCGACGCAGGGCACAAAGTCTCGATCCTTGCCTCGCTCGCGTTCGGCATTCCGCTCTCGTTCGACAAAGCACACGTTGAAGGTATCACCAAGATTGATGCCGTCGATATTCGTTACGCGGAAGAAATGGGCTATCGAATTAAACTTTTGGGCATTGCTCGCCGTCGCGCGGCTGGCATTGAATTGCGAGTGCATCCGACCTTGATTCCGACGAAGCGTTTGATCGCGAACGTGGAAGGCGTGATGAACGCCGTGCTAGTCAAAGGCGACGCAGCGGGCGCGACGCTTTACTACGGGGCTGGCGCCGGCGCGAGTCCGACGGCCTCGTCAGTGATTGCCGACCTTGTTGACGTTGCGCGTTTGATCGACGCCAATGTCGCACATCGCGTGCCTTATCTCGCGTTTCATCACGATCGTATTGGCTCAGAGCCAGTGCTCTCGGTGGATGACGTCGAAACTTCGTACTACCTGCGTTTGCGCGTTGATGACAAGCCAGGTGTGCTTGCCGACATTACGCGTGTGCTCGCCGACAACAATATCTCGATCGACGCGCTCTTGCAGAAAGAACCTGAGGAAGGCGAAGCGCAGACCGACATCATTCTGCTCACACACGAAACGATTGAGAAAAACATGAAACAAGCGATTGCGTCGATCGAAGCGCAACCGAGCACGCGTGGGAAGATTGTGATGTTGCGACTTGAGAATTTGGCTTAACGAACGGCAGGAGCGAGCTTGCTCGCGATCATTGCAGCAATATGCAAGCGCAATCGCGAGCAAGCTCGCTCCGATCTCTTGATCAAACGATGAAATACATCTCCACTCGCGGTCATCCGACCAAACAAACCTTCAGCCAAGTGCTTCTCTCCGGTCTCGCCGAAGACGGCGGTTTGATGTTGCCGGAGACCCTGCCGAAGATCAGCTGCGAGGAATTGAACGCGTGGCGTGGACTGCCGT
>JAAFJI010000174.1 GCA_013298045.1 Betaproteobacteria bacterium
CCGCGATCGACGCCGGTGAAAGCGAAATCGACCTCGGGCGCGAGCCCGCTCACGATGCGCGCGATGCTCTTGCCCGAGCCACAGGCGTGCGTCCAGCCCAGCGTGCCGTGACCGGTGTTGAGATAGAGATTCGGGAGCTTCGTTTTGCCAATGAGTGGCACGTTGGAAGGCGTTGCGGGACGCAATCCGGTCCAGAAACTGGCTTGCGTGGTGTCGCCCGCGCCGGGAAAGAGTTGTTCGACACGACGAACGATCGCTTCGCAGCGCACGCGATTTAAGTCGCGGTCGTAACCGTTCAATTCCGCGGTGCCTGCGATGCGAAGTCGATCGCCATTCGGCCCCGTAAGTCGAGAGAACACGAGCTTGAATTCATCATCGGTCAAGCTCACTTGATGCGCCATCGATGCGTCTTTCACGGGCATCGTGACCGAGTAGCCTTTCGCCGGATAAATCGGCAGGCGAATGCCCAGCGGCGCTGCATAGAGCGGGCTCAAGCTGCCCATCGCGAGCACGAAACTATCGGCGCGCAAACGCTGAAAGCGGCCTTCGCTATCGGTCGCTTCGACGTGATCGATGGTGCCGCCCGCTTCGCGCAATGCTGTGACGGTGTGGCGTTTCGCAGAGCTTCACCAGCTCGCGCGCGAAACGATTGGCGTCGCCGGATTCGTCTTCCGCCGTGTAGGTCGCGCCTGCGAGTTGCGAGCGAATGTGCGCTAGCGCAGGCTCGATTTTTATTGCTTCATCCGCGCTCACCACCTGACGTTCGCAACCCAAGGCGCGCATTTGTTCGGCGGGTTTTAGTGCGCCGTCGAACTCTTTCTTCGATGTGTAGAAGTGAAGAATGCCTTGCGTGCGTTGATCGTAAGACAGCCCGGTGTTCGCGCGAAGCTCTTGCAACATGCTGCGGCTGTACGTACCAAGACGCACGATTTGTTCGATGTTGTGCCGCGTGCGCGCGGGCGTGCATTCGCGCATGAATTGCAAACCCCAAAGCCATTGCCGCATGTCGGCGCGAATGCGAAACAAGAGCGGCGCATCTTCTTTGCCAAGCCATTGCAACACTTTGAGTGGCGCGCTTGGGTTCGCCCAAGGCTCCGCGTGGCTCACTGAAATTTGGCCGCCGTTGGCGAAGCTGGTTTCAGCGGCAGGCGAGGCTTGGCGGTCGACGACCGTGACTTGGTGGCCGAGTTGGGAGAGGTAATAGGCGGTGCTGACGCCGAGCAGACCACTTCCTAGAACGAGAACATGCATTTTTGTGCCTTTTTGGAAAGAGAAGCAGATTCGATCATTGCGTTGGTCCACCGCGAAAACGCGGCTTGCCTAGCCTCGATCAATTCGTGCCGCTCCCCCTGTCCTCGGTACCTGAGAGATTCACGCAAGTGCCTGATTCACTTACGCTTGCTCCTTCGGCGCATCATCTCCTGATGACGTCTCTCCAGACGGCTGAGTAAAACCTGTGCAGTAGTGGTGACCTGAGCGTGTATGGGAGATTGCGCCTTCGGTGGATGCGGTTAGCAAAATACTGCCGCATCACTCTCCTGCATTATTGCAATATATTGCATATCGCAATGCTGTGCAAGTTTTTATTAATTTGCAACAACTCATCACTTTTTCGCCCAATTAATTGTGGGATTTATCTCGAATTTAGTAATTTTCGAAAATAAACAAAAAATTGCTGAGTCGTCAAATAATATGGGGCGGTAACAGCTTATGCTGATAGAGAAACTACCTCTGATCCCGAGGCAAACGAATCGACCGGCTCAGGCAAGAAACCGCTGCGTGAGCGCGACCCAAAACGCGGAACCGACCGCGATGTTGTCGTCATTGAAGTTGTAGCTCGGGTTGTGCACCATGCACGCGCCGGGGCTTCCGCCGTCGCCGTTGCCGATAAAGAGATAACAGCCCGGCAGTTTTTCAAGCATGTACGCGAAGTCTTCGCTCGCTGTGATTGCCGGTGCATTCCAAACGGCTTTGTCTGAGCCCACCAAATCGCGCGCGACCTCGTACGCAAAACGCGCTTCCGCTTCCGAGTTCACGAGCACGGGATAGTTGTGCTGATAATCAATCGTCGCCGTGCAACCAAAACTCTTCGCCTGCAATTCAACGATTTCGCGAATGCGCGCTTCGATGAGTGCGTTGGTCTCGCGATCAAGCGCACGCACCGAAAGCAACAACGTTGCCTCTTGCGGAATCACATTGTTCGCGGTGCCGGCGTGGATCGCGCCGACCGTGACGACGCCAGTTTTTTGCGGATCTATGCCGCGCGCGATCACGGTTTGCAGCGCCATCACCACGCTCGACGCGGCAACGATCACATCGCGCGCATGATGCGGCAGTGCCCCGTGTCCGCCGACGCCAGTAAGCGTGATCGTCACATTCGCCGAAGAAGCCATGGTTGCGCCCGGGCGCACGTGAAATGTGCCCTGCGCAACGCCAGGCGAGTTGTGAATCGCAAACACGGCGTCGCACGGGAAGCGCTCAAATAGGCCCTCGTCCATCATGCGCCTCGCGCCGCCCGCGCCCTCTTCCGCCGGCTGAAAAATCAAATTTAGCGTGCCAGAGAATCGTGCGCGCTTCGCGATGTATTTCGCAGCTGCGAGCAGCATCGCCGTATGCCCATCGTGACCGCAGGCATGCATGAAGCCGCGGCGTTTGCTCGCGTAGCCGAAGGTGTTCGCCTCCACAATCGGCAACGCATCCATGTCGGCGCGCAGACCGACGCGCTTCGTGCCGTCGCCACGCTTCAATTGACCGACAACACCCGTTCCGCCGATTTCACGATGGACCTCGTAGCCGTAACTCGCCAGCGCGTTCGCAACCAACTCGGACGTGCGATGCTCCTCAAACGCCATTTCAGGTTCGCTGTGAATATCGCGACGAATAGCAACGAATTCGTCGGCTTGTGTGTAGAGAGCGTCGAGTAACGAGTTCATAAATTTGGCGTCCGGGTTGAGCGCTCTTCGCAAAGCGCATGCGGCGATTGTAGGCAGCGCGTTGCGCGAAATTGCTAGAGACTCAAATCCCAATACTGACCCGCCAGGTCTTTGCCAAAGCTGCGATGGCTCTCTTCTTTCACTAGCTTGAAGCCGCGCGCGACGTAGATGTGGCGGGCGGCGTGCAGGATATCGTTCGTCCAGAGCGTCATTTTTTTGTAGCCTCTAGCGCGCGCAAAGGCAATTGCCTCGTCGACAAGTTTGGCACCGAGTTTCATGCCCCGCGCGCGCGGCTCCACGATCAGCATGCGAAGTTTCGCGGTCGTCGCGCTCTTTTTAACCACAAACACACTCCCGATGAGCCCGCTATCGTCTTCCGCAATCCAACAACATTCGCGCTCGGGATCGAACTTGAGGATGAACCGGGCGCAGATTTGCGCCACCATCGCCTCGAAACTCTCGTCCCAGCCGTACGCCTGGGCGTAGAGCGCGCCGTGTCTCGATATTACCCATCCCATGTCGCCCGGTCGATGCGAGCGCAGGCGGTAGCGCGGCGACATGTCGGACACGGCACTCGGGGCGGACTCGCGCGGCGCGGCGCGCTCGGTCACCGGACGCAGCGTGTCTTCGATGGTTTGCATCGACGCCAATAGATTGCCGCGATCGTTTGTGGCAAGCCTCGCAAGCATCGCGGAGGTCTGAGCGTCGGTTGCGCGCTCCAGCGCTGCCAGCGCACGCGCTCCCTTTGCCGTTAAACGAAGCTGCATCACCCGGGCATCGGCTCGCGACGGTTTGCGCGAGAGCAGCTCGCGCGACTCGAAATTCCGCAGCAGCCGCGAGCAATAGCTCGTGTCGAGATCGAGCAACTGGCAGAGCGCAGCGGCGGTGAGCGGCGCGCTCGCGCTTGGGTACGCGAGCTCGTAGAGCACCCGTACCTCGGTCAAGCTGAATTTGCTGTCGTGCAGACCGCGTTTGAGCGCGCCGATGGCCTTGGTGTAGAAGCGATTGAACCGTCGCATGGCGATGATTTCGTTCTGAGCGACGCTAGCTGCCATAGGAATTTAAGGTGAAGTACGAACCGATAGTGGACTGAGTCTACTATTCTTCGCTTCCGCAGAGCGGCTAAGGTGCTATTTCCTTTCTCTCGCGACGCGATGAAGCGAATGCCGCAACACGGGAACTGCGGCGAGACCGGTGCGCTGAATCGAGGTCGCGATTGCTCGTCACTGCATCGCGTTGCGACCGGCGGCGTCGCACTTCGGACGTCCGCGTGAATTGAACGGCGGCGGCCGTGAAATTCGATTGTCAGCGGTGTCTTTTTGCGAGGTGTGACGCGGCGCAACGCGTCGTCGATCATGCGATTACGTTTACCAATTAGCTTTAGCATTTTATGCCCAATAAAATAATAGGTATGCATAGTTTTCGTACAAATACGCTCTTATTATTTTTTACGATATTGTTCTTATTTATTTGGGCATAAGTGTTGTTTGTTGTTAGCTTCGAGCGTTTTGCATGTCGATACACGCTCGCATCGTGGTCTTGCGCGAGACGATTGCGCAGATAATTTCGCCATGCCTTTTTCGCGTGACACTCAGCGCTCTACCGCAAACGAAACGGTGGAAGAATTCATCCGCTCGGTCGCACCGAGCGCCGATAGCTCGGCAAGTATGCTTTGCACCGACGGCGTGCTCACACCGCACTGGCGAGCCTTCTTTGCCGAGGCGCTCAAGTCCTCGCACGCCGGCGTGACCGCGACCGATCGGCACGAGATGCTGCAGCGCGCGTTGCGTGAATCGAATCAAACCGTGCAACGGCGGATTGAGGATAACGGGGTCACCTACAACGTGTACGCGGACGCAGCCAGCCAGATGCGTCCCTGGTCGCTCGACGTGCTGCCGATGATCGTTGCCGAGCATGAGTGGCAAACCATCGAGCGTGGCGTTTTGCAGCGCGTGCGTTTACTCAACGACGTTTTGGCCGATGTGTACGGCGCGCAAACCCTGATCAAGCGCGGGTTGTTGCCACACGCAATCGTTCACGGGCATCCCGGCTATCAACGCGCAGCGCACGGTATCGTGCCGCGTGGTGGGACCCACCTGCATATCGCAGGCTTCGACCTCGCGCGCGGGCCAGACGGCGCGTGGTGGATCATGTCGCACCGCACCGATGCGCCGTCGGGTCTCGGTTATCTCCTTGAGAACCGCATGATCGTTTCGCGGCTCTTCCCCGAAGCGTTTCGCGCCCTCAAGATCGAACGGGTGGTCGGTGCCTATCGGGCGCTCATGGCAAGTCTGGCGGCACACTCGACCAAGGGCAGTGCCTCGCACATCGTGCTGCTCACACCGGGCCCGTTTACCGAAACCTATTTTGAGCATGTCTATCTCGCTCGCTATCTCGGGATCACCCTCGCGCAAGGCGGCGATCTGGTGGTGCGAAACGAACGCGTTTGGCTCAAAACACTGAAGGGGCTCGAAGCGGTCGATGTTGTTTTGCGCCGCCTTGACGATGTCTTCATCGATCCGCTTGAATTGCGCTCCGATTCCGCGCTGGGCGTGCCGGGGCTCATGCAGGCGTTTCGCGCGGGCAACGTGGTGCTTGCCAACGCGCCTGGATCAAGTTGGCTCGAATCGTCGGCCGTGCTTGCGTTCTTGCCGAAAATCTCCGACGCGCTCTATGGTGAAGCGATGGCGCTGCCTTCGATTGCGACCTGGTGGTGCGGCGAGACGCTTGCACTGCAAGCAATGTTGCCCCAGCTCGATCAATTGGTGGTGAAACCGACCTATAGCGATAAGGCGCGCCGCTTTGTTCCTGCAAACGGCAAACAGATGAGTCCGCGCGAACGAGCGCAATGGGCAGCGCGAATCGCCTCTGCGCCGGAGCGCTTCGTTGCGCAGTCGTACCTGCCGCTGTCGCGGACGCCCACGTTCGACGCAAACGCGGCGCAGATGTCGCCGTTCATTGAGTCGCGTGCGGCGATGATGCGAGTCTATGCGGTCTCCGATGGCGAACGACGCTGGCGGGTGCTTCCCGGTGGACTCGCACGGATTGCGCCCTCCGGCAAAGAAATCGTGTCGATGTATCGGGGCGGCAGCTCTGCGGACGTTTGGGCGATCACGGGACGCGTACGCGAAGATACCGCACCGCTTACGACCACGCTGACGCCAATTTCCGATCATCGAACGACGCTTGGTATTTCGAGTCGCGCCGCCGAAAATCTCTACTGGCTCGGGCGCTACACCGAGCGACTGGACAACAGCACCCGCCTTGCGCGAATCACGCTTGAAGCACTTGCCTCGAACGACGAGGAGTTGCCGAGCACTCAGCAGTGGCTTTCTCGCCTCGCCGTCGAAAACGGCCTGGTCGCCGAGGCGGTGCCGACAATGCGGCAATCGGCGACCGTGTTTGAGCGCTCGTTGATTGCGTCGCTCACAGATCGCGACGCAAAGCGCGGTGCTTATAGCGTCGCGGCGACGCTCGCGGCGCTTAAACTCACCGCGTTTTCGGTTCGCGAACGTTTGGCGCTGGAACAGTGGACGCTCGTGGCAGCCAGTGAGCAGGAGTTTCATGCGGTCTTGGCTGACGACTCGCCGCAGCAGGTCGGGCTACAAACCGCGCTGCGAGCGTTAGAGCGCCTGTCGCTCAATGTAATGGCGATGAGCGGAGCACAGTCGGACCGGATGACGCGCGACGACGGGTGGCGTATGCTCTCGATTGGGCGACAAGTGGAGCGACTCATCACGCTCGCAACCGCGCTCGCGGAAGCGTTCGCAACGCGAACGGTCGAAAACGACACCGGCTTTTCACTCGTGCTCGGGCTCTTCGACAGCACAATCACCTATCGCTCGCGCTATCTGCAACGGCGCGACCCAGAGGCACTCATTGAACTACTCGTGTTGAACAGAGATAACCCGCGATCGCTCGCATGGGTTTCGCAAACGATGCAAGCGCGCCTGGCAAAACTGGAGGCAACCGCGATGGGGGATGTGCCGGAGTTACTGCACGACAGGATTCTCCCGCACAGTTGGGTTGCGACCACGCTTGCGCCCTACCTCGCGCGATCCGCACGCGGCGAGCACGAAGCGATCGTCGCTTTGTTGCGCTCGGTAGTCGATGAAGCAAGCGAGATATCGACGTCGCTTTCGCAGCACTATTTTTCTCATGCGCAAGGCATGCAAAGTCTCGGAGCGGCCGGGACACGCGACGAGCAAAGTAACCCAGACGATCGCACACCAGGTGCAGGAAAGTAGCAGTGCGCATTTCGATCCTTCATGAAACCCGCTACGAATATTCGAGCGATGTCGAACAGGCGCATCATGTCGCAATGCTGCAACCGGCGGCGCTGTCGAAGCAGCAACTACTTTCGCACGAGCTTCGGATTGAGCCGCCCCCCGAAGTGCTACGTACTTCGACGGACGAAAATGGCTTTCCGCGTGCATATTTCGAGATTGCCGCCCCGCATCGATCACTCTGTGTCACCGCGAAGAGCGAGGTCATCACCGCACCTCAGCTTGCGTCCCAGGCAGGCAAACTCGACCGCGTCGGGGTTCCGGTAAGCCAATCATGGGAATCGGTTGCAGCGGCGATGCGTTACCAAGCTGCGAATGCGGCCGGCGGGGCGTTTTCCTTCGACGCCGCACAGAGTTATCTGCATGGCTCGCCGCTTGCGCCGATTGATGCGGCATTTTTGAACTATGTCTCGCCACTCGCTTCGCCGAGCCTACCCGTGTTCAAAC
>JAAFJI010000175.1 GCA_013298045.1 Betaproteobacteria bacterium
TTTTCATACGCCGCAAAAGAAATGGAGGCCCGAGGGTACTCCAAGCTTGCAAAATTCACTCTCTATATGGCGGGCTATGGACCATTTCTTTGTGCGGTAACGTTTGGAGCCTACGTCAAAGAAATAATGGGGGCTTCGATGACATGGGATAAAACCGTGAAAACCGGAAAAGTAGCCTGACCGTTCACTAATCCGGGGGCTTCAGGTCAAGGATGAATGAAAGCCCTAGTCCAGAGTTGGGGTGGATGTAGTACTTGAACTCGACAAGCGTCGGCCGGAATTTCCATGAATCAAGTGGAAAACTCAAACTGCGTAGAACGCCAGCTTGCAAAATCTCGAGGTAGTACGCTTCTCGACCGTCCGGGTAGAGCAGCAGCTCAAGCACAAGCGCCGCTGCTTGCGCCTTGTGGCATCGGTAGCTGGTGCGGTGGAAAGCGACCGCGCCGTTGGACTCTTTCGTGTCCGAGGTTTCCGTAATTTGGTAGCCAGCTTTTTCCAGATGCGCCACGGTTTGTGCAAGGTATGCCGCCGACATTTTCATCGTGGTATCCCCGCAGCGCTGGACAAAATCAAAAGAAAAGCCAGAGCACCCACTCACGCGCTAGCATCAGCGCCGCGATGACTTCCACCACGAGCAAGACCTTGTAGAGTAACTCGCGCTCGCGCTGCATATCTAGCTGCACCTGGAGCCGAAACACCCTTTCCTCGCTCAGGTGGTCGCGAGCGCTCTCGATCGCCTCTGGAGGTAATACCGCCTGCCTACGCGGCAGCTCTAGCACTTTACTCGCTGCGGCATCTGGATAATTTGGTGAAGGTGTCGAACCCACGTTACTGCTCCTCACTCACACAGGGCTCACAACCCGAAACTCTGCGGATGGCGCACGACCCAGAGCGCAAACCCGGAAAAGAAAATCGCCAGCATTAGAGCCAAGCAAGCGCGTTTAAGCCAGCGCACGCTTTTGAGCACGTCACGCAACTGTGCGTAAAGAGCACGCTCCTGGGAATCACCATCTTGAGCGGTTATCATTTTGAGCTATCTGCGTGGGGTCTACTTCAACAAGGAATTTATGTTGCACCGAGTTTTTTTGGCAGCATGTCTTTTGTGCGTAGCACTTCATTGGAGCCCGGTTAACGCGCAACTGGTCAATATGCCGTTGACAAACGAAGAGGTCCAATTGAAAGGGGCGCACGCCGAATTTTCGTATTTTATTATCTTCGACGAAGAAAAAGCTCGTAAATCCGAGCCGCTGCTTACCCTCGCGTGGCGAAAATCACAACTCATTGATCCAAAGAGATCAAGCTTGTCGATCACGGTGGATGGGCGCGCGCTTCGCAGTTTCGTGATGGCAGACGAAGAATCCGGCGAATACATCGTGCCCCTCGCCGGACTAGCTGGGGGATCGCACGAAATTATTGTGAGTACTTCGATGCATGTCGCGGGCGATCCCTGTCTTGAGCACCGTCGCGATGACGCTTGGTTCGCGATTCTTCCGAGGTCCAACGTCGCATGGGCGAGATCAAGAGTTGCGCCAAAAATCCCCTTGGTTAGCGACCTGCCGCGCGCCTGGCACCGTGCGCCCGTCGTATCTAGCAACATCACCATCGACTTTGAGGCGACGCTCGACGCTGCTGGCATGGGTGCCTACATTGACGCAGACCATCTTTTGAGGCGCTGGGGACTCGTCCCCGAACACGTTGAGACCGCAGCAAGCGTCGGGCGTTTACAACTTACGACGCTAGATCGGTTGGAAGCCCGCAGTGCGGTCGCGCAGCAGCTGCGCGATCGGCCGCAAACGCGTTTTGCGATGGTGTTCAATGATCGTAGGGTGCTTCAAGTCGTAGGCTTGGATACGCAAGCCCTGCGCGAAGCGATATTGCTCTTGGCCGCCGACAGCGCCAGGGCGCTATGCACCGAAACGGTATGTACGGGCGGTCTTCAAAAAGTACGAGACGCCCCGGCATTGCCGACCGCACTTGGCTCTGAGGCTCCTCCTACCCAGGTGTGGCAGCTTGGCGCAACGAATGCGGGCAAAGCCTGGGTAGCGCGTGGTCTCGGCGAGCAACGTATGCGCACTGTGTGGCAACGTCCGGCTTCGTGGCAGATCATTGAGTGGCCAACGCTTCAACTGCATGCAGCGGTGTCCGCATCGACTACCCTTGACCGACACGCGAGTGTAATCAGCGTTCGGATGAACGATCAACCGGTCGCAACCTATTCGATCTCACAGTGGCGCGCCGAGAAAGCGGAGGTGAAGGTACCCCCCGAACTTTGGGACGCCAACGAGTGGGTTATAGACGTCAGCGTGACGCTCCGAGCCGCTGAAGCGGCCCGCTGCGGCGGCAAAGACCTAGCAAATTACTGGATTTCGCTTGGACCGAAAACAGCGCTCTGGGTACCCCGCAGAGAGTCCCCTTATGTCGGCATCGCAAGTTTCTTTCAAGAGGCGCGTACGGGAACGCTACCTCGATTACAGGTGGACGCCCCAAACATCACGAAGCTTGCCGCACTGGCAGCCATGATTTATCCGTTTAGCAAGCAACACTACGATTCGCCCAAGCGCGAGTCCCTCTGGCAGTTTGACGATGCTGCGGGCTGCGCTACGAATTCGTGCATCCATATGAAGGATTCCCCGCCTTCTTCGACGCCTTTGCGATATTTAGATGGTTTTTGGTTTGATTCAAGCGGAGTGCTGCGCATGCCACATGTCGACGGTCGCGATTTTTTGGCGCTCTTCTACGTAGCGGCATCAAACCATCGCCCCGCGCAGCTCGTGGTCGTCGTTGGCCCCGCCACTGCGCCAACCCTGCTCGCGCAGCCGCCAGACTATGTGGGATTGACAGGTCAGGTCGCGTTGTTTTCTGCGAAAGCGTGGCACATCTTGGACGTACGCAGGGGGAGTCAAGCAGGCAACCTGGTGATCGGCACCGATGCCGCTGATAGGTCAGCGCCTGCGGTCAACATTTCCTCTCAGCAGCGCCAACTGCGCTGGCTAAATTTTGTCTGGGCCGGGGTCTCGATTTTGCTCGTGACGGGGCTCATGATTTGGCTTTGGCGTAGACCGGCCAGAAACAAAGTCGACGCGACCTTTGAAGTGCACAAATAGTGTGTTGGTGCCAACCGCTCAGGGTATTCAACCCTGCACGCAACTACACCCAGTAGCGACACCCAGCTGTTTTCAATGGGTTACAGAGTTTGTGCCGGGTCGAAAAGCGAGAGTGCCCGCCGTAGAATCAACTAGTTTCTGTCAGAGAAACAAACGACCCCCCCAAATTTTGACGAATAAGGCACAGTCAGCGCTATGAAAATATTGCTCACGGGCGCGGGAGGTCCTGCTGCGGTTAGCGTCTGGAAAAGCTTACAAGGGCATGAGGATCTTTGGATGTCCGATATGGATCCCATGGCATCGGGGCTGTACCTGGTTCCCGAAAGCCGTCGCTTTCTCCTGCCACGGGGCGATGCAGCGAACTTCTGCGACAAGCTCTATGCGCTCTGCGTTAGTGAAAAGATTGAAGTATGTATCTCAACAGTAGACGCCGAGCTCGCGCCGCTCGCAGCCGAGAGCGAGCGTTTTCGCGACGCCGGCGTCGAGCTGCCCATGGCCAGCCGAGATGTTCTCGAACTCTGCCGCGACAAATCGAAACTGGTCGAGCAAGTCGCATTGCACGGCGTGGCTACACCGGAGTCTGTGATTTGGGATGAATACGCAGTATGGACGCAGTTCCCCGCGTTCGCGAAGCCAAATTGCGGAAGTGGCTCGCGTGGGCTCCACCACATCAATACCCCGCAGGATTTGGATCGGCTTCCCCGCACTGGCGAGTACGTGGTGCAGGAGTTTTTGCCCGGCGCAGAGTATTCCGTTGACGTCTACAGTCAACCAACAATTGGTGGTGGCGTCGAGGTCATCGCTGCAGTTATTCGCGAGCGAATGAAAACTGATTCGGGCATCGCTGTGACGGCTCGGACGCTGCATTTGCCAGATCTTCAGCGCGCAGCCTGCCGAGTGGTTGAATCTTTGAACCTGCCGTATGTATCAAACGTGCAATTTAAGCGCGCGGTCGATGGCACGTTTAAGTTCCTTGAAGTGAATCCGCGCTTTCCCGGGACGTTGCCGCTCACCACAATGGCGGGCGTTGACATGCCCAAGCTTATGATGCGAAACCTGCGAGGCGAGAAACTCCCAAGCGCTTTGCTAGATTACAGAGAGACAATGGTCGTAAGATACTGGACTGAGTGTGAAGTCGATCCCAATGACTACATCGCGCTCGTTGGCAGATAAAGCGGCGCGCACATCGTCTATGAAGCGCATCTGGCTGATACGACACGCGCAAAGCGTTAGCAACGCAGGCGGTCCCGCACAGGACCCAGCAGGCGTGCGGTTAACTGAACTCGGACGCGCCCAAGCGAAAGAGGTTGGCTCGCGGGTAAAGGCGTATTCAGTTGCAAACCGCGTAGCACCCTCAAGCTTGCTTGTTTCGCGCTATGCTCGTACGGTTGAGACTGCCGCGTTCACTTGCGAACATTTTCCGCAGACTCTGCTCGACACCGCCGAGCACCACGAGGTGACTTATTTGAGTCCAGTCGCCTGCTTGGGACTCAATTTCGAGCAACGAAGATCAATGGTCGACGAGTATTGGGCGCGTGCGGATGTGCATTATCTCCACGGTCGGGGTGCGGAAACGTTTCACGGTTTTGCTCAGCGAGTGGTTCGCTTTGCCGACCAGCTGGAAAAATTGCCGGACGGCTGGCACGTTGTGTTTGGGCACGGACAGTTTTTTTCCGCGCTCATCCAACACTGGATGTTTGGCTACGATGGCTCAAGCGAATGGATGCTTCGGTTTCGCCGCGACGAAACTAATGCGCCCATTGCTAATGCGACCGTTTTCGAAACTCTGTACTTCTCGCCTGATGAGTATTCCAACGTCGACAAAATGCGCAGCTACGTCGGCGATGACGCCGCGCTGCAAGCAAGGGTATGGGACGCATTCCGCAGCTCATCTCAGAAGTACGAAACCGCCCTCAGCCACGCGTTGCGTCAGGACGATTGTGCGGCGGTGAATTCTCTACTGCATCGCATCAAGCCGTCCATTGAGCTCATGCTTCGCGACGACTTGTTCGACCGCGTTTGTCTCGCCGAGGAGGCGCTTCATTCGACGGGATCGCTTTCTGGTGTTGCCTGCGACGTACGGATCGCGCTAGGCGAGCTGTGTCGGTCGCTGCGCGGTTTGGGTTCAGGCAATTGAGCGTTGCGTCACCCGAATGGCATCGAATGGCTCTGCTAAGCCGTAACCACAAAACCGACCCCAATAGCGCGCGGTCGCCGTAATCATTTCAGCCGAAAGGTAGGAACGCTGTGCGGATTGGCTTGCGTGAGCCTGGATCGCAGCTAGCTTTTGACCTAGAAATGGCTCGATTTCAACGTAATAATTCGGTTGAAACTCAACGGTCGTCGAGGGTGCTTGATAACAAAACAGATTCGGCACTGAACGACACGCGACGACACTTGCAGCATGCGCGTTGCGGTGATCCTGGTGGCCGTCGTGTCGCGAGTGTGTGAAAACGTGTGTAACTGTGTACAGCCCGAGCGTTTTTTCAATCAATCCGATGGTTGCGGGGCCCGAGTCGACGGCACGATCAGGCAAGTCTCCCATGTGTAGCGTCGCACCTAGCAACTCCGCTGCATGCAAAGATTCTTCCCGCCGCGTCGACTCTCCTCCACCAGCCTCCCCGCCCGTTAGCGTGAGCACAACAACCTGCGCGCCTTCAGCCCGAAATCTGGCCAGGGTACCGCCGCAACCAATTTCAACGTCATCTGGATGCGCGCCAATCGCCAACACGCATCGAGCTCGCTCGCGCCTCTTAGCAATCGCAGTTCGCAATAATTTTTCGACGGTGGCAACAAACTCTGCACGCTGCATAGGCTTCACCAGCATCGCGTCGGCAAGCTTCACAGCCTGCACCGCATACTCGAAGCGCTGATGCGCGGTTACGACCGCAATTTGTGTCCAGGGCGTCCCGGATTTGAGGGTAGCGAGCAGATCGAAACCGCTCATACCCGGCAATTCAATATCCGAAATAACGAGATCCCACTCGCTTGATCGCACCATAAGTGCGCCCTGCACCCCGTCTTCACAATAGACGCACTCAACACCAGGAAACTGCTCAAGCCACGCTTTAAACAGAATTGAATACTCGTCGCTGTCTTCGATTAATAGAACTCGTTGCCTGGATGCCATGGAAAAACCTCAAAAAGGAGCAGAATCGCACCGAAAATCCCAGACCCAGGAAGGCGATAACTCTAGACGTCATCCTACAATAATGTGTGTAAAGAATACAAGTGAGCAACCATGAAGGGCATCGTTTTTACTGAGTTTCTCGAAATGGTCAGTGGGCGTTTCGGCGAAGATGCGGTTGATGACATCATCGAAGAGTGTGAGCTGGCGACGGGCGGTGCGTATACATCGGTTGGGACATACGACCATCGCGAACTTGTCAGCCTCGTGCAAGCCCTCTCTTCGCGAACTGGGTTGCCTGCACCAGCGCTCGTTCGAGCGTTTGGTGTGTATTTGTTCCCGCGCTTTGCCACGCTTTACCCGCGCTTCTTTGAATCGACGACAGGAGCTTTCGAGTTTCTCTCAGGCATCGAGCAAGTTATCCACGCTGAAGTTCGGAAACTCTATCCAGATGCAGAACTGCCGCGCTTCGAAATTGAGAGACACATAAGTTCAGAGCTCCAGATGGTCTACACGTCGAAACACCGGTTTGCAGAACTCGCGGAGGGTTTGATTGAAGGTTGCCTGAGTCATTTCGGTGAAACCGCCAATATCACTCGTGAGAATCTGCCCGATAGCGATGGCGCAACACGCGTTCGTTTCTCGCTTCGTCGCCACGTGACAGCTACTGCCTAACCGAGCGCCCTCGAAAACGATCTGCCGATAAACGTATGGAGCACGCTGGTCGCGACCCAATCTTGCCCGTCGCTGAAACCGAGCGTATGGAGCGCAGGATCAAGCGGGAACGCGAGGCTCGTCGAGCCGCTGAAAAATTGCTGGAAGAGAAGAGCATGGAGCTCTATCGCGCCAACGTACGGCTTCAATCGTTTGTCAGCGAACTAGAAAGCGAAGTGGGTAAGCGCACTGAGGAGCTTCGCCTTGCGCTCGCCCGAGCACAAGTAGCCACCGAGCAGAAGACAGCATTTTTAGCGACCATGAGCCACGAGATTCGCACTCCGCTTAACGGTGTGCTGGGGATGTCTCAGCTGCTTTCGCGCTCCGGGCTCACCCCAGAGCAGCGGCAATGGGTAGCCGCGTTGACAAGCAGCGGCGAAATTTTGTTGACAGTCATTAATGACGTGCTCGACCACACCAAGGCGGAGGCAGGCAAACTGAAACTCGATGCACATGAGTTTGATTTGCGAGAGTGCTTCGATACAACGCTTGGTCTGTTTGCACCGCTTGCCGAAAGGAAATTTCTTAGTCTCACGCTGCAGTGGGACGCTGCGCTGCCGCGTATGGTTTTTGCCGATCGAGCCCGGCTTAAGCAAATCTTGGGCAACCTGCTCTCGAATGCAATCAAATTCACGGAT
>JAAFJI010000176.1 GCA_013298045.1 Betaproteobacteria bacterium
TTGCCGCCGTGAGCCCACTGTTAGTAGTGAATACCTCTCGCTCGAAGTCGCTTGACCCAGCTCGGGAAAGCAGGTTGTCAACGTAACTTTCAGTATCTTTCCGTGATTTACAAGCCTTGAAAGCTTTCCACTCGCTGCTTTCAACGTGAAAGAGTCCGGCGAGTCTCACGCCGAGCTCCCGTTCGCCTATCACAGGCAGCACGAGCAAGCGATGTTGACTACCCAAACGTTTCGCGAAGTAAGGGTTATAGAAATCGCCCTGCGAGGTAGCGAACAATTCACGCCAGCTACTGATCTGCGAAAACCGTGCCTTTTCGTTTTCCAGCTGCCGAAGCAGATCGTTCTTTTTGCAAGCGTCGCGACAAGACGTAGAAATTTCGATCCAGTCCATTCACACCCCGTGTTTGTGCCTTTCTTTGTATAAGCTCCAGTGTAGCGAAACCTACGAAACACCTTCCACACGCGTTAAGCTGCTGAATGAATGCGGCATCGTAGCGTCGCTTGTGATCGGAAATTCGCTATGACCCACAGCTCGGCGCGTTCTTTTTGCACGATGTGCAAATCGTCGATTTCAGCACCGAAGGACGGCTCGGCGATTTCGAAACGATCATGAGAACGCAAGGCGATCTCATCATCGGCACGTTGCTGCGCACAACGCCGGTTTTCACTCTGAAAAACGATTCGCGCGAACAACAAATCGCAAAAGCGGTGGTGCGCGAGGTAAAAATCGTCGACAGAAAAATAAGCGTGGTATTGCTGTCCAACTCTAAATAGAAACGCCCAATTGAATTGGGCGTTCGTTCTGTTTTAGATCGTTATCGACAATTAGTCAAAATCATCACACGTCCATATTAAATCCGGCGATGCGTTGAGTAGTCAAGACGCTTCCTGCGCAAAGGCTTCCATCGGCGGACAGGAACACATGATGTTGCGATCGCCGTATACGTCATCGACACGCCCGACCGGTGGCCAGTATTTCGTTTGCCGCAGACTTGCGAGCGGATACGCGGCTTGTTCGCGCGTGTAGGCATGCGACCACGTCTCGGTGAGTAGCACTTCGGCTGTGTGTGGTGCGTTCACGAGTGGGTTGTCATCCTTCGGAAATACGCCCATTTCAACGGCGCGAATTTCTTCGCGAATCGCGATCAACGCGTCGATGAAGCGATCAAGTTCGTGCTTCGATTCCGATTCGGTAGGTTCGATCATGAGCGTACCCGCCACAGGGAAGCTGACTGTCGGCGCGTGGAAACCGAAGTCCATTAAGCGCTTCGCAACATCCATGTTCGAGATGCCGCAGGCTTCCTTGATCGGACGCACGTCGATGATGCATTCGTGCGCAACGAAGCCGCCGTGACCGGTGTAGAGAATCGGGAAATGTGGCGCTAATTTCTTCGCAACGTAGTTCGCGTTCAAAATCGCAACCGCCGTTGCGTCGCGCAATCCATCTGCGCCCATCATGCGAATGTAGGCATACGGAATCGGCAGGATGCTTGCGCTGCCGTAAGGCGCCGCGCTCACAGGGCCGACCGTACCGCGACCTGGCAAGAACGGCGCGAGATGCGCTTTCACACCGATCGGACCAACGCCTGGGCCACCACCGCCGTGGGGAATGCAGAACGTTTTGTGCAGATTCATGTGCGACACGTCCGCGCCGATTTCTGCGGGGTAGGTGACCGCGACTTGCGCATTCAAATTCGCACCATCCATGTACACCTGACCGCCATGCTGATGCACGATCGCACAAATGTCTTTCACCGCTTCTTCGAACACGCCGTGCGTCGAAGGATAGGTAATCATGAGCGCCGCGAGACGCGATGAGTATTTCTCCGCCGCCGCCTTTAGATCGACCACATCCACGTTGCCGTTGTCATCGCATTTCGTGACCACGACTTCCATGCCGCACATTTGCGCCGACGCGGGGTTCGTGCCGTGCGCCGACGACGGAATCAAGCAAACATCGCGTTGCTTGTCGCCACGCGACGAGTGATAGGCACGAATCGCAAGCAAGCCTGCGTATTCGCCCTGCGCGCCGCTGTTCGGCTGCAAGGTGACTGCGTCGAAGCCCGTCACTTTGCACAGCATGTCTTCGAGATTCGCGATCATCTCCGCGTAGCCCTTCGCTTGCTCGGCGGGTGCGAACGGATGCATGTTGCCGAACTCGGGCCAGGTGACCGGAATCATCTCGGTCGTCGCGTTCAGTTTCATCGTGCATGAACCAAGCGGAATCATCGTACGATCGAGCGCGAGATCTTTGTCGGAAAGACGACGGATGTAGCGCAGCATTTCGGTTTCCGAATGATGCGTGTTGAACACCGGATGCGATAGGATTTCGCTGGTGCGGCGGAGGTTTGCAGGGATCGCATTTCCCTCGCCCGCCCTATCGGGCACCTTCTCCCCGAGGGAGAGGGGTCTATTCACAGCCTTCGCGACGGTTGCGAGCAATGCATCAACGTCCGCGTTCGTGTGCGACTCATCAAACGTCGTACCGACCGCGCTCCATTCTGAATAGTGACGCAAATTCATCTTCGCGTCGCGCGCGGCGTTCACGATCGCGACCGCCGCATCATTTTTAAACGTCACCGTGTCAAAGAACTGCTCTGCGGCGATTTCGATACCGAGCGACTTCAGACCGGCGGCGAATCGCGTCGCGCGCGCATGCACGCCTTCCGCGATCGTGCGCAAGCCTTTCGGGCCGTGATACACCGCGTACATCGACGCCATCACAGCGAGCAACACTTGTGCAGTGCAGATATTCGAGGTCGCTTTTTCACGGCGAATGTGCTGCTCACGCGTTTGCAACGTCAATCGATACGCAGGCTTGCCCGACGAATCAATCGTGACGCCAACCAGACGTCCCGGCAGATTGCGTTTGTACGCATCGCGCGTCGCCATGAACGCGGCATGTGGACCGCCATATCCCATCGGCACGCCGAAGCGCTGCGACGAACCGACGACGATGTCCGCGCCCCATTCCCCTGGCGCTTTGAGCAGCACGAGCGCGAGCGGATCGGCGGCGCAGATGAAGAGCGCGCCCTTCGCATGCGCGGCGTCCGCGTAAGGCGCCATGTCGTGAATTTGCCCCGAGGTCGAGGGATACTGCGCGAGCACGGCGAAGTAATCGCCTTCTTCCATGAGCTTCGGTGCGAAACCAACCTTCACTTCGATTCCCATCGGCTCCGCACGCTGCTTCACGACCTCGATCGTTTGCGGATGACAATCGCCCGCGACAATGAACACATTGCTTTGCGATTTCGCCTGACGTTGCGCGAGCGTCATTGCCTCCGCCGCGGCCGTGCCTTCGTCGAGCAACGACGAGTTCGCGATATCCATTCCGGTCAAGTCGCAAATCATCGTTTGATAATTGATAAGCGCTTCTAAGCGGCCTTGCGAAATCTCTGGTTGATATGGCGTGTATGCGGTGTACCACGCCGGGTTCTCGAGAACATTGCGCAGGATGACACCGGGCGTGACGGTGCCGACATAGCCTTGCCCGATGAAGCTCTTGAACACCTGATTCTTGTTCGCAAGCGCGCGCAATTCTGCGAGGGCTTCGACCTCGCTCTGCGCGGGCGGCAGCACGAGCGGTTTCGATGCGAGAATGGTTTTCGGTACCACCTTCGCAATCAAATCTTCAGTGGAATTCGCGCCGACCGCTGCGAGCATTTCCATTTGCTCTTCGCGATTCGGACCAATGTGGCGTTCAAGGAAATCAGACATACAAATGCTTCTGCGGTTAATTGTTTGGTAGTGTTCGAGTTGATCGATTTAGCTCGGTTTGTAGCTCACGAGCGCGATGCCTGCAGCGCACAATACCGTGCCGACAATCTTGTAGACATTGATTGCCTCTTGAAAGGCGATCACGCCGACGACGAAAGTGCAAGCGGTAACGATTGCGGCGGTCGCGACAAACGTACTCGACAACTCGCCGCCGAAGCGATAGGCAAGCAAAAAGCCAACCTCGATTAGCACAATGCTCGCGGCGACCGCGAGCACCGCCCAGTTGAGTCTTCCCAGCTCATCGCCGAGCTTTCCGGCGAGCGGATAGATCGCGAGCAATGGAAGCGTGAGCAGCGCAGCGCCCAAATAGAAAACCAGTAGGGCGATCACAGGATTTGTTCCTGAAGGGACGCTTTTTTGCGCGATGTGGTAGAGCACTTGGCCCGAAACCGCAATCGCCATTGCAATCAAAAGAGAAGAGCGCATCGTGTATTTCGCTAAATGGGTTTGCGATAGACAATGAAACCGCTTCGCTCGGCCACCTTGTTGTAGAGCACCTGTGCTTCGGCATTCGTCTCGTGCGTCTGCCAATAAATTCGCGCCGATCCGACCTTCGCAGCTTCGTCGCGTACCGCTTCGATCAACGCTCGACCGACGCCTTTGCCGCGCGACGCGTTCACGGTGAACAAATCTTGCAAATAACAAGTCGGCGCAGCGCTCCAACAGGTGCGATGAAAGATGTAATGCGTGATGCCGAGCAGCGTTTCGCCGTCAAACGCGCCGAGGGCATGCATCGGCTCGCTTGCATCGTGAAAGCGCTGCCATGTCAGTGCAGTCACATCATCGGGAATCGCCGTTTTGTAGAACGATTGATAGCCCTTCCAGAGCGGAAGCCAGGCATCGAATTCGTCGGCGCGAAGGGGGCGAATGGTGAGGTTCATGTTCACGGGTAGGGGCGAGCTTGCTCGCGATCAGGTTTACGTCAGGCTTTATCGCGAGCAAGCTCGCTCCTACCGTTTGTTAATCAATCAATGAACTTCTTGTACGCAGCTTCGTCGAGCAACGCATCGAACTGCGTTTTGTTCGCGATCTTGATTTTGAAAAACCAACCCGCGTTTTCAGGGTCGCTGTTCACGAGCGACGGGTCATCGACGATTGCCTGATTGACTTCGATCACTTCACCATCGACCGGTGCTTTCGCTTCCGCCGCAGCTTTAACGGATTCGATGATTGCCGCGTCGTCGCCGTGCTTCAACGCGCGACCGACTTTCGGCTGCTCGACGTACACAAGATCGCCCAACTTATCTTGCGCGAAATGGGTGATGCCGACGGTGCCGATATCGCCGTCGAGCTTGATGTATTCGTGGTCTTCGGTGTAGCGAGTGGTCATGGGAAGCGTCCTAAAAAGTGCATTGAAAGGAAATACCAAATCCAGGCAAAAACGAGTTGAACAAAGATCGAAACTAAAGCGGTGACACTCACTGCGGCTATTACAGATGTTCCGTGTCGGAACAAACGTATTGCAAGCCATGCGGGGAACGCAATCGCGAGCACAACAAAACCGCACAGAGCCACAGCCTGAACAATTATCGACACGCTACTGTCTCCGGTAGCCGTGCTGCACAAATGGCATAGCAACGACAGTGACTAACGCCCTGTTGCCACGTAGGATTGCGTAAATTTTCGTATTTACCGAGCTAAACGCAGAATCGACATAACCCATAATAATCGGGGCGTTGAGGCTCGGAGCGAATCCACCGCTCGTGACCACGCCAATTTTTTCGCCGCTTTCGTTGTGCAGCTCAACACCTTCGCGAATCGGCGCACGACCTTCGGGTTTGAGTCCGACGCGCTTACGCTTTACTTTCGACGGATCATCGAGTTGCGCGAGGATCACGTCCGCGCCGGGGAAGCCGCCCGCGCGCGCGCCGCCGGTGCGACGCACTTTTTGCATCGCCCAGGTGAGCGCGGCCTCGACCGGCGTGGTCGTTTGATCGAGATCGTGGCCGTAGAGGCACAGACCTGCTTCGAGTCGTAACGAGTCGCGCGCGCCCAAACCAATCGGTTGCACATCCGGCGCACCGAGCAGCGCGTTCGCGAGTGCTTCGCACTGCGCATTTGGCACGCTGATTTCAAAACCGTCTTCGCCGGTGTAACCCGAGCGTGTAACGAGACAATCGATGCCCGCTAACTTCACGCGACCACCTTGCATGAAAGTTTGCGGAATCTCGCCACTCGCGATCGTTTTCAACGCTGCTTCCGCGCCTGGGCCTTGAAGTGCGAGCAATGCCAAATCGTCGCGCACTTTGACTTCGCAACGCGAACCGATCTTTGTTTGCAGCAAGGCGAAATCTTGCACTTTGCACGCCGCATTCACGACGAGATGCAAATACGTGCCCGTGTTGAAGATCATCAGATCGTCGAGGATGCCGCCTTGCTCGTTGGTGAAGAGTGCGTAGCGTTGCTTGCCTGCGGGCAAACCGATCACATCGACGGGAACGAGTGTTTCGAGCGCCGCAGCGGCTTCCGAGCCGTGCAATTCCACTTGCCCCATATGCGACACATCAAACAGCCCCGCATGCGCACGCGTGTGGAGATGCTCTTTCATCACACCGAGCGGATATTGAACCGGCATTTCGTACCCAGCGAATGGCACCATGCGCGCACCGAGGCGCACATGCAAGTCGAACAAGGGGGTTTTGGACAACGGATCAGGCAACTGAGCGGACATGGGACGTGTTCTCACAAATGGATTGAAACGTCCCGGATCTGTCCCTTGTACCTGAGAGATTCACCGATGCTTGATCGGTTTGCCCCTTCGGCGGAGGCTCTCGCGAAATCGACGTTCCGCTGCCTCGCTCTCCAGATTTTTTGTCAGCCTCGCAGCTAGACGCGTGTCAGTATCGGCACCTGAGCGATCCTCCGGGGATTACGCCTACGGTAGCGCGACCGAAAAGACGATCGCGCTTCTCCTGACAACGCCCAAATTTTAACTGACCGATGACTGCCGAGGGACAACGTCGTTTGAGCGATCGAAACGGATGCAGCGCGCGACACCGAGTAGCCGCGAAGCCGTAACGAGCATGATTTCGCGCGCGAGACGGATGCAGCGCGCGGCGGCGGTTCGCGACGTGTACTGATGTACACGAGCGAAGCGCCAACAAAGCGATGCGCCGTCGCAGCCGCGAAATCAGCCTTCGGCTTTCCAGTTCGCCATGAAGTTCGTCATCGCCGCCTCCGCCGTCTTGTGCCATTCGTTCAAATCGGCACGGTACTTGCGCCACGGGTCGTAGATTTTTTTGAACGCGGGGTTGGCTTTCGATTCGGCGTCGTAAATCTGCAATGCGCCGCGATACGCGGCGATCATCAGACTGTTCGGAAACAGCTGCAATCGCGTACCGGAGCCGATCATTTGCTTAAATGCACCTGGATTTCTCGTGTCGTAGGCGGCCATCATCCATTGATTGACCGACTCGCTGGCAACGCGAATTGCCTCTTTATATGCGGGCGGGAGCGCCTCATACGCGGCCCTGTTCACATACAGGCTCAGCGCGGCAGAAGGCTCCCACCACGCTGGATAGAAGTAAAAACGCGCCACCGCCGGGAGCCCGAGTTTGCCGTCATCGTAGGGGCCTACCCACTCAGCAGCATCGATCTTTTTTTCTTTGATCGCGTTGACGATTTCACCGCCGGGCAGACCAATCGGCTCGGCTCCGAGACGTTTCCAGATTTCGCCGCCAAAGCCCGGAATGCGAATTTTGAGCCCCTTCACGTCCTCGAGCGAGCGAATTTCTTTGTTGTACCAGCCGCCCATTTGCGCGCCGGTGTTGCCCATCGGGAAATTCACG
>JAAFJI010000177.1 GCA_013298045.1 Betaproteobacteria bacterium
CATTGAATTTCTCGTTCCCAGTCTCGGCGCAGCCGTCGCGAGTTGGGCTTCGAGTGGCCGAGGTAAATGTTGATCGCGCCCGGGATGTGGGCGCGGACTTGGCCGCGCTTGGATGATCTTGCGCACCATTCGACGAAGCGACGTCAAGCCGTCGCCTATAACTGGTCGGAAAACGTCAATCCACGGATGCACCCGAGTCCTTGACCGCCTTCGCCCATTTCGGCATTTCGCTACGCAAGAAACCGCCAAACGCCTCGCGACCAAGAAAGGCCGGATCGGCACCGCTGTCGATCATGCGTTTGCTCATCGCGGGGTCTTCGAGAATGGTTTTGAGTGCGCTTGAGATTTTGTCGACGATTGCGGGGGGCGTGTTCGCGGGCGCGAGCAGGCCGTAAAACCCAACAACTTCGAAGTCTTTGATACCGCTTTCGATGAGGGTCGGCGTATCCGGCAGTGCAGGATTGCGCGCGCGGCTTGTGACCGCGAGCGCGCGCAGCTTGCCGCTCTTCGCATAGGTCGCGGCTTGCGGCACGCTCTCGGCCATCATTTGCACTTGGCCGCCGATCAGGTCGTTGAACGCAGGAGCGGAGCCTTTGTAGGGCACATGCATCAGCTCGACGCCGACCGCTTTCTCGAACATTTCAGGCACCAGGTGCGAGATGCCGCCGGCACCGGCTGAACCGTAATTCACTTTCGAGGGATTTTTCTTCGCGTAGTCGATCAGCTCGGCAATCGTCTTCGGCGCGAAATTCGGATTGACAACGATGGCGAGCGGCTGCATCGCCGTTCGCGCAACCGGCACGAAATCTTTCAAGGTGTCATAAAGACTCTTTTTGTAGAGCGCCGGGTTGATGACCATCGTGCCAGTGTTGGCAAGCAGCAGGGTGTGGCCGTCCGGCGCAGATTTGGCTACTTCGCTTGCGCCGATGGTGCCGCCGGCACCCGCTTTGTAATCGATCACCACCGGCTGCCCAAGCGCGCTACCGAGTTTGTCGGCCCAGAGCCGACCATGTTGATCGAGCGGGCCACCCGCCGGGAAGCCGATGACGATTTTGATCGGTTTAGTTGGGTAGGTCGGCTGCGTATGGCCGTGTCCAGGCAGTAGCACGAAGACCAACACGGAGGTTGCGGCGAGCAGCACAGACTGAGTGCGAGAGCGTAGATTCATGAATGGAGCGCCAACGACGCCCGACAAAGAGATTCACGATTCTGTCATCGCGTTTCCGGGCGAACTGGCGGGTTTCACCTAGGCTATATCATCTATGTCGCTAGTCGCCGCTTTATTGGTCGCTTCCATTGCATTTAACAGCGTAGTTAATATTAATTAAATTTCTATTAAACACTATATTTAAAATGACATTGAGCCACCTAGCCTCACCAGACGTTGTCGCATCGGCAAATTCATTTCCCGGACAGCAGATCCTGTCCAACCTGTTTTCCGTTCACCGTGAGCTTGCCGTCTTTCAGCGCGATTTGGGCGCTCACCTTTCCAACGCCGCGCACGATGTAGCCCTCTTGAACGAGCGAAGCGAGCTGTTGGTCAACGACAAACTTTGCTTGCTCCTTCATCTGCAATTCCATCTGCGCGCGCTGCTCCGGTGGCAGCTGTGCCATAGCCTCCGCAGGGTCGCCCATCATGCGTTGGCTGGCTTGCCCGGCGAGCAAGGTAAGAATCGAATCGCTGATTTCCAAGTTCATCGAGGCATCGATTTTCGGAAGAATTGTCATTGGATTGGCCGCCTCGGCCGCGCTCACCGGCTTCAGAAACAGCGTTGCATTTAGCTGCGCGTAGTCTTTTTCCGTTCCGATGCGCAGCCGGTCGATGTTGAAGCGCGGCACATGTTTGCTGAGCTCAGGCAGATGTTGCTTCACCGCAGTCAACATGGCGTCGTTGGTTGCCTGGGAAGCTGCCGCGTCGCCTGCTTTCTGCGCCGATTTGCCGAGCTCCGTTTGAATCGCCTTGGTGAGCGCTTCGACGCTTGGCGCATGCAGCTTGCTCATCGAATACGCGTAGTCGAGCGCGCCCAAATCGAGATCGGCCACTTTCAGCGCCGCGCCGGTGAGCTTGCCGGTCGCCGAGAGCAGACTGGCCTCCGGTGCCGACGTTTCGACGACGTAGTTCACGCTTTTAACCGTCGCGCCCGGTTTGCCTGGGGCCACGAGATCAAACGAGTCGAAACTTGCGCTCTGTTTACCGGTGTAGAGTTTTTCGGTGCCTGCGAGCTTCGTGTGAGCGCCGCTTGCAGAGATTCGCCCGAGCACCATCTTCCCTTGCGCATCTTCAACCGTGGCACCGGGCAGCGCGAAGCGGTAATCGATCTTGGCAAATCCGGGCGTGAAATTCATGACACCTTCCAGCCCCTGGAACGCAACGGTTGTGCCATCGATGGTCGCCGTCGCGGCGGGCGAATTAAGCACGGTCGTGCCACTGCCGGCCAGACCAATCATGGTTGACATCGTAAGCGGCGCTTGCTGCCCCCAAAGTTTCGCAAGCTGCGCCTTCAACTCGCTCGGCCACACCACGTTGTGAGTAATGCGCGCAGCGCCGACGCCCGAGAACCCGGGAAACGGACCGTGTTCGATGCTGTTCTCAATCACGATCTCCGGCAGTTTGGCTCCGGTCATTCCAGGCAGCCCGGCGCTCAGCCGAATCGTTTGCGACGAGTTCAGAAAACCCTTGTTGTACTCGCTCGACACTACATTGATATAGGGCAGCGCCTGGCTGATCGCATTGCTGAAATGCTCGGCACTCGCCTGCGCACGTTTGCCGTAGAACCACGTCGCCGCAGGCCAAGCAGAGAGCAAAGCAACAGCGACAAGAAGTGCGATGATTTTTTTCATATGACCCCGAGAAAGAGCGTTGGTTTTTATAGACGAAGGTTTTACACGCGGTAATGCGTCGAAAACGATTGCGTGCGGCTCAAGCTGCGTATCGCTTCGCGTTCGCCGACGAGCGGTCGGTATTCGTGACTAATTCAGCTGAAAATCGATGAGATCAAGCTACCGATTCCGTCGGAGACCAAATCGACCGCGCTCTCGCCGACCGACGAGGCGACTTCGCCTACGCTGTCTCCGAGCCCTTCAGCAATACCGCCGCCCAATTCGCCAATCTCGGCGGCTGCGCTGCTTGCAATATCGCCGAGACCGTCGGTTGCGCCGCTGGAGACCGCGTCAAACAAATCACCCGTGTTCGAGCTTGCGCCAAAGAGGGCGTCGGTCGCCGACGGCAACGCGCCCGCGCTCGCGTCAAGCGCCGCGCCGCTTGCGCCGCCGAGCATCTCAGCCGCACTCGACGTCACCATGTTGCTCGCTGCGGCGCTGCCACCGCCGAATAGCAGGTCGGTCGCTGTTGCAAGCGGCGGCGCGCTACTTGCTCCGCCGAGACCATTTCCGAGCGTATCCATGAGTCCGCCGGGCACGTTGGCAAGCGCAGCACCGCCACCGTCTGCGAGCACCGCGCCCGCGCCGACGCCCGCTGCGCCCGCCGGGACACCGCGCGCGAGGCCGCGCGATGCCGCTCGCCCGAGTGCCCATAGCAGATCAGTGGCCAGATCGGCGGCATAGAGGGTATCCCAGGTGTCCCAGCCGCGATCCCGCGAGGGCGCGCGGTAGCCGTAGTTTTGCGGAGGCTGCGTTGGCATCTGTTTTTGGCGTTCGCGCAGATAGTGATCGATCGCTTTTTTCGCGGCGTCGCGATCAAAGACGGATACCGGCGCACGGCAGTAAGCGCAGGCGTCGTTTTTCGCGAGATCGACCGGTGCACCGCAACCGGAGCACTGCACTTGTTTCACCGTGGCGCAAAGCTTAGTGCGCTCCGCCTGTGTCAGCTCGCGAACGAATTGTTTCTCCGATAAGAAGTTATAGAACGTTGTCAGTCGGCCGTGTCCATGGCGGCAGGACTGGTAGGCAAAGCGCGTATTTTTCACCCGATCATTGGTGAGTTTCATACCGTCGCCGCAGGTGACGCAGCGCAAGCCCTCGTTTAGTTTTTTGCCTGCGGTACTCGATGCGCCGCCACGCTCGTGAATCAATTGAAACAGCGCCACCACGCCATCGGGCGAGAGCTGCGTGCTCTCCCATTGATCGAACCAAATCGCGTTGCAATCGAGACAGACATCGATCGCAAGCGTCTGCCCGTAGTGACCGGGCAGGCTGTAGAGCGACATGATTGAGCTGCAATTCGTGCAACGTTTGTCGGACGGCTTCGATTCAAGCGGCGGAAATTGGGATGCGGACATGTGTCTCTGCGACCTCCTGATGGGAGAACTGTATCGCGAAATGATTTCGTTTGGGTAGAGCTGTCCGTCACCCGCGATGAACGCGCGATGTAGCCGACAAAACGACTTGCACTGCGACCAGCCGTGGAAGTCCCCGCGTTTGCATAATTGGCAGACTCGCGACCGCACGGACTGCATCGGGCGGGTGCGGACATATTGAACTATCGGGGTGAAGATGTTTAGTGTTTTCAGGAAGAAGCCGTTGTCCAGCGCTTACGCAGGTATCGCGAAAGAGGTGTTCGACGTCAGCGAGCAATTGGAACGACGCAGCGGTATTCCGGTTTTCTCGCAGTCGGCGTGGGAGGCCAGTCTGCGCGATATTCCTGAAGAGTCATCACAGGACGTCTTCGCCAACCGACTCACGGCCGCTGGCCGCTCTTGGTTGGCCGCGCTCAACACGGAAGCATTTGCTGGTCGATTGCAATCCGGCGAATCGCAACACTTCATCTTGCAAGGTGACGTTGCAGCGGAACGAGGCAAACTGATCTTGTCATTCGCTGAAAAGACACTAGCAAGCTTTGAGCAGGATCTCCATGGCATCGTCGAATTCGGCCCTGCATCGAAGCTGCCCATACTCGTTTTTTCCGAGCAGGACGACTACTATCGCTACGTTTCCGCGTATTTTCCAGAGGGACATTTCGGACTCTCCTCGGGTATGTTTCTGTCTCACGGGCTTGGTCATTTCGTGTTTCCCGCAGGAGAGATGTGGATGCTGGAATCGGTAATCGCGCACGAGTTGTTCCACGCGACGGTGAAACACCTGCCACTTCCTGCGTGGCTTAACGAGGGCCTGGCGTCAAACGCAGAATTTCGCTATGGCAATCGTTTCCATGATCCGCGAAGCGCCAACGACTCACTCCCGCATCATCGACGGTATTGGGACGCCGAGAAACTGCAGCGCTTTTGGGCCGGATTTTCGTTCTACAACGCCGATGACGGACAAGAACTATCGTACGATCTGGCTCGGCGGTTGGTGCTTGGTCTGTCACCGGATTGGCGCACGGCGCGCACATTCATTCTGCGAGCACGCCTTGATGATGCGGGCGAGTCCGCCGCAAAAGAAATTCTCGGTTATTCGCTAGCAACCGCCGCTGAGGCGATTACCGGTGTTGAGAACGTCGCGCCAGATCCAACGACTTGGACCGACGATCCGTTTGGTGGCGGCTACGCTTAACTCTCAATTTGCGCGTCGACAGGTGCGTGTGAGTTCATTTCGGCGCAATACCCATTTCATCTAGCCGCAATAGCACCTCAGTGCGTCGTTCGCGCGCGATTTCTTGCCAATGTTTACCC
Source organism: Betaproteobacteria bacterium (assembly GCA_013298045.1). Classification (GTDB taxonomy): domain Bacteria; phylum Pseudomonadota; class Gammaproteobacteria; order Burkholderiales; family Casimicrobiaceae; genus Casimicrobium. Next base: position 5,571 of record JAAFJI010000177.1, read on the forward strand.
TCGCGCGCGCCGATCAAGGCGTAGAGCATGTTGAGACTTCGAGTGACGTTCATGCGATGCAGATCCGCGTACACGGTGAAGGGATCGCGAGCGTAAAGTGCTTCAGGCGTTTGAATGCCGATTGACCGCAGCATATTCCAGCTCATTTTTCCTAAGCCCTTTGCAATATGACACTTTTCGCTTTTCACGTATTTTCCGAGAATTTATTTTTACGCGCTTAATGCCCAGTTATGCGGGGCTTTACTCGTCATCGCTTTGTAATGAAGTCGCACGCGGCACGATTTTGAAGGCGTCGGACAAATGAAAGCCTCGCGAGAGCAGAAACCGGATGTGCCGTTGCCGTTCCTTGTCGTTACTCGGCGTCTCGCCGTAGCGACGATTCCAGAGCTGTTGCGCGATCTCGAAATCGTCGCTCTCGATGGCCTCAACAGCCAGCTGCGCGGCATCCTTTTTGACACCGGCCTGCGCTAGTTTCTCGGCAATGAAACGTTTACTCGCCTGCCCGGACAATCGGCGCACCATCGCCTCGGCGAAGCGCTCGTCAGACTGCCAGCCTTGTGCGGCGAGACTATCAACGAGTTTTTCGATATCGTCTTTCGCGACGTTTCGATCGTGTTCTTGCTCTTCGCGCTTCGCGTTTCGCGCTTTGGCTTGGGCAAGTTTGCGCAAGAGTTCTTCGCGCGAATGCTCACGCGTGGTGAGTAGACGCAGCGCTTTATTTCTGAGTTTCTGTGCGGATTCAGCAGGTGTTTGCGCTTTTGGCGCTTTTGGCGCTTTTGGCGCTTTTGGCGCTTTTGGCGCTTTTGGCGCTTTTGGCGCACGTGCCGCACTCGTCATTGAGGCTCGCGAAGACGGCGAGGAGTACTGCGACTCAAACGTGCCGCGCTTACGCTCGCTGGTGCGCGTGAAGGCACCGTGTTTCGCGCTGTTCTTCGAATCGTCGCCGCCGCTCATACCGTCATTATTGATCGGAAACGGCATCGCCGGGAATGGAAGCGCGAGTTGAGTGATTGATGGGAACCGCATGATGAGTCGCTCTCATGAATACCAATGCTGCGCGAAGACGGGCGTGACGTGCAGATGCGATTCAATTCGCTGCAGCGGATTGACTTTCGTTAACTCATCCAAATTTGAGCCCGAGCCCAGGTTCGCCGTGCGAGCGGTTTTGTGCTCAGCGCTACACGGTTCGTGCGCGACCTCGATGGCGGCGGAACCTGATCCTTCTATTTCGGGGTGTGAGTACATTTCGGATCGTCTCATTTCGCTTGCGACACGCGTAGCACTAACCGTTGGCGCTGGGCGAGCAAAGCTCGACCAGCGTGCCGTCAGGACAACGCACATAAGAAACCGTTTGCCCCCAAGGTTTCGTTTCGGGCGCAGTGATTTCGACAGCTCCGGCGAGAATCGCTCCGCTGTGCGCGCTGCTTACATCTTCGGTGACAAAGGCAATTTCGACACCAAGCGGCGTCGGCGAAGCATATGCGGCTACAAATCCATGTTTGAAGTGCGATTCGCCCAAGACTAGCGAAGCGAACGCGAGTGTGGTTTCACCCGTTTCAAGTTCGCCGTAATCCCCCGACTCGTACAAATAGCGGGGAGACAATCCGAACGCGTTTTCGAAGAATGTAAGGGATGCTGCAACGTCTGGTACGTAGACAATTGTGTAGCCAAATTTCATCGCAAATACTCCTTAGCGGTAGTGCGCTCGATCGCCGAGCCAGCTAGCAACTAAAAGACGCGCTTCACACCTTCGGGCAATCCAACCCATGCGTGCATTCGCTCTTCGTACACAGAGACTGTTGGGGCCGGAAAGCTTGAATCACGAAAGACACCCACAGGAACTACAACCATATCCTCGTCGTTGACTCGGTAATGCACAGTCGCAGCGCAATTCGGGCAGAAGTGAAAGCGGATGCGGCTCCCCTCGTCGCCGATGCGTACGTATTGCTGCGATACGTACGCATC
>JAAFJI010000178.1 GCA_013298045.1 Betaproteobacteria bacterium
GCTCACGCGCTGCGAACGAGTCGCCCGTCGCGTAGCGTGAGCCGCTCGTCGCAACGCGCAGCAAGCGCATGATCATGGGTCACAAGCACGAGCGCGGCGTTGCGCGAGCGAACCTGCGAGAGCAGCAGATCGAAAACGATATCGCTGTTCTCGTTGTCTAAGTTGCCGGTCGGCTCGTCGGCCAACACACACTTTGGATCGGTCACCAGTGCGCGGGCAATTGCCACCCGCTGCCGCTCGCCGCCGGAGAGCTCGGCGGGCAGATGGTGTTTTCTTGCTTGCAGCCCAACCGCGTCGAGCAGCGCCGCCGCCCGAGCACGCGCCTCTGCAACCGGGACGCGACGTATACGCAGCGCGATGGCGACGTTGTCAAGCGCTGTGTACTCACCTAACAAATGATGGAACTGATAGACGAAACCGAGCGTTTCGTTTCGCAAACGGCAGCGCTCCGCCTCTGAAATACTTGCAAGCGACGCGCGCTGTAGCGTAATCGTGCCCGCGCTCGGCGTATCAAGTCCGCCCAGCAAATGAAGCAAGGTGCTCTTGCCGGAGCCGGAGGCACCCACAATTGCAACTGTTTGTCCCTCGCGCACCTCGATCGACAGATCGTGCAACACGTCGGTGGTGGCGGCGCCGCTTTCGTAGCGTTTACCAACGCCGCTTGCGGCAACGACAATGGGTCGGAATTCTCGATCACTCATAGCGCAGCGCCTCGGCAGGATTGACGCGGCTCGCGCGCCAGCTCGGATAGAGCGTCGCGATAAACGACATGACCAGACTCATCAGCACGATGGTCCACACATCGGCCGCGAGCACCTTCGAAGGAAGTTGCGTAATCAGATATACCGTCTTGTCGATGAATGTGACGTTGAACAGGCGCTCGATCGTGCCCACCACGGCGTCTAAATTAAACGCAACCAGAAGCCCCAACACGAGCCCAATCAAGGTACCGATCACGCCGATGATCGCGCCTTGCACCACGAAGATCTGCATGATGCTTGAGGGTCGCGCGCCGAGCGTGCGCAGGATCGCAATATCGCTTTGTTTGTCGGTCACCACCATCACTAGCGTGCTGACCAGGTTGAACGCGGCGACGGCCACGATTAAGGTCAAAATGATGTACATCACGCGCTTCTCGAGCTGCACCGCCTTGAAAAAATTCGCGTTCGCCTGCGTCCAGTCGGAAATCGCATAGCCGGTCGGCAGAATCGGGGCCATCCGCGCAGCGAACGCTGGCGCCTCTAGCAGATCGTTGAGTTTCGCGCGAACCCCGGTCACGGTGTCGCCGAGTTGGTAGAGACGTTGCGCATCTTCGATCTGGATCAGCGCGACCCGACTGTCGGCCTCGATCCAACCGATTTCAAAGAGGCCGACAACGCGAAAGCTCTTCACCCGTGGAATCGACCCCGCAGGCGTAATCGTGCCTTGCGAGACGATGAGGGAGACCTTTTCACCCACCCGCACGCCAAGGTTTCGCGCCAGATCGATGCCGAGCACGACGCCCCATTCGCCCGCTTTGAGATTGGCGAGCTCGCCGACCTTCATGTGCTTGTGCACCTCGGCGACCTGCGACTCCGCGGCCGCATCGATACCGCGAACGAGCGATGGCTTCTGCACGTCGCCATTCACCCACATGCCCTCGCCTTCAACATAAGGCGCGAGTGCGGCGACTTCTTTTTGAGACGCAAGCGTCGCGGCAAGCTCTCGCCACGCGGTCAGCGGCCCGTCGAAGCCCTTAAGCGAGACATGCGAGGTCGCGGCGAGCATTCTGCTGCGCAGCTCTGTTTGAAATCCGTTCATCACCGAAATCACGATGATGAGCGCTGCGACTCCAAGGGCGATACCCAACATCGACACCAAAGAAATGAAGGAGATGAAGCTGTTGCGGCGTTTCGCGCGCACGTAGCGCACGCCGAGGTCAAACTCAAAGCGATTGAAGGAAATCACGAGTAATCCGCTTGAATTGAAGCAGCAATGTCCTTTAATGCCTCGTCAAATATGGACGGCGATATCTTTTTATGCATTTTTGTGTATCAAGTAAATTAAGTCAAATAAAAATAAATTCAGGGCAATGACTGTCGATGCTATTTCCTCTCCGACCGTTGCGTATCAGGGTGCACGGTTCGACGGCAATGTTTGCACACCCGTTGCGAGACACGACGCTAGACCCTGCGAACGCGGGCTAAGTTCGACGCCTTACGCGACGACAGTAGTCACCCTCCTGTGCAGACACACGCCGTTGGCATAGGTTGCCGAGATTGCACGGTCATCGCCGAGCATCATCAGCGCGAAAAAGCGATCTAGCGGATCGTCGCTGCGTGCCGTGCGGCGCGCAAGAAGCGGCGTGGCTTTTGGATCAAGCAGAATGAAATCGGCTTCTTTGCCCGCCTGGATCGAGCCAATCCTGTCTTCAAGCGAGAGCGCTTTTGCGCCGCCCAATGTCGCTAGATACAAGCCATATGCGGGAGACAACGAAACGCCTTGTAGCTGCTGCACTTTGTAAGCTTCGGCGAGCGTTCTAAGCATCGAATAACTGGTGCCGCCGCCGACGTCGCTGCCGAGCGATACGCGATTGCCCGCCGAGATCGCCTGCTGCAGGTTGTACAAACCGCTGCCGATGAAAAGATTGGAGGTCGGGCAGAACGAAGGCGTTGCGCCAGCCGCGGTCATCCGCGCGCGATCTGCATCGTCGAGATAGATGCAATGCGCGTAGATCGATTTGTCGCGCAGCAAACCGTAGTGATCGTAGACGTCGAGATAACTACGATGCTCCGGGTAGAGTTTCGCAATCCATTCGATTTCCGCCGTGTTCTCGGCGACGTGCGATTGGACGTAGGTCGTCGGAAAGCGCATCGCAAGTTGCCCCATCGCGCGCATTTGCTCGGGCGTCGATGTCGCCGCAAAGCGGGGCGTAATCGCGTAGAGCGAGCGTGCGTGGCCATGCCAGCGCTCAATCAATCCGATCAACTCACGGATACCGGATTGCGCCGAGTCGCGCAAACCGTCGGGGGCGTTGCGATCCATCAGGCACTTCCCGGCAATCATGCGCAAGCCGCGCGCTTCGCTCGCTGTGAATAGCGCATCGACCGACTGCGGATGCACGGTGCAAAACACACTCGCCGTAGTCGTGCCGTTCTCGATCAAGCGATCCAGAAAAAAATCCGCCGTTTCGGCCGCATGCGTCGGGTCGGCAAATTTCCGCTCTTCCGGAAACGTAAACTTTTCGAGCCATTCGAGTAGTTGCGAACCATAGCTCGCGATCACATCGACTTGCGGGAAATGAACGTGAGTGTCGATGAAGCCGGGCAAGAGCAACATGCCACGATAATCGTGAATCGGAACGTCTTGCAGCTCGGCGAGGATCGAGTCGGCGGCCGCGACTCGATCGATCTTACCGTTGCGAACGACCGCGATTGCATCCTGAAGAAATTCAATCGCGCTCGCGTCACCGGAGAGTCCGGGATCGCGCAGGCATTGCAAAAGTGAGGCTCGAACAGCGAAAGTCATCGCAGAATGCTAACGAAACACTGCGCAGACACTTCGCGCGTTGCACGTGATAATCGGCGATAAGGAGAGAACTATGCGACTGAAAGACAAAGTCGCCATCGTCACTGGTGGCGCGCAGGGGTTTGGGCTAGGCATCGTCGAGCGTTTCGCTGCCGAGGGCGCGAAGGTGATGATCGTGGACGTCAAAGAAGACGCGGCGAAAGCAGTCGCCGCAAGGATTGGCAGCGCGAGCGCGATGCGCGCCGACGTGTCGAAAGACGCCGATTGGGGCGAGATCGTTGCCAACACGTTGCGCAGCTTTGGGCGCATCGATTGCGTAGTCAACAATGCGGGTGTTTCGCATCGCAACCAGCCGATGCTCGATGTCGATGAAGCGGAATTTGATCGCGTGTACGCAGTGAACGTGAAGTCGATCTATCTTTCGGCACGACACTGTGTGCCGGTGTTTCGTAAACATGGCGGCGGTAATTTTGTGCAAATCGCTTCGACCGCAGGTGTGCGTCCGCGCCCTGGTTTAACCTGGTACAACGGCTCCAAAGGCGCAGTGATCGTCACTTCACGTTCGATGGCGGCAGAGCTCGCCAAAGACAAAATTCGCGTGAACATCATCAACCCGGTCGCTGGGGAGACACCGCTGCTCGCGACCTTCATGGGCGAGGACACGCCAGAGAAACGCGCGCAATTTCGTGCGACGATCCCGCTCGGGCGTTTATCGACACCGCTCGATATTGCTAACGCCGCGCTTTTCCTAGCGAGCGACGAGGCCGAGTTCATTACTGGCGCATGCATCGAAGTTGACGGGGGGCGCTGCGTATAGCGAGAGTGCAGGGCTTCCCGCGACCGCTAAAGCAAAGTAAAACGCTCGTTAGGAGGATTCGATCATGACAAAACGTGGCTTGTCGGGGCTGGACGCTTCGTTTCTTTACCTGGAAACGGCAGAGCAGCCGATGCATGTGGCAAGCCTCTGTTTGTACGACGTGCGGGCCAAACAAAAACGCGCCTTTGCAAAAGCGGTGAAGGCGCATTTGCAGTCGCGCATGCATCTTGCGCCGCTGTTCAGCCAAGTGCTCGCCTATGCGCCCTACGACTTGGGGCATCCGCATTGGGAAGTGGCCGAGTCGATCGATATCGACTATCACGTCCAGCGCATCGCACTACCCAAGCCAGGATCCATGCGCGATCTGGAAGCGGCGGTCGCGAAACAGCACGCGACGCTGATGGATCGCTCGCGCCCGCTTTGGCAGTTCACGATCTTCGAGGGTCTTGCCGATGGTCGCGTCGCGTTCTACGGCAAAGTGCATCATGCCGCGCTCGATGGCAAGGGCGGCGTGGTACTTGCAAACGCAATTCTCGACCTTTCGGAAACGCCGCGCGAAGTGCCGCCGCCGCAGCCGCGCGCGGTCGCGCCAAAAACCGATCTCAAAATCGGCGAGATGATCGGCGCGGCGTTTTCCAACACGCTCGCACAGTACGCAAAGATTGTGAAATCAATTCCGAGTGTCGCAGGGGCAGTCGCGCAGGCGGCAGCGCCAGTGCTCAAGAAAGCGGTCGCCGACAAAAACATTCCGGTCGACTTCGCACCGCGCACGCCGTTCAACGTGAACGTCTCGACCCAGCGCGCGTTTTCAACGGCGTCTTTGCCGTTTGATCGCTTGCGCGCTGCTGCAAAAACCTTGGGCGGCTCGTTAAACGACGGCGTGCTCTTCGTTTGCGCATCGGCGCTGCGTACGTATTTGAAACAGCACAACGCCTTACCCAAGAAAACGCTGGTCGCGGCGATGCCAGTGAGCCTGCGCGAAGAAAGTAACAAGGACTTGAACAACCAGGCATCGATGGTGTTGACCGAATTGGGTACCCACCACGGCGACGCAAAAAAACGCTGGCTCGCGATTCAAGCGTCCACCGGCAAAGTAAAAGAGTCGCTGAAGACGTTAAAAGGCGTGCTGCCAACCGACTATCCTGGTTTGCTCGCGCCGCTCTTGGTCTCACGCTTGAACCAAACCGTAGCCAGCACGAAGCTTCTGGAGAGGCTGCCGCCGGTTGCGAACTTAGTCATCAGCAACGTGCCGGGGCCGCAAGTGCCGCTGTTTCTCTCGGGCGCGAAGATGGCAACGTTCTTTCCTGTGTCGATCGTCGTGCACAGCATCGCGCTCAATATCACCGTGCAAACCTATTGCAGCGGCGTGTTTTTCGGCGTGATCGCGTGCAAGAAGGCGGCGCCCGATCTCCACAAATTGACCGATGCCGTCGCTGCGGGCTTTGACGAACTCATTGCCTTGGCCGACGCGCACAGCGCGCTTGCGCTCGAACGCGCGGCGGCGGAGTTGCAACCAGCGCGACCCGTCAAGAAAGCAAAAGCCGCGAAGCCCCGCGCAGTTAGAGTTGCCCCTCGGAAACGGGCGCAAACGGCCTAAACGACAGGATTGCTGCGTCTGCACACAGCTAGCATTGGCGGTCAAAGTTCGTAATACCAATGCAATGATCGTGAAAGACCGAAGTACGGGGCGTTCAAAAAACGAAAACGAAGCGTCGGTGAAGGCACCGAACGCAATGCTGATGGCGATGGAAGCCCGAGCGCCGTGGGAATGGGGCAGCGCGATGGCGGCGTGGCCGATGCTTCGGATGTTGAACATCTGGCCTAAATCGCCCGATGCGCATACCCATCACGTCATCGTCTACCCGGGCCTCGCGGCGACTGATTTATCCACTCAGCCGCTACGCGCATTCCTGCGCGATATGGGCTATCACGTTCATGGCTGGTATCAGGGACGCAACAAAGGTCCCGGACGTGGCGTGCTGGAACGGCTCGAGGAACAGCTGGTTGCGGTGCAGCGCGACGCAGGATCCAAACTCTCGCTGATCGGCTGGAGCTTGGGTGGCGTCTACGCCCGCGAACTGGCAAAAACGCACCCAAAGTCGGTGCAGCAAGTGATCACGCTCGGCACGCCGTTCGCGCAATCGCCGAAAGCGACGAACGCTTGGCGAATCTACGAAATGCTCTCGGGCGAAACCGTGCCCGATGAGATGCGGCTTCGCGAACTGGCGAGCGCGCCGCCGGTGCCCACGACGAGTATTTATTCGAAATCCGATGGCGTAGTGGCCTGGCAGGCCAGCATTCAAGCGCCGTCGGCGAAAAACAAACGTATCGAGAACATCGAAGTGTTCGCGAGCCATTTTGGCATTGGTGCCAATCCGGCCGCTTGGTACGCTGTGGCGGATCGTTTAGCGCGTGCCACCGGGGACAACGCAGCGGAGGCGTGGCAGCCCTTCACGGTGCCTTCGAGCGCACGCTTCCTGTTCGGCAAATAGGGCAACACGGCGATGCGGGTTGCCGCGAACGGACTTGAGTTCGAAGTAGAAATCGACGGCGCGGACGATGCGCCGCCGGTGCTGCTCATCATGGGTTTGGGCATGCAGCTCGTCGCCTGGCCGCCCGCCTTGGTGCGTGCGCTCACCGACGCGGGCTTCCGTGTGATTCGTTTTGACAATCGCGACATTGGTCTCTCGTCCAAAACCGCCGAGCCGGTGAGGCGCTTTCCATTGCAAGCGGTGAAGTATCGGCTTGGCTTGGCGGTGAACGCACCCTATAGTTTGCGCGACATGGTGGAGGACACCCGCGGGCTGCTCGATGCGCTCGCCGTGTCGCGCGCCCATGTGATCGGCGCATCGATGGGCGGCATGATCGCGCAAGGGCTCGCTGCGCACGCCCCCGAGCGCGTAGCCACGCTCACCAGCATCATGAGCACCACCGGCGCGCGCAATCTGCGACAGGCGAATTTGAGGACATCGCTCGCGCTCCTCTCGCGCCCCAAAGCCGACGATCGCGAAGCGCTGGTCGATCATCTGGTGAAGGTGTTTCGCATCATTGGCAGCCCCGGTTTTCCAACCCCCGAGAAAGACTTGCGCGCGCGCATCGCCTTTGGGCTCAATCGCTCGTACTACGCACTCGGGTCGACGAAGCACTTAATGGCGGTGCTCGCC
>JAAFJI010000179.1 GCA_013298045.1 Betaproteobacteria bacterium
GTCGATCCGCTGCTGCCTGAAGTGATGATGCGAGCGGCGAACGATTTAGCAAACGAGGAATGCAACGCCATCGTGATTGGCTGCGGGCTCGGTATCTCCGGCGCAGCAGTTCGTGCAATGAAGTCGCAGCTTAAACGCGACATCCCGATCGTCATCGACGCAGATGGCTTGAACTTGATTGCCGAATCGGCGGAACTTGCGAAGCTCGTGCAACAACGCGCACAACGCAAAGCACCCACGATCATCACGCCGCATCCCGCCGAAGCCGGACGCTTACTCGGCGCAAGCACCGCAAGCATTCAATCCGATCGCATTCGCGCGGCGCGCGATCTCGCAAATGGTTACGGCTGCGTCGCCGTACTCAAAGGCGCGGGCACTGTCATCGCCGACCGCGAATTCGTAACCATCAACACAACAGGCAATCCGCTGCTCGCCACAGCGGGCACGGGCGACGTCCTCGCGGGAATGATCGGCGCGCTGCTCGCGCAAGGCTACGATGCAGAGAAAGCCGCGCGCATCGGCGTTGCGCTGCACGGCGCAGCGGCGGATGCATTGAAAGCGGAAGGCACGAGGCGCGCGGTCGCCAGCGACATCGTCGTTGAGCTTGCAACGTTGTAGCCCGGTTGCTCGCAACCGGGTTCCCGTGCACGGCCGCGAAGCGGCACATTCAAGATTTCGTCAGGTTACCGAAACCCGGATGCGAGCATCCGGGCTACGGCACCATAGAACCCGTCAACGCTCTTTGCGCACGTCGATCAAACGTGAGCATGCCATCGCAACCACGTCGTCGATAGATCGCGTGAAACAAACATTCGGCAAAGTCGGCGTTTGCATTCTCATAACTGTGCAATGCTTCGATCACACAATCGTCATCGTCGATCACGAGTTCGCGAACTTCAGTGATTGCGCGCAGCATTGCAATCACATCGGCCTTCTTAGAATCTGGCCGCGATTTGAGCACCCATTCGAGCTCTAGAACGGCTGCCGCACAAATCATCAAAGATTCGCCGCGATCCAATCGATCGAAAATCGCACGACGCGCCCGCGCAGATTGCGTGCGATCGTCATCGAGTAAATACCTCGCAAGAACGTTGGTATCAAGCCCGATCATGCCGCGCGTTTTTGCGATTTCGTCGCAGCGGGTTTCGACGCCTTCCAGCTACCTGCAAGATCGCGCAAGCTTTTCGTTTTCGCGCGCATGACGACCGTGCCGTCAGTGAGCAACGTGAAGATCAACTCGTCGGACGCCTTCAACCCCAAAGCATCGCGAATGTCCTTCGGGATTGTGGTTTGGCCTTTGCTTGTCAAGGTGGAGGCGGACATCGATTTCCTTACAAAATGAGTATTTGTAAGGATTTTACATCTTAAACTGACACGAACCAACGTGGATTGAAGAAAGGCGCCCCGCGCGCGTCGCACAGGCGCAATCAAGATTGCGTTCTGTGTTTTGTATTCGATCGATTACAATACGACATGTTCACGATCAAACGAACGCCTGAATTCGATGTGTGGTTCGCGAGTTTGCGTGACGCGACCACGAAGGCTCGACTCGTTGCTCGATTGCGCAAGGCGCAGCTCGGTAATCTCGGCGATGTGAAGGCGGTCGAAATGAACGTTTATGAAATGCGCGAACACTTCGGGCCGGGATGGCGGATGTATTACCTAAAACGTGGGCGCGTTTTGATCGTGATGCTCGGCGGTGGAGACAAATCGACACAAGCCGCGGACATCAAAGCAGCGGTGAAACTCGCCGCGCGATTGGAGGATTGAGTCATGGCAAAGAAAATCAAAATCTCCGAACTCCCCGAATTCGACGCGGCCGAATATCTCGACAATGAAGAAGCGATTGCCGAATACCTGACCGCCATGATCGAGACCGGCGATCCAGCATTGCTCGCCGCAGCACTCGGCGACATCGCCCGCGCGCGCGGCATGAGCGACATCGCGGAAGCCTCTGGTCTCACCCGCGAAGCACTCTACAAAGCGCTCCGCCCCGACGCGCAACCGCGTTTCGACACCATCGCCCGCGTATGTGCCGCGTTAGGCGTGCGCCTCGTCGCGCAGCCTATATCGTGAACATCGTAGGGTGGGCACGCCGTGCCCACCAAATCCGTTGTTAAAGCGTGATGGTGGGCAGGGGCTGCCCACCCTACCCGGCTCAACACGAACACGGTCGGCACATACGAAGGATGCTCTCTCGATTTTTCTTCGGGTTCGTTGTTGTTCGAATCTGACATTTTCTTGATTAGCCGACGGTGGATGCGCGAAGCGCTATCCACCATCGGCGCTCGCATACATTGACGGTGGATGACGCTTCGCGTATCCACCCTACCTTGCTGTGGGTGGGTGAACAGTCAAAAGTCAATTTGCTCGGTTGTAGCCGCTCCATTACCAAGCGGAAAATAATCCACTTGACCGTCTCGAAACAGCCATACCCCCGAACACAGTGGTGTGTAGACACTGCCGAGTCCTGCGAGTCTGTTGTCGCAGACGTGTGTATGCACCCGTGCGCACTTACGATTACCTACCTCTTCGATAGCAAGTACGTCCCACATGAAGGTAAGAAACGCCTCTGGAGTGTCTTCATTCTCGTACTCAACCGAATACTTGCTATCTCGATTCGCCAGACATTGCGCGCAATCGTCGTAGGTTAGTTCTTTCGAAACGCGCTTCGTGAATTCACGAAGCTTGTCACAAAGTGTTTCGTCAGGTACTGCCACGTCGCCGTTCCTTTGATCCCAATCTTTCGCAAATCTCAAGTCGCGAACTATGCCACCAAAATCACCCCACCCACCGTCTTCCGCGCTTCCAAATCCCGATGCGCCTGCGCTGCGTCCGCAAGCGAGTACGTCTGCCGCGCCGCAAGATCGAGCTTCCCGCCTTTCATCAACGCAAACACGTTATCCGCCATCTCAAGCATCGTCGCGCGGTTCGCGGTGTAGGTCATGAGCGATTGGCGGGTGACGTAGAGCGAGCCTTTTTGCGCGAGGATGCTTAGGTTCACGTCGGTCACGGGGCCAGAGGCGTTGCCGAAGCTGACCATGAGGCCGAAAGGTTGCAGGCTGTCGAGCGAGCCGAGCCAGGTGTCTTTGCCGACGCTGTCGTACACGACGGGGACTTTTTTGCCGCCGGTGAGTTCTTTCACGCGTTCGGCGAAGTTTTCTGTTTTGTAATTGATGACGTGTGTGCAGCCGTGATCGAGCGCGAGCTTGGCTTTATCGGCGCTGCTCACGGTGCCGATCATGTTCACGCCGATCGCGCGCGCCCATTGCGCGGCGATGAGGCCGACGCCACCGGCGGCTGCGTGGAACAGAATGGTGTCGCCCTTGTGTAATTTCTTCGTGCGGTTGAACAAGTATTCAACCGTCATCGCGCGCAGGAATCCAGCAGCGATGTGTTGTTCGCTCACGTGCTGCGGGAGTTTGACGAGAAACTTCGCAGCGATATTGCGTTCGCTCGAATAGCTACCGAGCGGGCCGTCGCAATAGACAACGCGATCGCCGGGCGCGACCTCGGTGACGCCCTCGCCCACCGCTTCGACGATGCCCGCGCCTTCTTTGCCGATCGCGGAGGGCAGTGGCATCGGGTAGAGGCCGGTGCGGTGATAGGTGTCGATAAAGTTCACGCCGATTGCGCTATGGCGCACGCGCGCTTCGCCCGCGCCGGGGGGCGGCAGGTCGACGGTGTCGAGTTGGAGGACGTCGGGGGAGCCGGTTTGGTGGAAGCGGATTTGGGTGGCCATGAGCTTGCTTCTTTGATTCCGTTCGTGGTGAGCTTGTCGAACCATGAACGCATTTGTTAAACAGCCGTTGTGGTTCGACAGGCTCACCACGAACGGGGAATGAGTAACCTGATTATCACTTGTCATCCCAGCGCAGGCGGGGATCCAGTCCGAGAAATGTGAGGTCGACAACACGGGTTGATCGGCGCGCTTGACTCAAATGAATGCGCTTTAATAGATCACCATAAGTAGGATTTCGGGGTTCGCGGTCTGGATCCCCGTCTACGCGAGGATGACAGCCCCTTTGCTATTGCTGCTCAACAAAGCCACTTTCGCTGCGTGCAAGCTTTTTCGCGCGCAAGCGCGCTCCTACAAGCTGCGGCTACGCAATCGCGCGATACGCGTAGATTCCAACGGCGGTAAGCGCGAGTGACGCAATCAAATGCAACGCTGCGAGCGCTAGCCCACGCAGCATTGCGCCGTTCACTATGAGCGTCGTCACTTCTGCGCTAAACGTGGAAAACGTGGTGAGTGCACCCAAGAAACCGGTGAGGAAGAACATTCGCCATTGCGGTGAGAGGTCGGGTTTGGCGGCGAAGTACGCGAGAGCAATTCCAACGAGGAAACCGCCGATGGCGTTTGCCGCGAACGTGCCCCACGGGAGCCAGGATTTGTCGTTGAGCGCTACAGAGAGGCCGTAGCGCGACCACGCGCCGAGAATGGCTCCGAAGGCTATTGACGAGAGGGTTGCAATCATTCGTTAGAGACAACGCGGACTTGGTGTGGCTTTGTCATCGCGAGCGGAACGAAGTGAAGCGCGGCGACCCAGGACGTTTTCCACGTGCTTCATGGTTAACTTCCGAAGACCAATCTGGGTTGCTTCGCTGCGCTCGCAATGACGGTAATCGAAGCCAGCAGCACTGCACTATTTTGCTAAAGCGGCTTTCCACACAGCATCTACCACTTCCCGCTGCGCGCCACGCTCGCGATACAAGCGAATTTCCATCGTGCCCGTCCAATGCGCGTCACCACAACGCGCGACGCGTTTGGCTTTCACTTCACGTGCGACCGCACTCTCTGGCAACCACGCGAGGCCATGGCCTTCAAGCGCCATCACTTTGAGCGCTTCCGACATATCGTTCTCGTACACGCAATCGAGATGCGCGCGAACAGGCGCTTGTTGCAGGATCAGTTCCACCATGCGACCCAAATACGCAGCCGGTGTGTACGAGAGATACGGAATCTTGCGTTGTTCGCTGCCGGGCAAAGTGAACAGCGCGCGACCTTCGTTATCGGTTTTCGAAAACGGCGCGATGGTTTCCGTGCCAAGCACGATCATTTCGTAGCGAGAGGGATCGAGCTGCACCGGTTGATTCGGATGGTGATAGCAAAGCAGCAAATCGCAGTTGCCTTCCACCAAACTCATCACGGCGTCATGCACGTTCACAGCGTTCAATTTCGCCTTGACGCGCCCGAGTTTTTTCGAGAGTGCATTCATCCACATCGGGAAGAACGTAAGCGAAAGCGTGTGCGGTGCCGCGAAGAGAATCGTGTCGGTCGGCGCGCTTTGCAAGCCGCGAGCGATGGCGCGCGCATCCATCGATTGCCGCACGATTTCGGCGGCGCGTTCGCGAAACTGCTCGCCAGCTTTGGTGAGTTTCGTGGGGTAACTTGTGCGATCAATCAGCTCAGCACCCAGCCACTGTTCCAGCGCGCGAATGCGGCGCGAGAACGCTGGTTGCGTGACGTAGCGAAGTTCTGCGGCCCTCGAAAAACTACCGGTCTCAGCCAGTTGCAGGAAGTCTTCTACCCATTTGAGTTCCATAATCGAATTGTAATCTGCCTATGCAAGAACGGTATACATGACAACGCAGTGGAATTCAACAAACGAGCTTAATGCCTCAATAATGATAAATAAAGTGAGCTTTAATTTAAAAGCTAATAACACCTAAAAACAGCACGTTCAACTTATTTTATGGGGCTTGAAGAGCAGTATGTATTTAGAGAAGATCGCGCAAACGATACCAAGCCATTGCCGCGACAAGCGCGGGCGTGCGCAGCAGTCGCCCGCCGGGGAACCGGCGATGTGAGAGCCGGGCAAAGCAGTCAAACCGGGTAGCCGATCCGGCGATGGCTTCGGCAACGATTCGACCGGCGAGCCCGGTAAGCGCGAGACCGTGCCCCGAGAAGCCCTGAAGGTAGTAGACGTCGTCGCCCAACTCAGTTGCACGACCAAAATCCGGCGCGCGATTCATCGTGATGTCGACGAACCCGCCCCACGCGTGGGTTACTGCGACATCGTCGAGCTGCGGGAACACCGTGAGCATGCGCGCTCGCATGGACTGCGCGAGGTTCATCGGCGTGGCCGTGCTGTAGCTCACGCGACCGCCAAAAATCACTCGGTCATCGGCACTCAAGCGGAAGTAATCCAGCACGAAATTGGTGTCGCAAATTGCAGCGCGCGATGGGATCAACGCGTTGGCTCGCGGCCCGGCAATCGGCTCGGTGGCGACGATGTAGGTGCCAACCGGCATGATGCGCGACCGAAGGCGCGGCGCGAGTTGGTCGAGATAGACATTCCCCGCCAGGAGCACGTAGCGCGCGCGCACGAGGCCGTCGCGCGAATGCACGAGATAGCCGCGCCCGTCCCGGGAAATTGCTGTAACTCGCGTGTTTTCAAAAATCGAGGCGCCCTGCGAGGCGGCGGCCCGCGACAGACCTAGCGTGTACTTAAGCGGATGCAAATGCCCGCACTTCGGATCGTGTGCGAGCGCGACAAAACGCGGTGAGTCGATCCACGCGCGCACCGCCCGTGCCTCGATCAGCGCTTGCTGATAGCCGTAGCGCGACTGCATCGACTCGACTGAGTTTGCCAGCTCACGGGCTTTTTTTGCGTTGACTGCGCCGCTCAAATAGCCTGCTTGCCAGTCGCACGCAATCTTGTACTCGCGCCGCCGTTCGTGGATGAGATCAATGGCCTCGATGGACATGTCCCACACCTGCCGTGCGATATCGCGACCGAGCTCACCCTCGATCACCGACATGTCGCAGGCAAGACCGGCGAGCGCTTGCCCGCCGTTTCGACCGGAAGCGCCCCAGCCGATGTTCTCGGCTTCGAGCAAAGCGACGCTAAAGCCGCGTTTGCGAAGATCGATCGCGGCAGATAGCCCGGCGAGACCACCACCAACAACGGCCACGTCAGCGGACATGTCGCCAATCAGCGCGCCGTGCGAGAGCGGGCGACGCACCGAATGCTCATAGTACGAGTTCGCCGTGAGCACGGCCTCAGCAGATCGCATCATCTGAATTCGTCGCGATTGTTAGCGCTTGTGCGCGAGGAGACGGTGGCTTAGGTAGGTCCACAGAAAAACCGCCGCCGCGTTGCTGGTCAACTCCGCATGGTCATACGGTGGAGCCACTTCGCAGAGATCCATCCCAACCCAGTTCAGAGCGTGCCATGCCTCAAGCAATGTAAGTACCTGATTGGAGGTCATACCGCCGGGCTCTGGCGTGCCGGTGCCGGGGGCGAAGGCCGGATCAAGGCAATCGATGTCGAGCGAGAGATAGACCGGCGCATCGCCAACACGCGAGCTCACGTGGTCAATAACTTCTCGCAGAGATGCCGCATTTTCTAGGCCGCGCAGCATTCTGGACGTAAAAACTCGTCCTCCCTTATCGTTGACGTACTCACGAGCGTCTCTATGGGATGCTGAGCGAATGCCAATCTGTGTCACGAGCTTTGGATCGACCAGCCCCTCTTCGAT
>JAAFJI010000018.1 GCA_013298045.1 Betaproteobacteria bacterium
TGATCCCTTACTGGGATGATCTTGATATGAGAACGACCGTGACCACTGGCGGAGGTATCTTCAGCGAGGTAACCGGTTCGGCCCCGAACCGCGTGTGGAAACTTGAATGGCGAGCTCGCCCGTTTGTCTCTGGCCAAGCCGTCGGCGCACCGTCCACCAATTTCGCGGTTTACCTCAACGAAGGGACAGAGAACTTTTCCTATGTTTACGCCGCAACCGGCGCCGGTGCCGCGCTGGACGGTGCGGCGGCGACGGTCGGAGTGCAAGCCACCAACGCCGGAACCAATTTCACGCAATTCTCGTCCAACACGGCGAGTCTCTCGGCGGGGTTGCGTCTGAATGCGGCTCGCGCGCCCGGTGTCTGCAACGCGGGTTCAGGGGTCTGCGCACCCACCTGTTCGCTTGACATCAACGGCGACGGCGGCGTCAATGCATCCGACGACGCGCTGCTTTTGTTGCGCTATCTGTTGGGTTTGCGCGGGTCCGCGCTCGTCGCCAACATCACACTTGGTGCCGCGCGACCGAACGCAGGCGCGGTGGAATCGTTCATTGGCGCAGGCGGTGCGTACGACGTATTCCGCCGCCCCGCGTTGTCGCCGAGCGCGACGCGCGACGCGCTCGTGTTGCTGCGGCTCATGCTGAGCGTGCCCGACACCGAACTGCTCAATAGCATCAGCGTTCCAAGCACTGCCGTGCAAGCGACCGCTGCCGCGATTCGCCGCAATGTGAACGCGCGCTGCGGTACGTCGTACTGACGACAGATACGACCGGTGCGACGCGCGGGTTCGGCGTCGCATCGGCGGCGCGTCCGAACCCGAGCGCTTTGAGGATGTTGCTGACGCGACGATACCGAGAAGTCAGAGCGCGTCGCACATTGCAAACCGCGCGAAGCGACCAAGATTCGTGCCCGCACAACGCGACGGCACGAACAACGGGCTCACCGAAGGTTGCTGTGCGGCGCGCAAATGTTCCTACTCGCCTGATGTAGCACTGCGGTGGTCGCACGCGACATACGTATCGCCAATCGCTAATCGCTAATCGCTAATCGCAATCGCTAGTCACCACCGCTTCGCAATCGACCGAAGCGATCAACGCGGCGCTTGCGCCCGCCCCACGGCGTGACAACCGGCGGGGTAGATCACTCGATACCGAAACCAAAACTCGACATCGTGATACCACCGAGCAAATCGGTTTGTCGATAGACGCAGCGCCCCAAAGCGTCGCGCGCGGCACCCACGGCAACCATGAGAGGAAGTAGATGTTCCTCTCTGGCATGCGCAATCCGCGCCGCTGGAGCCGCCTCCCAATTTCGCAGGCGCAGCGCTCGTTGGTCGGCGTTGAGCTCCAACAGCGACTCTTGCAGCCAATCATCGAACTGACGAGATGGCTCGGCAGCGCCCGCATTGAATCGGCGCAAGTTGTGATAGCTCGAACCGCTTCCAAGAATCAGGACGCCGTCATCGCGCAGCGGCGCGAGCAATTGTCCAACTTCAAGATGAGCCGCAGGGTCAAAATCGGCGCGAAGCGAGAGTTGAACGACCGGGATCGTCGCGTCGGGGTACATCGGCGCGAGCATGCAAAACGTACCGTGATCGAAACCGCGCTCAGGGTCGAGCTGGGTCGGATGCCCACCCGCATCGAGTAGCGCCTTGACCCGCGCAGCAAGTTCGGGGGAGCCGGGTGCGGGGTACTGCACCGCATAGGTGTGCGCCGGAAAGCCGTAGTAGTCGTAGAGCATGCCGGGATGCGCCGCAGACGACACCGAAAACCGCTTGCTCTCCCAATGCGCCGTTACCACGAGAATGGCTCGCACACCATCTCCGACCTGTCGCGGCAGCTCGACCAACGAACGGCGAAGCGGCGCATACAACGTCCCCATTTCGGCGTCCATCCAAGGCCATGGACCGCCGCCGTGGGTCAAGTAGTAAGTTGGCAGCGAGCGAGGCATCAAAGCCACTCCAAAAAAAGAAAAAGGGTTAGCAGCCGTCACGCGCTAACCCTCTCAGATACTGGTCGGTGTGACAAGATTCGAACTTGCGACCCCTTGCACCCCATGCAAGTGCGCTACCGGGCTGCGCCACACACCGAATCGTGAAATTCTAACAGTGGCGCACGAGATGCGATTCTTACGTGGTTCGCGTTCGCGTCGTTTACTTCGGGCTTGGCGGGACGAGCAGATTTGCAATTTCGAGCAGAGTTTTTCGCATTTCGTGGGCATCTTCGGCGGAGAGCCGAATCGCTGCGTCGTTTGGTGTCGTCGCCGTAGGATTCGAAGCTGAAGCCGCGCTTGCAATTGCACCTCGCTTGCGCGTTGCAGGCGAAATCGCCGAGCCGGTCGCGTCCTCGTCTAGGCGTCCGCGGGCTCCGATGATGGTGAAGCCCTGCCCGTAGAGCAGTTCGCGAATCCGTCGGACGAGGAGCACTTCGTGGTGCTGATAGTACCGACGGTTGCCGCGACGTTTCACGGGCCGGAGCTGCGAGAACTCCTGCTCCCAGTAGCGAAGTACATGGGGCTTGACCAGGCACAGATCGCTCACCTCACCGATGGTGAAGTAGCGTTTGGCCGGAATCGGCGGCAGCTCAGCCGGTGGCGTGATCTCGCTCGGCATACGCAACTTCGATTTGGGCCTTCAGCTTGTTGCTCGCGTGGAACGTGACCACACGGCGCGCGGTAATCGGAATTTCCTCCCCAGTTTTTGGGTTGCGCCCGGGGCGCGGCGACTTGGTGCGCAGATTGAACATACCGAAGCCGGAGAGCTTGACGTCATCGCCCCGCTCCAAGGCTTCGCGTACCTCTTCAAAGAAGCAATCGACCATGTCCTTCGCCTCGCGCTTGTTCAAGCCCAGTCGCTCAAACAATACGTCGGCCAATTCAGCTTTGGTTACCGATTCCGTCATGTCCAGTCTGCGGGGCGCGTCGACGCCGTTATGTTCGGAGCACGGCTCCGTGTTTTTGTTCTGCCGACGCGACCATTTTTTGCAGCCTTGCATCAATGTCAGCGTCTTCTAAAGTACGTTCAGTATCTTGCATAAGTATCCGAATTGCAACGCTTTTTTGGTTTTCATTGAGTGTCGCGCCACGGTAGATGTCAAAAACGTCGATTGCACGAACCTCGCCACCAGCCACATCGCGCAGGCTGCTCAAAAGCGCTTCAACCGGTACTTCGTTGCCGACCACGAAAGCGAGATCACGTCGAACCGACGGCGTCTTTGACACAGGTTCAACGCTTTTCGCCCTATCAAACATCACTTTTTCCGCGTAAATCTCAAAAACGACTGGTGCGTTGTTTATCTCGAACATCGCAATTTTCATAGGGCTAAGCTCGCCTAGCCAACCAATGAGCTGCCCGTCACACTCGATCCGCGCGGATCGACCGGGATGAAGCATCGGGTGCACCGCTTTCACAAACGTCGCACCCGCCGGAAGCACCGCCGCGAGGTCCGCCTTCACGTCGAAGAAGTCAACCGCGCGCTTGGCGACGCCCCACTGCTCTGCCGCCGCACCGCCCCAGGCGGCACCCGCGAGCATGAGCGGCTGCGCTACGGCCTGGACCGCCAGCTCGCCGTCGGCGACGGTCGCATCGCGCAGAAACACCTTTCCAAGTTCAAAGACGCGAACGCGGTCGGCTTTGTGACTCGCGTTGTAGCGAATATTGGCGAGCAGTCCGGGGATGAGCGAGGAGCGCATCACCGCCATTTGGCTTGCGATCGGATTGAGAAGCTTGATCGGGTTCGCGTTACCGACTACGTCGCGCTCCCACGCCTCATCGACGAAGCTGTAGTTGATGACTTCGAAATAGTCCTGTGCCGCGACCGCGCGACGAATGTCATGCAGGGCGCGCTGATCGCTCGGTCGCACGCGCATCGCGCTGCGCGCGATCGGAGGCAGTGCGGGAATATTGTCGAAACCGTAGATGCGCGCGATTTCTTCGATTAAGTCTTCTTCGATTTCAAGATCGAAGCGGTAGCTCGGCGGGGTAACAGTGAAGCGATAGGCATCGCGGCTGTACTGCAGCCCGAGTCGCGTGAAGATCGCGGCGATCTCATCAGCACTCACGGAAACGCCGATTACTTTCTGCGCGCGATTGACCCGCATCGTGACCGGTTTGCGCGCTGGAACATTGATCGTTTGATCGTCGATCGGAGCAGCCTGACCGCCACAGATTTCTAGGATTAGCGCACTCAGATAATCGAGCTGTTGCGGGATCGTTTCCCAATCAACGCCGCGCTCGAAACGATGGCCCGCATCGGTTGCGAAATTGAAGCGGCGCGAGCGACCTTGAATCGCGAGCGGATGCCAGAACGCGGCCTCGACGTAGACGTTCGTGGTGTCGAGCGAGACCGCAGTCGCGTCACCGCCCATAATGCCCGCGAGGGATTCGACGGCGTTGTTATCTGCAATGACGCCAACTTGATCGTCGAGCTCCACCGTGTTGCCGTTCAAGAGTTTGAGCGTTTCGCCCTTCTTCCCCCAGCGGACTTCGAGACTTCCCAGGCCCCCGCTGGGGCTCGTGCTCAGCTTGTCGAGATCGAACACGTGCGTCGGGCGACCGAGTTCAAGCATCACGTAGTTCGAAATGTCAACGAGTGCCGAGATCGAGCGCTGCCCTGAACGCTCCAAGCGTTCACGCATCCAGGCAGGCGTAGCAGCTTTCGCGTTCACGCCACGAATCACGCGACCGGCGAAGCGACCACACAAATCAGGCACGAGCACTTTCACCGGCAACACTTCTGTGAGCGTCGCTTTCACGACCCGCGCGGGTGCAGGCGCGAGCGCCGCGCCGGTGATCGCGTGCACTTCGCGTGCCACACCGTAGACGCTCAAGCAATCGGCTTTGTTCGGCGTGAGTTTTATTTCGAACACTGTGTCGTCGAGTTTCATGTACTCGCGAACGTTCGCGCCGACGGGTGCGTCCGGCGGCAACTCGAGCAAGCCTTCGCTCGCCTCCGAAATGCCCAACTCTTTCGCGCTGCAAAGCATGCCGTTGGATTCAACGTTGCGCATCTTTGCTTGTTTGATAACGAACGGTTTGCCTTCAGCGTCCGGCGGCAATTCTGCCCCGACCATCGCGCACGGAATGCGAATACCCGCACGTGCGTTCGGCGCGCCGCAGACAATTTGCAGTGGTGTCGCAGAGAGCGAACCGACGTTCACCATACAGACCGAAAGACGATCCGCATTCGGATGCTTCTCGCGCGAAACAATTTCGCCGACGACGATTTTCGTGAACGGAGGTGCGGCCGGCTTCACCTCTTCCACTTCAAGTCCCGCCATCGTGAGCGCGTGCGCGAGTTCATCCGTCGTCATCGGCGGATTGCAGAAAGAGCGGAGCCAGGATTCTGAGAATTTCATGATGTGTGCTTATTCGTTTCACAATGGATCATTTGATCCAGCTACATTCTCTATTGCCATTTCAAATGGAATGTACAACTGATTTTCATCAGTTTTCGATATACAAAAATTATCAGCTTACGCCCATATTTAATTGGGCAATCATAGTCATAGGTGCGTCCCCGCAAAGGTGGGGATCACTCGCGATAACTTGTCGCACTTTTTTTTCATGCGGAGAACGCAATCGCGAGCAAGCTCGCTCCTACCGTTCATCACGCAAACTGCTTGAGGAAACGAAGATCGCCCTCAAAGAACAGTCGCAAATCGCCGATGCCGTGCTTCAGCATCGTGAGGCGTTCAAGCCCTGATCCGAAGGCGAATCCGATGAAACGCTCGGGATCGAGTCCGAAGTTTTTGACGACCGTCGGATGCACCTGCCCTGAGCCTGAGATCTCCAGCCACTTCCCTTTGAGTGGTCCCGAGTCGAACTTCATATCTATCTCGGCAGAGGGTTCAGTAAACGGGAAATAGCTCGGACGGAAGCGAACTTGCAGCGCGACGGTCTCGAAAAATCGACGAAGGAAGTCGGTGTACACGCCTTTCAGATCAGCGAACGAAATGTTCTCATCAATCCACAAGCCTTCGATCTGATGAAACATCGGCGAATGCGTGGCGTCGCTGTCGACGCGGTAGGTGCGGCCCGGTGCGATGACTTTGATCGCCTTGCCTTTGGTGGTCAATTCGTTCGCGTGCATCTTTGCGTAACGCACCTGCATCGGCGAGGTGTGCGTGCGAAGCAGGAGCGGCAAACCATCGGTGCCGTTCATGTCGACGTAGAACGTGTCCTGCATCGAGCGCGCAGGATGGTTCGGTGGATTGTTGAGCGCGGTGAAGTTGTACCAATCAGCCTCGATCTCAGGACCATCGGCAACATCGAAACCAATCGAGCCGAAGATCTCTTCGCAGCGCTGCCAGGTTTGGATCACGGGGTGAATGCCGCCGACGCCCCGACCGCGACCGGGCAAGGTGACGTCGATTGATTCGCTTGCGAGCTTTGCGTTCAAGGCGTCGTTCGCAAGCGATTCACGGCGTGCTTTGAGCGTGGCTTCGATGGCGTCTTTCGCGCGATTGATGTCCGCACCGCGAGTCTTTTTCTCGTCGGGCGAGAGCTGCGCCATGCCTTTGAGCAATTCGGTGACTGCCCCGGTTTTGCCCAGGTATTTCGCTTTCGCGTTTTCGAGCGAAGGCGCGTCCGCGCATGAGGCGAAGTCTGCGGTGGCTTGCGAGATGATTTGTTCTAGCGACGGAGCACTCATTCATTAATCCGTTCATTTCTAAAGTGCGTTCATGGTTCAACAGGCTCACCACGAACGGAGAGTCGTTTGCGTGCCCCGAATTGGCGAGCGAGAGAGATGAAGTCGGTGGTGAGGAGCGGAAGCGTACGCATGTACGCTGAGCACCACAGACCGTCAAATTCGCTCTCGCAGCCGCCGAGACGGCCACGCAAACAAAAAAAGGGAGGCGTCTGCCTCCCTTTTTCGGGTTGCTCTAGAGCGGTAAAGTCGGGAGGCTTACGCCTTCTTCACGCGCTCTACGAGCGCGCTAAACGCTGGCATGTCAAACACAGCCATATCTGCGAGCACTTTACGATCGATCTCGATCATTGCCTTTTTGAGTGCGCCCATGAAGGTTGAATACTTCATGCCGCATTCGCGAGCAGCGGCGTTGATCCGCGTGATCCAGAGCGCACGGAAATCGCGCTTTTTATTGCGGCGATCGCGATATGCGTACTGACCAGCGCGCATGACAGCTTGCTTGGCAACACGATAAACATTGTTACGACGACCGCGATAGCCTTTGGCCATCGCGAGCATTTTTTTGTGACGAGCGCGGGCGGTTACACCACGTTTTACGCGAGGCATTCTTCAATCCCTCCTTATGCGTACGGGAGCATTTTGGCCACGCGGCCTTCATCGCTCTCGTGAATGGTCAAGGTACCACGCAGCTGACGCTTGTTCTTCGTCGTGCGATGGGTGAGGATGTGACGCTTGGTTGCGTGGGCGCGCTTAATGCTGCCGCTTTTACGCACCTTGAGCCGCTTTGACGCGGCCTTTTTGGTTTTCATCTTAGGCATGTGCCTATTTCCTTCTACATTGCTAGCCGAGGCGTTGTCGCACTACACAACAAGCTTTGAAGCCCCAAGCTCGCAGTTTCTACGCAGCCGCTTTCGCCGCTACGGGTTTTGCATCGGTGGCAGGTGCCACTGTTGCAGGTTTCTTGACCGCCGGTTTTGCGACCGGCGTCAGGTTTTTCTTCGGGGCCAGCATCATGATCATGAGGCGGCCTTCTAGTCTTGGATGTTGCTCAATGATGCAGATGTCTTCGGTTTCTGCCTTGATGCGATCCATTTGCCGGACACCGAATTCCTGATGCGCCATTTCGCGGCCCCGGAAACGAAGCCTGATCTTGACTTTGTCGCCCTCCGCGATGAACTCGCGCAGCTTCCTCATCTTGATCTGAAAATCGTGCTCGTCGGTTTGCGGGCGCAGAACGATTTCTTTAATATCGATCTGTTTCTGCTTCGACTTCGCTTCGTGGAGACGCTTCGCTTCCTGGAACTTGAACTTACCAAAGTCCATGATCCGGCACACGGGCGGCTGCGCGGTTGGCGCAATTTCCACGAGGTCTAAGTCTGCATCTTCGGCCATCTGTAGCGCTTCGCGAAGCGTTTTGATGCCGGCCTGCTCACCGTCTTTATCAATCAGTCGAACCTCGGGAGCGGTGATCTCTCGATTGATTCGCGTGTCTTTATCGGCTATGTGTCTACTCCAGTGAATTAGGTGAGATGCGCGCCCGGGCGGTTCAGTGAAGTCGCCAGTTCGATGAATTTTTCAACGGGCATTACACCCAAATCCAAGTTGCCGCGCCCTCGCACAGCAACCGCGTTTGCTTCCGCTTCTTTGCCACCGCACACCGCAATGTAGGGAAGCTTTTGCAGACTTAACTCCCGGATTTTATAGGAGATTTTGTCCGCTCTCAAGTCCGATTCGGCTCGCAAACCGGCGTTTTTGAGCCTTTGTACGACTTTTTCCACATATTCGTTCTGATCGGAGGTGATTGAAGCGACCGCGATCTGTCGCGGCGCGAGCCATAGCGGCAGCGCCCCGGCGTGGTTTTCTAGCAGGATGCCGATGAAGCGCTCCAGCGAACCCAAAATCGCACGATGGAGCATCACTGGATGACGGCGTGTGTTGTCTTCGCCCACATATTCTGCGCCAAGACGCACAGGAACGTTAAAGTCGACCTGCATCGTTCCACACTGCCAGACCCGTCCGAGTGCGTCTTTCAACGAATACTCAATTTTTGGACCGTAGAACGCGCCCTCGCCTTTCAATTCTTCCCACGGGGCACCGGCCGCGTCAAGCGCATTCTTGAGCGCTGATTCCGCTTTATCCCACACTTCATCCGACCCAACGCGCTTTTCGGGGCGCGTTGAAATCTTGTAAATGATGTCGCTGAAACCGAAATCGGCGTAGACCTTTTTCAGGAGCGTGTTGAACGCGATGCACTCGTCCTGAATCTGATCTTCCGTACAGAAGATGTGACCATCGTCTTGTACGAAGCCACGAACGCGCATGATGC
The DNA here is from genome assembly GCA_013298045.1 of Betaproteobacteria bacterium. Lineage (GTDB taxonomy): Bacteria > Pseudomonadota > Gammaproteobacteria > Burkholderiales > Casimicrobiaceae > Casimicrobium. The sequence continues at coordinate 8,975 of JAAFJI010000018.1, forward strand.
CGTGCAACGAACCGCTCGATTCGTTGCGATGACATGATCCGAATTCGCCGTAACGAAGCGGCAGCTCTTTATACGAATGCAGTCCCGAGTTGTAAATCAACACATGGCCAGGGCAATTCATCGGCTTCAACGCGTAGTCATGCTTCTCGGATTTCGTCGTGAACATCGCGTCTTGATAGTTCTCCCAGTGGCCCGATTTCTCCCAGAGAGTGCGATCAAGAATCATCGGCGCACGCACTTCCTGGTAGCCGTTTTCCTCGTACACCTTCCTCATGTATTGCTCAACAACCTGCCAAATCTTCCAGCCGTTCGGATGCCAAAACACCATGCCCGGCGCGTCGTCTTGCACGTGGAACAGGTCAAGCAAGCGACCGAGCTTGCGATGGTCACGTTTCTCAGCTTCTTCGAGACGGAACAAGTATTGATCGAGGTCTTCTTTTTTTGCCCAAGCCGTGCCATAAACGCGCGTAAGCATCTCATTACGATGATCGCCACGCCAATACGCGCCAGCCACCTTCATCAGCTTGAAGTGCTTCAGTTTGCCTGTTGAGGGAACATGCGGGCCGCGGCACAAGTCGGTGAACGCGCCTTCGCTGTAGAGGGAAACGTCTTCGTCCGACGGAATGCTCGCAATGATTTCAGCTTTGTACGCTTCGCCGATGCCTTTGAAATAGGCAACCGCTTCGTCGCGCGGCAGCACCTTGCGCTCGACCTTCTCGTCCTTCTTCGCAAGCTCCGTCATCTTGGCTTCGATCTTCTCAAGATCTTCGACCGTGAAGGCGCGCTTGTAGGAGAAGTCGTAGAAAAAGCCGTCCTCGATGACCGGGCCGATGGTTACCTGTGCGTCCGGATAAAGCTCCTTAACCGCATAAGCAAGCAGATGTGCGGTTGAATGACGAATTATTTCAAGTCCATCTGCATCTTTATCCGTTACAACACCAAGATGAACCGGGCTATCGATGACGTAGCTGGTATCGACCAATTTGCCGTCGACTTTGCCTGCAAGCGCCGCTTTCGCAAGCCCGGCGCCAATGTTCGCGGCGACTTCGCCGACCGACACGGGTTTATCGAAGGAACGGACGGAGCCGTCCGGGAGTGTGACTTGGATCATGACTTTTCTCTCTCAAAACGCTTCAAAATCCCCTTCCCGCGCGACGGGAGGGAGAAAAACAAAAAGGCAGCCGAAGCTGCCTTTTTCTTTCAACCGTCACGCGTAGACGCGCAACCGCAAACGAATCAGCCTCGGCGGAAAAAAACTCCTGTCGTGGTACGAGTTCGCGGCATTCTTCGGCATCCCTTATCGATAACGATTGTGCAAAATTGGTAGAGACAATTGGATTCGAACCAACGACCCCCACCATGTCAAGGTGGTGCTCTAACCAACTGAGCTATGTCTCTGTAAGTACACGATTATAGCGATAGTGTCAGCAGCACTCAATCGACGCCCGCCGCTCGGTCGGATGAACTTCCTTCGAGCGCTGCCGCCCTGAGCGACGTTGATCGGGACGCCGGCGTCTCAAGCGAAACCCGCCCGAGAATGCCGCTTCGATAATCGTTGAGCAAGGTCACCGACGCTTTCTCGTAATCGATCGCGCCGCCCTTTGCTTTGAATCCGCGCTTTAGCGCAATCGCTTCAATGATCGCCGGGCCGTCCATCTCGCTCACGTCGAATGCGTAGCGTGTCGCGAGCGCTTCGGGATACTTCGCAAGCAACACGTCGGCGAGAAACGTCGCGACCTCTTCGTTGATATACGAATTGGTGCCGATCAAATTGCTCGCGGCGAGCATGAAGCCGTCGCTCTCTAACTCGATCTTTGGCCACATGAGACCGGGCGTATCGAAGAGCCAGGTGCCATCGGGCAAGTTGTAGCGCGACACGAGTTTGGTCACTGCGGGTTCATCGCCTACAGGGGCCGTGCGCGAATTCATGAGCGCATTGATGAGCGTCGATTTCCCGACGTTTGGCACACCCATCATCATTACGCGAAGGCGCTTCAACGGCCCATCGCGATGCGGCGCAAGCGCTCGCGCGGCTGGCAACACCTTCGACGAATCGCCAACTTTCTTGCACGAAATCGCAATTGCTTTCGTACTCGGCTGCGCGTTGAAAAAGCTAAGCCACTCGGCAGTCACCTTTTCTTCAGCCATGTCGATCTTGTTGATGATTTTGAGCGCCGGTCGTTCGCGCGCGAGCCGCATCTCTTCGATCATTGGATTCACACTCGCCGCAGGACAACGCGCATCAAGCACTTCAATCACAACATCGACATTCGCAAGCGTCTCTTCTGCCTTCTTGCGAGCGGTGCGCATGTGGCCGGGGAACCAGTTGATGGCCATCGTTATGCTGCCTTGCGCATCGCTTTGTCGCCAATCATCGAGAGCGCGACCGCTTCGGCGACGCGAATACCGTCGATCCCGGCCGACATGATGCCGCCCGCGTAGCCCGCACCTTCGCCGGCGGGGAAGAGCCCGCGCGTGTTCATGCTCTGTAAATCGTCGTCACGTCGCTTGATGCGAATCGGTGAACTGGTTCGCGTTTCAACGCCGGTGAGCATTGCGTCGTGCATCGCGAAGCCTTTAATTTGTTTTTCGAACTCGGGAATCGCTTCGCGAATTGCGGCGATCGCATAATCAGGCAAGCTTGTTGCGAGATCGGTGAGGTGAACGCCTGGTTTGTAGCTCGGCAGTACTTCGCCGAATTCTTTGCTGGCAACGCCTGCCAGGAAGTCGCCGACCTTTTGACCCGGCGCGCAATACGTTTCACCGCCAAGTTCGTACGCGCGCGATTCCCATTGCCGCTGAAACGCGATGCCAGCGAGCGCGGTTTTCGGATCGTTTTTGTCGTAGCCCGGAAAATCTTCGGGCGAGACGCCGCAGACGATGCCTGCGTTTGCGTTTCGCTCGTTACGCGAGTATTGACTCATGCCGTTAGTGACGACGCGACCCACTTCGCTCGTCGCCGCGACTACGGTGCCGCCGGGGCACATGCAAAAACTGTAGACCGAGCGACCGTTCGATGCATGGTGAACGAGCTTGTAATCCGCTGCGCCCAAAATCGGATTGCCCGCGCTCGGACCGAAGCGCGCGCGATCGACGATGCTTTGCGGATGCTCGATGCGAAAACCAAGCGACAGTGGCTTCGCTTCGATGTAGACGCCGCGATCAAAGAGCATTTGAAAGGTGTCACGTGCGCTATGACCAATCGCGAGCACGACGTGTTCCGTTTCGATCTCAATCGACTCGCCTTCCGCGTTCACGTACGTGAGCCCGCGCATCTGTTCGTTTTCGATCTTCACATCGGTCACGCGTGACTGAAACTGGAATTCACCGCCGAGCGACGTGATCGTCTCGCGCATGTGCTCAACCATTTTTACGAGGCGAAACGTTCCGATGTGCGGTTTGCTTACGAAGAGAATTTCTTCCGGCGCGCCAGCCTTCACAAACTCATCAAGCACTTTGCGACCGTAGTGCTTCGGGTCTTTCACCTGGCTCCAGAGCTTGCCATCGGAAAACGTGCCCGCGCCGCCTTCACCGAACTGCACATTCGATTCAGTGTTCAATTCGCGACGACGCCACAATCCCCACGTGTCTTTCGTGCGCTCGCGCACGACTTTGCCGCGCTCAAGGATGATTGGGTTCAAACCCATTTGCGCGAGGATCAATGCGGCGAAGATGCCGCAGGGTCCGAAACCGATGACCACAGGACGTTTCGGCGCAGCGGATAGCGTCTCGCGCTTCGCAACGAATTTGTAGCTCGTATCCGGCGTCAGCAAGATGTGCACGTCGCGTTTGAATTTTTTGAAGAGCGCCGCTTCGAGTGCAGGTGCGAGCTCGATGTCGAGCGTGTAGACGAGCTGAATATCCGCCTTCTTGCGCGAATCGTAACCACGGCGAAATACCGTGAAACGAATCAGATCGGTGGGCTTGATCGAAAGCCGAGCAATGATCGCAGCTGGCAGCGCCGCTTCAGCATGATCGAGCGGCAGTTTGAGTTCGGTGATGCGTAGCATCGACAGTCTCCGTATGGCGGATATCTATTCCGCGATGGGACGTATTGTAGGGTGGGTGGAGCGATACCCACCAAGGGCACAGAAGCAAATTTGCGATTGACTAGAAGAATTGATGGGTATCGCTTCGCTCCACCCATCCTACGCATCAACGCGAAAGCGCATTCCAGAAAAACGCCAGCACATCACTGCGCTCTTCGATGATCTTTGAAGTCGGTGTCCCCGCGCCATGCCCCGCACTCGTTTGAATGCGGATCAGTTTCGGCGCGTTGCCCGTGTCGGTCGCTTGCAAAGTTGCCGCGTATTTGAAACTGTGCGCAGGCAGCACGCGATCGTCGTGGTCAGCGGTCATTACCAAAATCGGCGGATACTTAGCACCGGCATTGATGTTGTGCAGCGGTGAGATGCGTTTCAGATGCGCGAAGTCTTCGGCTTTGTCGGACGAGCCGTATTCGTCGACCCACGCCCAGCCGATCGTGAATTTATGGAAGCGCAGCATGTCCATCACGCCTACTTCGGGCACCGCTGCGCCGAACGCGTCGGGGCGTTGGTTGACGACGGCACCGATCAACAATCCGCCATTCGATCCGCCGGTAACGCCGATCTTCGAAGGCTTGCTGTAACCCTCCTTCGCGAGCCACTCCGCGACCGCAATGAAATCGTCGTAGGCATTTTGTCGTTTGGCACCCTTGGCCGCATCGTGCCACGCCTTGCCGTATTCGTTGCCGCCGCGAATGGCGGCGATCACGAACACGCCGCCCATTTCCATCCATGTCGCCGCCGTGGTGCGATAGCCAGGTGTCGTCGAGACGCCAAAGCCGCCGTACGCAGTAACGATCGATGGATTGTTGCCGTCGAGTTTGAGCCCTTTGCGATGTCCGATGAAGATGGGTACTTTGGTGCCATCCTTACTCGAAACAAAAGCTTGCTTCGATTCGAACTGCGCGGCGTCGAATGCCACTTTCGGTTTGCGAAATACGCTTGTTTCGTTCTTTGCAACGTCGTAGCGGAAGCAGGAACCCGGATCGAGCATGCTGGTGAAAGTAAAGAACGTTTCCGTATCTTTTAATTTGCCGACAAAGCCGCTTGCCGTTCCGAGCCCCGGCAGCTGCACTTCGCCGAGCGCTTTACCGTCGAGCGAGAAACGCTCGACCACACTACGTGCATCTCGCAAATACTGCGCAACGAGCACACCGCCCACCACGCTCGCCGATTCAAGCGTTTGCCTGGTTTCAGCAATCACCGTTTTTCAATGCTTTCGCTCCGGTTTCTTCAGATCAATCTCGATCACGCGACCGAATGGCGCGTTGAGATCGGTCATCACCCATAAGGTATCGCCGCGCGAACCGATCACCGAATACGCCGCATCGAAATCAAGCGAAAGGGCTTTGAAATCGCGCTGTGTGGGCACTTTTTTGCCGACGGTGGCCCACAGCAAACCGTTCTTTCGCTCGCTGCCGCGCCAAACGCTCGCGAAAACGTGTTTTCCGTCCTCCGCGTTGAAAACCCCAAAGCCCCAATCCTTTTTGTCTTTGCGTTGATAAACCAGGGTGTCCTTCGATTGCGGGTCGCCGAGCTTATGAAAATACGCTTTTTGGAAAAAGTTTTGACCGGTCAGCTTTTCACTGGCTTTCGGTGCGTCGTACGCGCTGTAATAGAAGCCGCTGCCGTCTGGTGCCCAATCGACTCCGGAGAACTTCACCCACTGGATACGATCGGGCAAATCGTTTCCGGAGACGACATCGCGCACGCGGATTTCGGTCCAATCGGAACCTGCGGTTGAAACGCCGTACGCCAGATAACGACCGTCGCGACTCACCGTAGTAAATGCAATGGATACCGTGCCGTCTTTCGAGAGCGTATTTGGGTCGAGCAACACACGCGGTGTTGCGGTGAGCGATTCGGCGGTGTAGAGCACCGATTGCTGTTGCAGGCCGTCGTTGCGATCCCAAAAATAGCGACCGCCTTCTTTAAAAGGTAGCCCATACTTTTCGAAGTTGTAGAGCTCGGTGTAGCGCTTTTGAACACTGGCGCGCTCTGGAATCGCATCCAGGATCTTGCGCGTTACGGCGTTCTGCGCTTGCACCCAAGCTTTGGTTTCCGCGCTGTTGTCGTCTTCAAGCCAACGATAAGGATCGGCGATTTTCTCGCTGTGATAGGTGTCGACGTGATCGACTTTACGCGTCGTGGGATACGCGATTTGCGCGGACGCGATTTGCGGCATGAGAATGGCTACCAGGGCAGTTGTGGCGACGCGAACAAGCGGTCGAGAAAAGATTTGCATCGTGCGGTTGCGTTTGGAAAAAAGTGCGAGAGGATAGCGCTTCGGATGCGCTTGAGCGATGCATTTGAGACGAGCGACGAATCATTAGTAGCAAACCGAGCAAAAGCCCTCACAAACGGACTTTATATCGATTAATTCCTTACTTTCGCGATTCTGCGTTCTATATTCGATAGCCATGTTTCATGGGGCAATACTCGAAATAGCCATTAGACAAGACTCGAAATTCGCTTTATGGCCTCATCAAGCGTTGCGTCCTTCTTCGCAAAGCAAAAACGAATCGTTCGTTGCTCTGTGGGCGTCGAATAGAACGCGCTCACCGGAATCGGCGTCACACCAATTTCGCGTGTCATCCACTCGGCGCATTCGCGTTCGTTCAGGTCGCGAAGCGTTGGCACATCTTCGTAATTTGCGCACACGAAGTAACTGCCTTCGCATGCGAGCGCGCGAAGCGGCGTCGATGCGAGCGCGGCGACGAAACGATCACGCTTCGCTTGATAGAACGCAGGCAACTCAAGATACGGCTTCGGATCGGCGAGATAACTCGCAATGCCTTCTTGCATCGCGCTGTTCGCAGTGAACACGGTGTACTGATGCACTTTGCGAAACTCAGCGGTGAGCGGCGCGGGCGCGCAGACGGTGCCGATCTTCCAACCCGTCACATGAAACGTTTTTCCGAATGATGAAATCACGAAAGTTCGATCACGAAGCGATGGAACGCAAACCGCGCTCTCATGCGGCTTGCCGTCGAACACCATGTGCTCATACACCTCGTCGGAGATCACAAAAATGTCGCGGCTTGCGATGATGTCGGCGAGCGTTTGCCAATGCGTGCGCGTCCAAGTGCGACCGCTTGGATTGTGCGGCGTGTTGACGATGATGGCGCGCGTCTTCGGTGTGATCGCTTTCGCAATCGCATCGAAATCGGGCTCGAACGTACCATGCTTCAAATGCACCGGCACCGCGACACCACCCGCAAGTTCGATGTTCGGCATGTAGCTGTCGTAGCAAGGCTCCAGCACGATCACTTCGTCGCCCGCGCGCACGACCGCGAGGATTGCCGAGAGGATTGCCTGCGTCGCGCCGCTCGTGATCGTGATCTCGTTCACAGCGTCATAGCGAACACCGTGAATCGATTCGAACTTCGCACTTACGCGCTCGCGCAAGCGCGGGTTGCCGGCCATCAACGGATACTGATTGTGCCCCGATTGCATTGCGACGCTCACCGCGTCAATCAGCTTCGGATCGCAATCGAAATCCGGGAAGCCTTGGCCGAGGTTCACCGCACGATGTTTCGCTGCAAGCGCAGACATTAGGGAGAAGATCGTCGTGCCGACCTTGGGGAGTTTTGTCTCTAGCTCTGGAGCATTCATCGCGAAATTGTAGGCAGCGCAGCAAGGCGAACTTCCGCCGTGCCCATGCACACAGCACGACTCGACATTTTCATGCAACTATCATGCGTGCCGCCTTAATAAATAGAAACATCAGGACATTTATCAGGGCTATTTATCTACCCTTTAAATCGCTCATGCACCATATTTTTTTGGCGTCGCGCTATGTTGTTATAAACGCATGATCCTTGAAATAGTCCATCGCCGCCTGAACGCCGGAATCCGCGAGTTTCACGCCACTTAACTTAAGCCCCATCTCGCACGCGGCGAGTGCCGCGATCAAGGTGAGGTCGTTGCAATCGCCTAAGTGTCCGATACGGAACATGCGGCCCTTGATCTTGCCAAGGCCGGTGCCGAGCGAACAATCGAAACGCTCGTAAATCGTTTTGCGAACTTGGTCCGCGTCCACGCCTTGCGGCGTCACCACACCAGTGAGCACCGGCGAATACACATTCGGATCGGCACATTGAATCGGCAAACCCCAGGCGTTTACGGCCGCGCGCACACCGGCGGCCCAGCGCTGATGACGGGCAAACACCACATCAAGCCCCTGCTCCAAAATCATGTCGCAGGCTTCCGCCAAACCGTAGAGCAAATTCGTGCTCGGCGTGTAGGGGAAATAGCCCGTTTTGTTGAATTCCAGCATCTCGTCCCACGCCCAAAACGCCTTCGGCATCGTCGAGGTTTTCGACGCGTCGATCGCGCGCACGGAGAGCGCATTGAAGCTAATGCCAGGCGGCAGCATCAATCCTTTTTGTGAACCACTGATGGTGACGTCTACACCCCATTCGTCGTGTCGATAGTCGGCAGACGCGAGCCCCGAAATTGTGTCCACCATCAAGAGCGCGGGATGTTTCGCTGCGTCAATCGCGCGACGCACGGCAGCGATGTCACTGGTCACGCCGGTTGAGGTTTCGTTATGAACAACGCACACCGCTTTGATGCGATGCGCTTTGTCGGCCACCAGACGCGCTTCGATCAAACTCGCATCGACGCCGTGTCGCCACGACAGCGGCAATCCAGTTTGCGCATCAACACCAGGCTTCGCCACGAATTCGGTTTCGAGTTGCAGCTTGCTCGCCATCTTTTGCCAGAGCGTTGCGAACTGCCCCGACTCATACATGAGCACGTGATCGCCCGGCGAGAGCACGTTCGCGAGCGCCGCCTCCCACGCGCCTGTGCCAGAAGCCGGGTAAATCACCACCGGCTGCTGAGTCTTGAAAATCTTCTTCAAGTCGCCGAGCACTTTCTTTCCGAGTACCGCAAACTCAGGTCCGCGATGATCGATCGTCGGCAAACTCATCGCGCGCAAGATGCGATCGGGCACCGGCGATGGACCGGGGATTTGCAGAAAGTGGCGACCGGTCGGATGAAAATCGAGTTTGAGCATGAGAGGCGTTTCCGTTTGACGCAGCGTTGTCCGAGGTCCCATTTAAGCGCAAGTTAGCATCGCGGTATGGCAAACGGGTCACTTTTCAACGCACACAACGAGGTCTCGGCGCAACTCGCGAACCGGCTTGCACGACAGAGCGCCGGCGAAGTCAACTTCTCTGTTGCCGATCGCGGACGCTACGCTACCGACGCATCGATCTATCAAGAATTTCCCATCGGCGTCTTCGTTCCGCAGACGATGGACGACGTTGCGAGTGCGCTCGCGATTTGTCGTGAATTGAAAGTTCCGATCGTACCGCGTGGTGGAGGCACGAGCCAATGCGGGCAAACGGTTGGCGCAGGGCTCGTGATTGATTTTTCGAAGCACTTGCGCAATGTTGCATCCATTGATCCCCAAGCGCGACTCGCGACAGTCGAACCCGGCATCGTGCTCGATCATTTGAACGCGCAATTGAAGCCGCATGGTCTTTGGTATCCCGTCGATGTTTCTACGAGCGCGCAAGCCACACTCGGCGGTATGGCGGGCAACAATTCCTGCGGCTCGCGATCGATTGCGTACGGCAATATGGTGCACAACGTGCTCGGCGCGGAGGCGTGGCTGTCGGACGGCACGCTCGCGACATTTGGAGACGTTGCGAAGGCGAGCGGTCGAGCGCGAGAGATCGGTGACTTCGTTCGTTCGCTTGCGGATGAATTGCACGACGAAATCGAAGCGAAGTGGCCGAAGGTCATGCGCCGCGTCGCAGGCTACAACCTCGACATTTTTCATAACCAAAGCGAAAAACCGTACACCGCAGACGGGTCAGTCAATCTCGCGCATTTGCTGATCGGCAGCGAAGGCACGCTCGCGCTCACGAGGTCGCTCACGCTGCGGCTCTGCGAGCTTCCAAAGGCGAAAGCGCTCGGCGTGGTGAACTTCCCGAGCTTTCATCACGCAATGGATTCGGCGCAGCATATCGTGACGCTCGCGCCCACTGCGGTCGAACTTGTTGATCGCACGATGATCGAGTTATCGCTCGCGAATCCTGCGTTCGCGCCGACGATTCGGACGGCACTTATCGGTAAACCCGAAGCGATTTTGCTTGTTGAGTTTTCGGGTGAAAACAAAGAGTCATTGCGGCCAAAGTTGCGCGATTTAGTCGCGTTGATGGGCGATCTTGGACTACCGAATAGCGTCATTGAAATGACCGAGGACGCACCACAGAAAAACTTGTGGGAAGTACGCAAAGCCGGGCTCAACATCATGATGAGTCTCAAGGGTGACGGCAAGCCAGTGAGTTTCATCGAAGACTGTGCGGTGCCGCTCGAACACCTCGCGGAATACACCGATGCGCTCACGCAAGTGTTTCGCAAACACGGCTCACGCGGCACGTGGTACGCGCATGCAAGCGTAGGTACATTGCATGTACGACCGATCCTCGATATGCGACGCGATGGTGCGACGAAAATGCGCGCGATTGCGGAGGAAGCAAGTGAGCTCGTGCGCAAGTACAAAGGCGCATTCTCGGGCGAGCACGGCGATGGTTTGTGTCGCGGCGAATGGATCGCGTGGCAATTTGGTCCGAAGATCAACGAAGCGTTTGCGAAGATCAAAGCGCACATGGATCCGATCGGCCTGCTCTCGCCGAAGCGCATCGTCGATCCACCGAAGATGGATGACTCGTCCCTCTTCCGCTTTCCACCGTCGTACAAAGTCATTCCGATCAAGACCGCACTCGATTGGTCGGCGTGGAATGTGCAGAACGATCCAATGAGCGAGGAAACGACCGTGCCGGGCACCGGCGGCGATCCCGCGCAAGGTTTCGCCAAAGCGGTTGAGATGTGCAACAACAACGGTCACTGCCGCAAGTTCGATGCGGGAACGATGTGTCCTAGCTATCGCGTCACCCGCGACGAGAGCGCGTCTACGCGCGGGCGCGCGAACACGTTACGACTTGCAGTTTCAGGACAAATCGGCACCGACGGAATTGCTGACAAATCCGTACACGAAGCGCTCGAACTTTGCGTGAGTTGCAAAGGCTGCAAACGCGATTGCCCAACCGGTGTCGATATGGCGAAGATGAAGATCGAGCATCTTCATCACTATCACGCGAAACACGGTTGGTCGGTCAAAGATCGATTGATTGCGCGTTTACCGGAGTACGCGCCGCTTGCGTCTTCTTTCGCACCACTGCTCAACCTGCGCAATTGGTTTCCAGGTTTGCCGTGGTTAACGGAAAAACTCCTCGGTTTCTCCGCGAAGCGCTCTCTACCGGCGTGGCGGCGCGATACGTTTTGGAAGCGCTATCGTGAAAGCACGACCACCAATGTAGCGCGCGAGGTGGTGCTCTTTGCCGATACATTCAATGCCTATTTCGAACGCGAAAACATTGATGCGGCGATTCGCGTGCTCGAAGCAGCGGACTACAAAGTGCACGTGGCGCAAGGGGAGAAGAAGCCGCTTTGTTGCGGCAGAACGCATCTGGCCGTAGGCGACACAAACACAGCGAAAGAGAAAATGCACGAGCTACTCGCTGCACTCATTCCTTTCGCACGACGCGGCGTCGCAATCGTTGGACTGGAACCAAGTTGCCTTTTCACTCTGCGCGACGAAGCCCTCGCGGTGGGGTTTGGTGAAGACGCGGAAATCGTTGCCAAACATGCAGTGCTTATCGATACTTTCCTCGCGCGTGAATGCGATGCGGGACACCTCGACGGGCTGAGCGCGAAGCTGAAGGACGCAACCCAGCCGATCCTCGTGCATGCTCACTGCCATCAAAAAGCGTTCGATGAAGCAACACCGACGCTCAAGCTGCTCTCGCTCATTCCAAACGCAAAGCCAACGATGATCGAATCATCCTGCTGCGGCATGGCGGGCGCGTTCGGATACGACGCCACGCATTACGAGACGTCGATGGCGATGGCGGAGCTATCCCTACTACCAGCTGTGCGTAAGGCAAGTGATGCTTGCATCGTTGCCGACGGGACAAGTTGCAGACATCAAATCCAAGACGGCACTCGTCGCGAGGCGACGCATGCGGTTCGCGTTTTATCGAATCACCTGCAATTGAACGATGGGCATCCTTCGGTAGGAGCGAGCTTGCTTGCGAAGAACCTAGCCTCATCCAAAGCCTAAAAAGCGATATCGCATTTTTCGCGTGTAAGCTCCCTCCGACCCAGCCCTACGCGAACCAACAACCACGAGCGATAGCACCCTACGCTTCGATCAACCCACGCTTCTTGAGCATCGGCTCCACAGTCGCGTCGCGTCCACGGAATGCACGATAGCCCTCCGCAGGTTCGATCGAGTCACCGGCTGAATACACATAGTCGTACAAACGCTTTGCGGTCGCTGCGTCGAACGCGTCTCCCGTTTCGAGGAACGCATTGAATGCGTCGGCGTCAAGCACCTCGGCCCACATGTACACGTAGTAGCCCGCTGCATACGAGTCACCTGAGAACAAATGACGAAAATGCGGCAAGCGATGCATCATGGTCACCGCCTCTGGCATGCCCAGTCGCTTTAGCTCGTCAGCTTCGAACTGCACAAGATCGAAACCGTCGTAATCTTCACGCGAATGCACTGCAAGATCGACAAGTGCGGACGACGTGTACTGCGCCGATTCGTAGGCTTTGTTGAACGTCGCTGCGGCGCGAATACGTTCGATGAGTGAGACCGGAATCGGTGCGTTCGTTTGATAGTGCCGTGCGTATTCGGACAGCACCGACGGCTCAAGCGCCCAGTGTTCGTAGAGCTGCGAGGGCAACTCAACGTAATCCTGCAACACGTTCGTGCCGGAGAGTTTTTCGTAGGTCACGTTCGAGAGCAGACCGTGCAAGCCGTGACCGAACTCGTGGAACAGGGTGCGAACATCATCGAACGTGAGTAGCGCCGGCTGCCCCTCGGGCGGCTTCGAAAAATTGTTGTGGTTACCGATAATCGGAATCACTGCGCCAGTTCCGGCGTTGCGCGTTTGCCACTGATAGCCACTCATCCACGCACCGCCCTGTTTGGTCGGGCGAGCAAAGTTATCCGAGAGAAACACGCCAATTAGCTTTTCTGCCCGCTTAACCTCAAAAACACGGACATCTGGGTGATAAGTTTCAACACCAAACTTCTCTTCGAACGAAACACCGAAGAGTTTGTTCGCGACGCCAAACATCGCACGAATCATCGCGTTCAACTCGAAGTAAGGTTTGACTTCGGCATCGTCTAAATCGAAGCGCGCTTTGCGAACTTTTTCCGCATAAAAACGCCAATCGCATTTCGAAACCGCGTCTTTCGCGCCATACGAAAGACGCATCGCCTCCAGCGCCTCGTAATCTTGTTTCGCCTTTGCGATTGCGGGCACCCAGGCTTTCATCAGAAGCTCGTTGGCGGCGGCAGGCGTCTTCGCCATACGATCTACAAGCGCGTAATCCGCGAACGTTTTGTAGCCATGTAGCTTCGCTTGTTCGGCGCGCAACTTCAAAACTTCCACTGCAAGCGCGCGGTTGTCGCTCTCGCCTGCGTGCGTGCCGCGCGAGACCCACGCTGTCAGCGCTTTCTCGCGCAAATCACGACGCTCGGAAAACGTCAAAAACGGCACGATCGACGAGCGTGACAGGGTAATCGCATAACCGTCGGGCTTGCCGCGGGCGGCCGCTGCGGCATTCGCCGCATCGCGCTGACTTTGCGGGAGACCCGCGAAGTCCGATTCCGATTCAAGCCACAGCGCCCAATCGGATTCGTCCTTCAATACGTTTTGCGCGAACTGCGTGCTGAGCTCAGCGAGCTTCGCGACGTTGCTTGCATAGTGCGCTCGCGACGCAGCAGGAATCTTCGCGCCCTGACGAACGAAATCGAAATGAATGCGATCGAGCAGGCGCGCATCTTCATGCGATAGCGAGTTCGCTTCGACAGAACTCTTTACCGCGTCGATTCGCGCGAAAAGCTTCTCGTTCATATAGATCGAGGACCGGTGCGTCGCGATCTTTGGCATCAGCTCGCGTTCCACAGCTTGCAGCGCGGGGCTTGTCTCGGCCGACGTGAGATTGCCAAACAAATCGTTCAACCGATTGAAGAGCCATCCTGCGCGGTCGAATGCGACGATGGTGTTTTCAAATGTTGGCGCGATGTTGGTCGAAGCAATCGCGTCCAGCTCGGCGCGATGGTTCGCAAACGCCGTCTCGAACGCTGGCGCGTAGTGCGCGGGTTTCGCTGTTGCAAAGGGCGGCAAGCCGTATGGCGCGTCCCAATCGGAAAGTAGCGGATTCTGTGTATTCATAAATCGACGAAATCTGTGCGTTTGACACGCAGCGGAAATTGATTGCACTATTTTCGTCGTTTTCGCACTTGCCGACCCGGTCAACCCGAAACAACCGCAGCAGCGCTGGCGCGGGCACAGATCGCTCAATCGAAATCCACCGCTAGCTGGCTGAACCAGGCGGCTCAAGGGGATCGCATTGATAGAACCATCAACATTACGGCACCTAAGCCCTATAAATTCTTTGTTCCAATTGATTCGTAGATATAGTCCTATTACGCAAAAATAAGTATTTTTCTCATATTTTTTAGGGCGTTCAACGGGCAAGCTTACTCTTCGAACGGCGCGCCAAACGGTCGCACGCGGATCCCTTTTCGCAAATGCTTCCACGGTAAATCCGCTGGATCAGCCGCCATGGGTCCGGGCGCTTTGGCGACCAAAATCGTCTCCGCAATCGGTGTGAAGTCTGCGCGAAAGTGCACCGAACTTTTGTTCACCAGGATCGCTTGATCTTTCGGCTCGATTCCGACATAGCGATACATCGCTTGATCGGCCATTTGCGTTTTGTAACTCGCGACGACCACGCGCACGCCTTGGTAGCGCAAACATGCGGACGGTCCGAGGCGCAGCTTCATACCGCGATAGAAAATGCCAGTCGCAGCGACGTTGCCGTCCGCAACCGCCTCGACCGTCCAAGGCAATTCGAGTGGTGAGTCCCCAGGAATTCGGCTCTTGCCACCGAGTGCGAAGTTAAGCGTTTTGCCGACGCCGACTTCGTGCGCCGCTTTCGCTGCTGCACCATCGACGATGAGTCCGGTTGCTGCACGCTCGGCTCTGCATTCGAGCAGCGCGCGCACCATGCCCATCGTGTCGCTATCGCCACCCGCGCCGGGGTTGTCTTGCGTGTCGGCGATGACAACCGGTTTGCGCGCACCGGTGCCAAGCGTTGCGATGCGCATCGCTTCGCGCACGGCATCGATCGCAGTGAGCACCCGCGCATCCCACTCGCCTTCCGCAGCAAGCACGCGTTTTTCCAATTTGCCGGCGGCAGCATTCGCGGCCGCTTCATTCGCACCGTAGGCCCACACAACGGGTGCGCAACCGTCGAAATCCGCGGCAGGAAAGCCTGGTGTGAATGATGCGCTCGGTACGTCGCGCGATTCGAGCGACGCGACGAGCTTGTAAATATCGTTACCTGGAAACAGATCGGTGCATTGCGAGGTGATCGGAATGATGTAGGGCAATCGACGATACGCAACGTCCGGCGCATTCATGCCGTTGATTCGTTGCTTCAAATAGAAAGCCGCGCGGGCGCCCGTTTCAGCCATGTCGATATGCGGATAGGTGCGATAGGCAACGAGCATTTCCGCGTGCTGAATCATCTCTGGCGTCGTGTTCGCATGCAAATCAAGACTCACCGCAATTGGCATTTTCAGCCCGACGATCTCGCGCACACGACGCAGCAATTCGCCCTCGCCATCACGATACGAATCGGTCACCATCGCGCCATGCAAATCGAGATAGACCATATCTACGTTTTTCTCGATGACAGCCTTGCGAATGCCATCGCAGATCGCGCCTGCGATGCGCTCGAACGCATCATCGGTCACCTCCGCCGAAGGACTCGCCGCCGCCCACGCAGTCGGAATCAATTCATGCTTATTCCCCATCTCCGCCATAAACCCCGAGATCGGAATGTTTTGATTTTGAAAGCGCTCGAAGATTTCATTGCCGATCGAAACAGGTGGCCAGCCACCGCCCTGAATGAATCGTTCGTAGGTCGCGCGAGAAGGCGCGAAGGTATTGGTTTCGTGTTGGAAGCCGCCGATGGCAATTTTCATTGGAGCGCTCGAAATTGAGAGAACACAGCCCGCAATGTAGCGCACCGCGTAGAAACGAAAACGCCGCCATTTCGGCGGCGTTCGTTGTGTCAAGGCTTTCGATCAAGTCGACATGACGTTAGTCGCTGTCTCGGGTTTCGCTTGCAAGTAATACTGCACAGCCTGCGCCGGTTCGCGAGGCGTGACGGTGCCTTTCTCGTCGACGTTGCCCTCTTTACGCCATGCGTCGTAACGCGCTTTGGCTTCCGCGCCATACTTTTTGTAGATGAAGTAACCCACGGCTGCGAGCACGCCGACCACGAGGATGATTTTCGCCGCACGCGCCCACGTGACGATCCAGTGAATCGCCATGCCGAAGGCGACCCATTTCACCCACCAGTAGCCGCTGAACGTCATCCAGTTGATGAAGGCACACAAGCCAACCACGAACGCGAACTTAAACGGCGCAAACGCCGCCTCATAGAGCGTTTTGACTGGACGTGTAACAAAACCGAGCGGATTCATGTGATTCCCCATTTCGAGAAAGTGCGTTGCGACATCGCAACGGAATGAATTCTGGGTTTTGGGTGCACCTGGCGCTAGCAATGTGCGACGAATCGACGCAGCGATTCGCGAATTGAGGCTTGGGGGCGTGAATTGCGCGTGGCGCGTGGCGCGTGGGTAGGAGCGCGCTTGCGCGCGATTCGGCGCGAAGCAAACCGCTTTGTTCGACGCAGCGCTTCGGATCACCGGCTTATCGCGCGCAAGCGCGCTCCTACCGGTCTACAACAGCGTGTCGCACTTCACGGTGAACACACCGTCCTTTCGTTGCGCGAAGTAATGTTTGAGCGTCGTAGCGACGGTGCGAAAGGCGATCTCGTCCCACGGAATTTCGCTCTCATCGTAGAGCTGCACTTCGGTGCTCTCAGGCGTCGTTTCGAACTTGGGTTCCGCAAGCGTGCCAAGGTACATCATGTGCACTTGCCCGATGCGCGGCACGGAAAGCACGGTTAGCAGCGGACCGAGCTCCACCTTCGCAACGGCCTCTTCGAACAGCTCGCGTTGCGCACCCTCTTCAACCGATTCTTCGAGCTCCATGAATCCGGCCGGCAATGTCCATTTGCCGTAGCGCGGTTCAATGCCGCGTTTGCAGAGCAAAACTTTATCGCCGTAAACCGGCACGACGCCGCAGACGACAAGTGGGTTTTTGTAATGCACCGTGCCGCAATCGGGGCACGCGAAGCGAACGCGATGATCGCCGTCTGGGACGCGCCTAGTGAGATTTGCACTGCCGCATTCGGAACAAAACTTCATCGCGCGCAACACCTATGTCTACTATCGCCAATTATTTCTTCAGGTGAAACGCAATTATTTACCATTTTGTTGTCACGTAAAAAAACCGTAGATGCCTTAATCATTGAGGCGATAACGCTCACTGCTGATTTCATTGTGGTCGCGCGGTGCTTACTTCGGGCAACCTGATGAAGTGATCTCGATAATGCTTTAACTCATCAATCGATTCGTACACATCGGCGAGCGCCGTGTGCCGCGTTTTTTTCTGAAACGCCTTTTTCACCTCGGGCGCCCAGCGCGCAGCGAGCTCTTTCAGCGTGCTCACATCCACATTGCGGTAGTGAAAAAAGTCGTTCAACTTCGGCATGTAGCGCTCCATAAAGCGCCGATCTTGATGCACGCTGTTGCCGCAACACGGGCTCGTGCCTTTGGGCACGTGCAGCGAGAGAAATTCGATCAAACGACTTTCTACTTCCGCCTCGTTCATCAGCGACGCTTTGACCTTTTCGATGAGCCCCGAGCGACCGTGGGTGTTTTTGTTCCACTCGTCCATCGCATCGAGCAGCGCCACGTCCTGACGCACGACGTACACCGGCCCCTCGGCAATGGTTTCAAGATTTTTGTCGGTCACCACGACGGCGACCTCGAGAATGCGGCAGGTATCGGGATCGAGCCCCGACATCTCCATGTCGAGCCAAATGAGGTGGTTTTGATCCTGCGGCATAGCGATACGCAATCCTTCAAAATGAGCAGACTGACGCACGCTTTGCACCGGTCAAGCCCCGCAACGGGTTGTTTTGACTTGAAATTCGCAAAAATCGCAGAAAATTCAATTCATCCGATTTTCACATAGTTAGACAACCTTGGTGCAGCCTACGCTTTTCGGTCTTTTCACCGCATTCAGCTGGATCGTATTGATTGCGATCATCGTCGAGTACGCGATCGAAACACTGTTGCTCAAACGGCATTTGGCGCACGTGGCCGCCAACCGGGCTGCAGTTCCCGCACCTTTCGTCGAGACCATCGCATTGTCGGATCATCAACGTGCAGCCGATTACACCGCAGCGCGCGGCAGCTTTGGCTCGCTTGAATCAACATTCGGCCTCGTTGTGTCAGTCGCGATACTCTTTTTCGGGCTCGCGTGGCTTTGGAACCTCACCGCGAGTTTCACCGAAACAATTTGGCTGCGTGAATTGCTGCTGGTGGTGTTGATGTCGGCGATCACTGGCGTGCTTGGACTACCTTTCGGTTACTACTCAACCTTCAACATCGAAGAGCGTTTCGGTTTCAACAAAACAACGAAGGCAACGTTCTGGATCGATTTGGTGAAAGGCACGTTACTTTCAGCCGCGCTGCTTCTGCCCTTGCTCGCACTCGTGTTCTGGCTCATGCGCGCGGCGGGTACGCTCTGGTGGCTCTACGCCTGGGGCATTTTTATCGGCTTTCAGCTCCTGATGCTTGCGATCTATCCGACGTTCATCGCGCCGATCTTCAACAAATTCACACCGCTTGATAAGGAAGATA
>JAAFJI010000180.1 GCA_013298045.1 Betaproteobacteria bacterium
CCGATCGTTTGGTGCTATTTCGCAATGCTGATTGCTTACTGGGGACTTGGGCTCTTCGCCGGCAAAGCGCTCGCGCAGTCGCTTGATCTGGCGAACTTGCGACCGGCACTCGAGGCCGCGCGGACTGCGCACAAACTTCCCGCGCTCGGCTTAGCCATCGTCGCTTCCGATGGCGTGCAATCGCTCGCAACGGTTGGCGTGCGAAAGCGCGGCGACGAAACGCCGGTCACAGACCGCGATCTTTGGCACTTGGGCTCCGACGGTAAAGCGATGACAGCGACCATGATTGCGCGCTTGGTGGAAAAGGGCGCAATGAAGTGGACACAGACGCTCGGCGAGAGCTTCCCCGAGCTTGCTGCGACGATGAGCGACGAGATGAAGGGCGTGACAGTCACACAACTGCTTTCGCATCACTCCGGTTTTCACGACAACTTTGACATCATGCGCTACGTTGACCGAAAAGATTTGACTGTGGCGCGCATCGATGTGTTGAAAGACGCGATCAAGAAGGGGCTTCGTTCAAAACCAGGCGAGAAGTTCGTTTATTCCAATTGGGGCTACACGGTCGCCTCAGCGATGGCCGAACGCGCTAGCGGTAAATCGTTTGAAGCCTTGATGCGCGAGGAAGTATTTGTCCCACTCGACATGAAAAGCGCGGGTTTTCAAGGCACCGGCACCGTCGGCAAAATCGACCAGCCCTGGCCACATTTCGCCAACGGAACACCGGCACCGAGCAACGGCGCAGAAATGGATAACGTCCCGACGATGGCCGCCGCCGGAACGATGCACATGTCGCTTGCCGATTGGGCGAAATTCGTTGGCGAACATCTACGGGCCGCAAAAGGCGTAAGCACGTATTTGAAAAAGGAAACCGCCGAGCGCTTGCATCAGCCTGTCGGTAGCGATTACGCGCTCGGTTGGCTCGCGGTGAACCGAGGCTGGGCGGGTGGTCGCGCGCTCACGCACGGCGGCGACAACACGATGAATTTCGCCCTGGTGTGGGCAGCGCCATCGAAGGATTTCGCCATCCTGTTTGTCACCAATCAGAGCAGTGCGCATGCGGCGGGCGACGCCTTGGTCGGAGCGGTGATCGAAGCGCGCACACGAGCCGCCAAGTAGGCGCTCGACCCTTCAATCAAACGGATATCGCACATCGATCTTTGCGCGAATTCGGTCCATCCACTCAAGTATTGCGATGGTTTCCACATGCGTCATCCGTTCGCATTCGAGACGACCTGTGCGGATGGCATCTACAGCCGCTTCGATTTCGTACTCAAAACCGTTCACGCGAAACGGATGATGAATGGCAACCGGCGCTTCGCCGGTACGAGTGAGTGTCGCGCGCGTGGCTTGCCAAAAGCCCGCCTCAATGTCGATCACGCCTCGTTCGCCGAAGACTCGGAAGCGATTGTCACCGTCGCTGTCGGTGGCGCACACGAATTGCGATGCGACGCCATTTTCGAAATGAAGCGTTGCGTGCAAACGCTGATCGACAGCGGTAGGCGAAAGCGTTGCACGAGCATCGACGTGTTCGAGCGGCGGGCAGCTTCCAAACGATGCAGCGAGCATCATTCGCGTCAACGTCAGGTTGTAGATGCCAATGTCGAGTAACGCTCCGCCGGCCTGCGCCGGATCAAAGAGCCGACTTTTCGGATCGAAGGGCACGTTGAAACAAAAACTCGACTGCATGCTGCGAACTGCGCCGATTTCACCCGCCTGCAACCAGCGCGCGACAGTTTCGTGCAGTGGCAGAAAGCGCGTCCAAACTGCTTCCATAAGAAACGTGTTCTGCTCATGCGCGAGCGCGATCAACGCCTTGGCTTTACCTGCGTCGGTCACCAGCGGTTTCTCGCAGAGCACCGGTTTCTTCGCGAGCAACGCCGCTCGGATCGCATCCCCATGAAACGCGTGTGGCGTTGCGATATACACCGCATCGACGCACTCGTTGGTGAGCACTTCGTCGAGCGATTCGGTCGCGCGAATCGGTAGCGCATTGTCAAGCGACCATTTACGCGCGAATTCAGTCGCGCGTTCGATGTTGCGACCCTGAATCACTTCCAGGTGCATTCCATCGCTGCGATGCACAGCGTCTGCGAAGCGATGGGCGATCGCGCCTGGTCCAACGATTGCCCAGCCAAAACGCTTCACTGCCATAAAAACTTTATCGGGGCTAGCCTCATTAAATATATTGTTAAACGCATTTCAATAAACAATTGATAAAAAGCAGAAAACTGCCGAAAATCATTATTTGCGGGGCATTAATTACTAAAGTATAAATTCGATCAATGTGCGAAGCATAAAAGCCCTCACTGTTCGCTGGCTACACTCGTGTTGTGAATGCCCGCGAAACTCGCTTCCCTTCGATCGAATCGCTTCGTGCGTTCGAGGCGATGACTCGGCTAGGTACATACGAGAAAGTGGCGCAAGAACTCGCGGTGACTGCGAGCGCAGTCGCGAAACGCATCGCCGCGCTCGAGGTCTTGCTCGGCGTCACGCTCCTTGATCGCAGCGGTCGCGCACTCACGTTGAGCGCTGCAGGCAAAGAATATCTCGAACAAGTGCGCGCGGTGCTTGCGCAGCTCGCATCGATCGGTTTGCATCGTCGTGCGGCGCAGTCGGCGCTACGCCTTCGTGTGCTCACGCCGCCAACGTTCGCGCGCGAGATTCTCGTGCCGCGACTCAAAGCGTTCACCGATCGTCATCCGAAATGCGAAGTGGAAGTTGTTGTGGCCATTCCTTATCTCGACATGGCGGTGCCCGAATCCGATGTCGCTGTTGGCTTCGGTCCGCGCTTCGCGAGCGCGCGTGGAAAGCGCCCCGCGAACGAGCCGCTCTTGTTCGAGTCGGTATTTGCCGTTGCCTCGACTGCGTTCGCGAAGAAGCATCGCTTGCGCAAGCCGAGCGATGTATTGCGCGTGCCTTTGATTCGCTGCCCGATTGAACCTTGGAAACCGTGGTTCGATGCTGCGGGGCTCGCGAGTGACGAGCCGATTCAAGGCGTGAAACTCGTCGATCTTGGGCTCTCGCTCGAAGCGGCGGCATCGGGGCAGGGCGTTGCGCTCGCGCGCGCGAGCATCGCGAAGCGCTGGCTTGATCGTGGTGAGGTGACCGATTTGTTCGACGTGCGGGCGACTCCGCAATCGGGCTATAGCTTAACGGTGCATCGCGCCGATGACGTTGCGCTCGACTTTGCGACTTGGTTGAGAAGAATTTGCCGTGACTTGGAAATGGCTTCGAAGTAATTCGGAAAAGTTTTCCGGATTGATTTTCTTCGCTAGAACTGATCGTTGGTAGCATCGACTCTGTTGGATTCCCGCCCTCGCGGGAATGAAGGGGTAGAAGCATGCCAATCATTACGAACGTCGAAGACCTGCGTGTCCTAGCGCAAAAACGCGTACCAAAAATGTTCTACGACTACGCCGATTCGGGTAGTTGGACGGAGAGCACCTATCGTGGCAACGAAACGGATTTTCAAGGCATCAAGTTTCGTCAACGCGTCGCGGTCAACATGGAAAACCGCACGACGAAAACGCAGATGATCGGGCAAGATGTTGCAATGCCGGTCGCGATTGCACCGACGGGCTTGACCGGCATGCAACACGCCGACGGCGAAATCCTCGGAGCGCGTGCCGCGAAAAAATTCGGTATTCCGTTCACGCTCTCGACGATGAGCATTTGCTCGATCGAAGACGTCGCGAAGGGCACCGATGGCCATCCGTTTTGGTTTCAACTCTACGTGATGAAAGATCGCGATTTCATCAATAACTTGATCGATCGTGCAAAGGCCGCTAACTGCTCCGCACTCGTGCTCACACTCGATCTGCAAATCCTCGGGCAACGCCACAAAGATTTGAAGAACGGTCTCTCCGCGCCACCGAAGTTAACGATTCCAAACATCATCAACATGATGACCAAACCGCGTTGGTGCATGGGCATGCTCGGCGCGACGCGCCGCGAATTCGGCAATATCGTTGGTCATGTGAAAGGCGTTGAGAACATGAGCTCGCTCTCTGCATGGACCGCGCAGCAATTCGATCCAGCGCTAAACTGGGGCGACGTCGAATGGATCAAAAAGCGCTGGGGTGGCAAGCTGATTTTGAAAGGCATTCAAGACGTTGAAGACGCGAAGCTAGCCGTTGAATCCGGTGCCGATGCATTGATCGTTAGCAACCACGGCGGCCGTCAACTCGACGGCGCTGAAACTTCAATTCGCGCGCTCCCCAAAATCGTCGCCGAAGTCGGCAATAAAATCGAAGTCCACATGGACGGCGGCATCCGCAGCGGCCAAGACGTCCTGCGCGCCTCCGCGCTCGGCGCGAAAGGCACATACATCGGCCGCGCCTGGCTCTACGCGCTCGGCGCGATGGGCGAAGAGGGCGTGTCGAAATGCTTAGAGCTCATTCAAAAAGAGCTTGAGCTTTCGATGGCGTTTTGCGGACGGACGGACATCAGTGCGGTTGATCGGTCGATCTTGCTTCCTGGAACCTTTCCAACGGCTTGATGTTTTTTTGTAGGCAGTCGACGAGATTTCTATGCAGATAAGGGAAATTGCTGAAGAGTTGCTCGCGGCGCAATTGGCTGCGAAACAGATCGAGTTGCTGACGACTCGATATCAAGGTCTCGACACGCAGCCCGCGTACGCGATAGCAGAGGCTTTGCGCGACCTGCGTGTAACACGTGGCGATCGCGTTGTTGGCCGCAAGATTGGTTTTACCAATGCTTCACTATGGCCAATCTACGGTGTTGACGCGCCGATTTGGGGATACATGTATGGCACGACTGTGCGCTCTGCACAGGTTAGTCACGTGCTGAATTTATCGACTTTTGCCGATGCAAAGATTGAACCGGAAATCGTGTTCTGCTTGCGCGACGTGCCAGATGTTGGAGCTCACGAATCTGAGATATTGAAGTGCGTTGAATGGGTCGCGCATGGTTTCGAAATCGTTCACTCGCTTTATCCGAACTGGAAATTCACAGCGATAGATGCAATAGCGGCGGGCTCGCTACACGGTGCTTTGTTGCTGGGTGAACCCGTGGCGGTTGACGCGTTGGGCAGCGATCCCGTGGAAGCACTCGCAAACTCCTCAGTGTCAATTTTTGCAAACGATCAGTTGCGTGAAGTGGGTCGCGGATCGAATGTACTGAGAAATCCTCTCACGGCGCTGAAACATCTTGTTGATGGACTTCATTCGCTCCCCGGCAGTACGTCACTTAAAGTCGGGGACATTGTTACGACCGGAACGTTAACTGCCGCTTTTTCAGTGCAGCCAGGCGAGACGTGGCGCACCGAGATTTCTGGAGTTGCGTTGCCGGGATTGGAAGTTAGTTTTCGATAGAGAGCGACGCAGTTACGAACGCGAGGCGCGGGCCGCAAGTAGCCAGCTTATGTTTGCCAGATTTCTTTTTCGGAAAAACCGAGTTCCGCAAACTCTTGTGTTCTTAAACTCGCTTCACCCTCACAGAAAAACTCATCCAACTGCGGCGGCTTCACGTGCGTGCCCGCGAGCATCGCGTGCACCTGTCCGCGATGATGAATTTGATGTTGGAAGAGATGCGCGAGCAGTCGCGTACGTGTGTCGCGCTGCGGCTTGTTTGGCCGCGCGATCGTGACGTAGCGCGTCAAGTCTTCATCGCGCAGTTGCTTGCAGTATTCGATCAAACGTCGATCAACCGCGAGTTGTTCGCGCTGTAGTTCCGCGCAAGTGTCGAACGGCTCGTCTTCCTTGAAAAACACGTAGCAATCTGCGTTTGGCGGATCGCCGCGTGGTTCGCGCTCCAGCGCATCGACGTAAAACCAGTCGACGGTCAGGTTGTGATTGAGCGTCATTTTGATCGTCGGAAAGAAGCTCACACGCGTTGCGACGAAATCATCGTGCGAAAGCTGCGCGCAGACTTTGTACAAACGATGATTGGCCCACGCGTTGTTGTAGGCCATGGTGAGGAAATGATGTGAAAGCGGTTGCATGTTTCGACTTTTCCGTGCAAAGGTGCGTTGGAAATGCTATCGTGCTGAGAGTAACTTTTCTCGAAGCCTATCTTGTCAATTTCGTACTACGCGCGGAAGGCTCCTTTCGCCACGCACTGTGGATCGCGAGGGCGAAGTCGCGTCGCTGTGCAAACTAATTTGAATCGCCTGCGAACCGATTGGTTTCGTCGCGTTATTCAGGCAATGCTGCTTTCGGTCGTCGCAACTGCATTGAGCGCTTGCGGGGTGAGAGAGCAGTTGCGCTGCACTTTTAGCGATCCGGGGCGCGATCTGAAATCGGGCGACGCGGCGACGCGCGCGAAGGCAGCGAATTGCTTGCGAATTGCGTCGCCGAACGAAGCGGCAAAGCATTTGCCGACGTTGCTGCCGCTCATGAACGACATGACGGTGTATTGGCGTGGCGAGATTAGCCGCTCTCTGTTTAGTTTCGGTAACGACGGGGAAGAGGGTGAACTCATCGTAGCACTGCCAGCGAGTTATGCGGTGCGTCGTGCGACACCGCTCGCGGTGAACGTCGAACCACTGATTCGCACGTTCATCGACAATGCGAATCGAATCGGAACGGATCAATCCACCGAAGGACTCTGGGGCGACGCGCGCACTGTGTATCGTGAGCTGATCTTGCTTATGCGGAGCGAGTACCGTGCTGCTGGCTTACAGGCGCAAATTGAAACAGCGCTCGTACGCGACTTGCCGAAAATCGTCAACGTTGTAGTGTGGAACGATATCGAACGCGTGAAAGAACTCAACGAACTAACTTCGGGACAATCAGCCGTTGTGCAATCGAATCTTCAGCGATTGAATGCTGCGATTGCGGCGCGCGCGGCGGAGGCAGCGCGACCGCCGTATCTTCGTCCGCCAGTTGCCGACGATCGATCGAAGGGCAAATACTCTGTACAAGTAGCCCACGAAACGGAGCGGCAGCCAGCGCGCGGGATGACCTGGAGTCGTAGCGCGACACCGGCCGTCGGCGGATGGACGCTTGTCGGTTGTCATGGTGCAATCAAGGAGGGCATGACCGCGGCGCACGAAGGAAGCTGCAATCCGTATCGTGGCGACACCGTCTGTAGCGCATCGCTACCGTTGCTGTGTGTGGCTGCGAATGCTCTGAAAACGCGAAACATCGAAGCGCCGTCGGCGGCGCAGATGGGCGCGCTTGATTACAAAGCAATTGATGCGAGGATAGCAACAACGAATCCCGTCGTCGGCGCGTCGCTTGCATCGCAAGCGGCGGGAGACGCGATCTGTTCGAGTGCGCACGGAAAGGAT
>JAAFJI010000181.1 GCA_013298045.1 Betaproteobacteria bacterium
CGTTCGCTTCGAAGCTACGAGTGTTGAGGATCTTTTTCTGCGCCTCGAAGCGAGCGGACAGATGCTTCGCATCGATCGCGACCACATGCCGCGCATGTTTCACTATGCAACGATTTCGGAGAGCGAAGTCGCGCTGTTGCAGAACATCAAGAACGTGATTCGTCTGGGGCGCGTGCAAGCCATTGAATCCGATACGCTCGTGCTAGATCAAGGGCGAGTGGCGATGGACGCGAACACGCTCTACATCGATTGCACGGCCTCTGCGGTCGAGCCGCGACCCATGCTGCCGATTTTTCAGGATAAGAAAGTCGTGCTGCAACTGGTGCGCGCGCCGCTCGTCAGTTTTAGCGCTGCGATGATTGCCTATGTCGAGGCGCACTACGCCGACGATCAGCAGAAAAACCAACTCTGCGGCAACGTACCCTTTCCGAAGAGTCCTGGCGGTTACGCCGAGACGAGCATGGCAAACCTGGTCAATCAAATGCGCTGGTCGCAGGATAAAGCGCTGCGCAAATGGATGCATGACAGCCGCCTCGATGGTTTCGGCAAGCTCGTTTCATCGATCGATCCAAACGACAGTGAAAAGCTGGCGATCCTCGCAGACATGCGCAAGCAAGCCATGGTCGCGATGAGTAACGTGCCGAAAATGCTAGCGGTCTCGAAGTAGCGCGAACAACAAAATCCAGTGCAATGTCGTAATGGTCAGACACTGTGCGTCGGTTTGTTCGTCGCGATGCTACGATATTACAACAATATCGCGGTAAACCGCTTAAAAATTGATAAATTCGACATTTATCTTGTAATACGATTCTGTAATTAAATTATTTGCGATTAAGCTTCTATGCGGCGAATCGTCGTTTAGCTTATGTGTAGCGCGATACTCGTCGTTTTTGGTTTCCGCAGGCGACGGATCGCGCGGCTTAGGTACCTCGACCGATCGCACGCATCGAGTGATTCAAGACGCGTGCGCGGCTGGTGCGACGGACGCTGGCAGCTGCGCGACCAATGACGTTGTCATGGCGAGGGCGTCGCGCTATTCTCGGATGGTTGTCGGTTTACACGGAGCGGGCTATGGGTTGGTCAAAGATTGTTGTCGCGTGTATCGGGTTGACGCTCGCGTGCCAGGCGGTCGCCACCGAGAAATTTCGCACCTTCTGGCGCGGTCAGTGGGTGGACTACATCGAAGTGGGCGACTACGCCGTGACTGAGGGCGACATCGTCATCGGTGAAAAGAACGCAGTGCGCGATTGGGCGCGCGCGGTTGAACGCGGTATCGCACAAACCAAACTCTCGCAAAAGGGGCTCGCGCTCGATAACGCTGCGCGAATCTGGAACGTGCGCGACGCGGCTGGCGTGGTGCAAATCCCGTACTCAGTCCTTAAAGGCAATCAAACCAATATCGACGCCGCCGTGCTTGAGGTCAATCGTGCGCTAGACGGGGCGGTGCGCTGGGTGGCGCGCACCGATGAAAACGACTATGTCGAATTCAACCTGGATACGAAAGACGCCGGCTCCTGCGCGAGCTTCGTTGGTCGCAACGGCGGTAAACAGCAAATCATCGGAGACCCTGAATGCAGCAGCGGCGTCCTGGTGCATGAAATGGGGCACGCGATGGGGCTCTGGCATGTGCAGCAAGATGCGCGCGCCGCAGCGTTCGTGGATTTCCGGCTCGCCAACATGGAGGCGAGCCGACGCAGCAACAATCAGCCGATCTTCGGCACCCGCACCTGGGGTGGCTACGACTACGAATCGAACATGCACTATTCGCGCACCGCGTTCTCCGCCTCCTCGGCAGACCGCATTACGCTCGAAACAAAACCCCCAGGCATCGGCGTTGGCAGCAACCCGACTTACTCTGCGGCCGACCTCGATGCGCTGTTGCGCCTTTACGGCAAAGCGCCACGGCGAACGACCATACAAAGTAACCCCACGGGCCTGCGCGTCATGGTCGATGGCGTCGCGGTCACCACGCCTGCGAGCTTTGACTGGCCGATCGGAAGCACCCACCGCGTATGGGTCGAAGCGGGACTGCAAACGCAGACCGGATTTCGCTACAGCTTCGGTCGCTGGAGTCACGACGCAAGCGCCGCACCTTCGCCGCAGCTGACCTGGGTGGTGCGCGCCGGTGACGGCAGCTTTGGTTCACCGGCGAACGCGCCGGCCGACACCGTCCTCGTTGCAAACTTCATTCGTCTAATTGAAGTGCAAACGACCCCGTCGATTCAAACCGGCGGCAGCGCGACGGTCGTGCCGTCGCGCGCGCCCTGGCCGGGCACCACCAACCTTTTCCCGCAGTTCACAAGCTTCGCGCTTACCGCCCAGCCGAGCGACGGGTATCTGAACTATTTCACCTGGGGCGATGCGATCGCCTCAAAAGGCGGGCCATCGTTGCGACCTGGGGTATCGCTGCTGATGTTTGGTCGCCAGGCATCGCAAACGATCGGTGCGAATTTTCACAGCGGTCCGACCATCGCAGTGGACCTTGCGGGTACCGGACTCGAAGACGGTGTCTCGGTGCGCGTAACACCGCCGGGGGCCAGTGTGTTTACTTCATTTGCGCCTCGCATTGCGCGCACCACAGCGGGCCGGTGGCGCTTTGACATGCAGTCGCCGCAATTTGTCGGCACCAGCATTCGCTACACACGCACAGCCTATGAAGGCTTTGACGACAGCTTGACTGGCGAAGTCAATATGCCCGCGAGCGGCACCCGTAACGTCACCATTCGCGCATTTCGCGAGGTCGCCCCGTATCGCCAGGTGCAACCCTCGTGCGCCGGCTCGGTGAGCATCAGCAGCAGCCTGCAATGGTTGCGCACCGGTCTGCCGGTGACGGTGAGCCTGGTGCCGAGCGGCGTTGGCGTATTCGCCGGCTGGAGCGGCACACTCTCCGGATTCGATCTGGTCAACGCGCACACGATTGGCTCGAACGCACCGGAGTTCGTCGCCCGGTTCAACCAGACGACCACGCCGCTCGAACTTCGCTCAATCAGTCCTTCGGTAATCGGCGACGACAATACGGTTGCGACGCTTGAGCTTCTCGGCAGTGGCTTCACCGCGAGCTCACGGGTCGTCATTGACGGGCAATTCCTGCAACCGGTATTTGTAGACGCCAACACACTTCGGGTGAGCGTTTCCCGGGCGAGCCTCGACACGGGTCGATTGCCGGTGTATGTGCAAAACGCGCTTTCCGCGAGCTGCGCGGTGAGTTCAAACAGCCTCGCGCTAGATGCGCTCGCACCGGGCGTGCGTGCGTCGGTCGTATTGAGCGAGTTCTACAACCCGGCGTTTGACTATTACTTTCTCACCGGTCGCGATAACGAAAAACAATTTCTGAGCACCCAGAGCGATTGGCAGCGCACCGGCAGCGAAATCAAGCTCTACGCCACTGCAATCGACGCCGCGCTTCCGCTTGAGCGTTTCTTCTTCGCAAATGTTGCGCGCGGGGGTGCACGCGGCAGCCACTTCTTCACCTCGCTTTCGGGCGAACAGCGGGGTCTGGCGTCGCTCAATCCGAGCAACCTGCCCGCGCGCGCCCAGCCCTTCCTCGAAGGCATCGAGGGCTATACCATCGAAACCAATAGCAACGGCAGTTGCCCCGCCGCAAGCATTCCGGTGTATCGCGCGTTCAAAGGCGGATCGCGTTATGTGGACGACGGCAATCACCGGTTCAGCACCTCCGCCGCCCAGCACCGCGACATGGTCGAGCGACTCGGCTGGATCGACGAACGCGTCGTGTTTTGCGCGCTGCCGTAGACGGGTGACTCAGCAGGTCTACCTTCGCCCACCCAAAATCGAACCCAGCACGCCGCGAATTACACGCCGTCCGACTTCCGAACCAATTGCTCGCGCGGCTGATTTCATGAGCGCCTCGCCCGCGCCTTCGCGTTTGCGAATCGTGCCGCCACGCGGGCCGCGTTCGGGTTCATCGCCGCCGAAGATGCCGCCGATTTTTGACAGGAAGCCGCCTGAGCTGCCATTCGATGCGCTCGCGTCTCCGGGGTTCGCCGCGGTTTCTGCACTTTCCTCGCCGTCTTTCGCAACCGGCATCTTTTCTTCTACTCGCCCGGTCAATTTTTCGTACGCACTTTCGCGATCAATCGCCGTGTCGTACTGACCGGCGACGAGTGACGTTTTCAAAAGCTCAGCGCGCTCGACCGCAGTCACCGGACCGATGCGCGACGAAGGCGGAACGATCCACGCGCGTTCAACCGGATTCGGGCGACCTTTTTCATCCAGGAACGACACCAGTGCCTCGCCGGTGGCGAGTTCGGTAATCGCTTTTTCGGTGTCGATTTTCGGATTGGGCCGGAACGTCGCCGCTGCGGTTTTCACCGCTTCCGCATCGCGCGGCGTGTAGGCGCGAAGTGCATGTTGAATTCGATTGCCGAGCTGGCCGAGCACGACATCGGGTACGTCAAGCGGATTTTGGGTCACGAAGTAAACGCCAACGCCTTTCGAGCGAACCAAACGCACCACCTGCTCAATTCG
Source organism: Betaproteobacteria bacterium (assembly GCA_013298045.1). GTDB lineage: Bacteria > Pseudomonadota > Gammaproteobacteria > Burkholderiales > Casimicrobiaceae > Casimicrobium. Next base: position 4,489 of record JAAFJI010000181.1, read on the forward strand.
CGAACGCAGCTCAGGCGGCGCTTCGCTGAAAAGCAGATGTGCCTCATCGAAAAAGAATACGAGTTTCGGCTGATCGGGGTCGCCGACTTCGGGGAGCGTTTCGAAAAGCTCCGAGAGAAGCCACAGCAAAAACGTGGCGTAGATGCGCGGATTTGCAAGGAGTTTGTCCGCAGCGAGAATATTGACGACGCCTTTGCCATCGACCGTTTGCATCAAGTCGGCCAGATTTAGCGCGGGCTCGCCAAAAAACTTTTCGCCGCCTTGCGATTCAAGCGTCAAGATGCCGCGCTGGATCGCGCCAATCGAGGCGCCGCTGATGTTGCCGTATTTAAGTTGATATTCCTTCGCGTTCTCGCCCGCGTGCACGAGGATCGCGCGCAAATCCTTCAAGTCAAGCAGCAATAAGCCTTTGTCGTCGGCGATTTTGAACACGGCAGTGAGCACGCCGCTTTGCGTCTCGTTCAGATTCAAGATTCGCGACAGCAACAGTGGTCCCATTTCTGAAACCGTCGCACGCAGCGAATGACCTTGCTCGCCGAACACGTCCCAGCAGGTGACCGGAAACGATTCGTTGGCGAAGCCCGTCAACTTCAGTTGCACAACGCGGTCTTCAACGCGTTTGTTGCCGCCGCCTTTCTGCGAGAGTCCGGTGAGATCGCCTTTCACATCGGCCATAAACGTGGGCACACCCAATCGCGAAAAACCCTCGGCGAGCACTTGCAGGCTCACCGTTTTTCCGGTGCCAGTCGCGCCCGTGATCAAACCATGGCGGTTGGCGAGTTTTGGCAGGATGACAACGTCTGCGTTAGTGTCGATTGTTTTTGCAACAAGAAATGGAGTGGGCATGAGCACGTCGGGGGTTGATCAAACAAGCATGAACCGAAGGATAGCCAGTTGTTCGGGCGAATGGGTTGAACGCTCTGCACACGTGGCTTCAGCGCTCATTTCGCGCCTCAGAATCCGGGCTGATGTCAACTCATTGCAATCAACTATCATAAACTTCGACCATAGCCCTATTGAATATTGATTTTTGAAATTTTTTTTATTTACTGCTTTTGCATTTTTTTGCTATTTTTCTTTTATTTAACGGGGCTTGCATTTTAATAGCATTACGTGGATCAGCTAAACGGAACACCTTCTTTCACCGGTACTTGCACTTGCCGGAAAAGAGGGTAGAACCATGTCCACGTTCGCGCGCGCTGAAATCGAACTGGGGGGCGATAGCAAAGGGCGTCTTTCGACGCCACACAAGCGGCAGAAAACGAGTCTGCGACAGGAGGAAAAGAGCGTGATGATTCGCCTGAGCTACGTCAGTACCTGTGCTCCCGGTCTCGCGCTTGCCGACGTTCGCGCGATTCTGAACGTTGCCAATCGCTCCAACATCGAAAACAACATCACCGGGATGCTCTATTGGTCGGGTAAGTATTTCATGCAGACGCTTGAGGGCGACCGCCGAGCAGTCACGGTTTGTTTCAATCGTGTCTGCCGCGATCGTCGGCACACGGAGGTCGAGCTCGTGAGCGCGCTGCCGATGAGCGAGCGCTGGTTTAGCCAATGGTCGATGGGCTTCACGCAGCTGCTCGCCGAACATCGCGTGAAACTCGCCAACGGCGCAAACGGCTTCAACCCCTATCTGCTGGATGCTTCGCAGCTGCCACAATCACTCGCCGAACTGACCCGCAACACGACGCGACTTGCTGGCTAGGCAGATCGCTGCTGTCAGCGGTCAAACCACATTCGCTACGATTGTGGGCTTCACAACCGTTAAGCATTTGGATAGTCTCTATGAAACTCAGCAACAACGTCGTGCTCATCACCGGCGGTGCCTCGGGTCTTGGTGCGGCCACTGCGCGCGCTGCTGCGCAGCAGGGTGCGAAAGTGGTACTTGCCGATCTGCGGGAGGACGAAGGCCGATCGCTCGCAGCCGAGCTCGGCGGAGCGTTTGTTAAATGCGACGTCACCGTCGAAGCCGACGCCAAGGCGGCCGTTGCCGCCGCAAGTGCCCTCGGTGCGCTGCGCGGTCTGGTGAACTGCGCGGGCGTTGCAACTGGCGAGCGGGTGGTCGGGCGCGAAGGTGCCAGTGGTATCGCCAAGTTCGCAAAAACGGTTCACATCAATCTGATTGGCAGCTATAACCTGATCAATCAAGCCGCAGCGGTCATGCAAACGCTAGCCGCGACCGAAGATGGCGAGCGCGGCGTCATCATCAACACCGCATCGATCGCTGCGTTTGACGGGCAAATTGGGCAGGCGGCATATGCAGCGTCGAAAGCCGGCGTCGTCGGTATGACGCTGCCCATCGCGCGCGAGCTCGCGAAGTTCGGTATTCGCGTGATGACCATTGCACCGGGCATCTTCGAGACGCCGATGATGGCCGGTTTACCGCCCGACGTTCAGACGAGTCTCGGGCAAATGGTGCCGTTTCCGCCGCGTCTCGGTCGTCCGCCGGAATTCGCCTCGCTTGCGATGCAGATTTTCGACAACGTGATGTTGAACGGCGAGGTGATTCGATTGGACGGCGCGATCCGCATGGCTCCGAAGTGACGCTTCAGCAGATTCTTTTCAGTCAGGGCTTCGGTACACGGCGAGAATGCACCGCGCTCATCTCGCGCGGCGCAGTGACCGTCAACGGTGTGGTCGCGGTGCGCTCCGATGAACAAACGCAGTTCGACACGCGCGATTTGTGTTTTGCGGTTCAGGGCGTGGCGTGGCCATTTCATTCACCTGCGTATGTGATGCTCAACAAACC
>JAAFJI010000182.1 GCA_013298045.1 Betaproteobacteria bacterium
CCGCACGCGCTGAAACTCATTCCCGATTCGGAGCAGGCGCGCGCGATTGCCGAGTACGGCGTCGTGTTTCTGATGTTCTCGATTGGACTTGAGTTCTCGCTGCCGCAGTTTCGGGCGATGCGGCGGCTGGTGCTCGGATTGGGCGGCGCGCAGTATCTTCTAACCTTGCTGCTGTTCGCCGGGATCGCGTTCGCGCTCACGCAATCGATCGCGGCGGCAATTGTGCTTGGCGCGGCGCTCGCAATGTCCTCGACCGCTATCGGCATCAAATTGCTAGCGGAACGCAATGAACTCTCTGCGCCGGTATCGCGGCCAGTAATTGGTGTTCTGCTTTTTCAGGATCTTGCAGTGGTGCCGCTGCTGATCCTGTTGCCCGCGCTTGGCGAACACAGTGATATGACGGCCACGAGCGCGGCGTGGATCGTGTTTAAGGTCGCCGTATTGCTCGCCGTGCTGCTCAAATTCGGTCAACCGGTGCTGCGCGCCTGGCTTCATATCGTCGCACGGAGGAAAACCACCGAGCTTTTCATGCTCAACGTGTTGCTTGTGACCCTGCTGCTCGCGTGGCTGTGTCACGTGGCGGAGCTGCCGCATGCCCTCGGCGCGTTTGTCGCGGGGATGTTGATTGCCGAGACCGAATACAAACTACAAGTCGAAGACGACATTCGACCGTTTCGCGATGTGCTGCTCGGCATGTTTTTCATCTCGGTGGGCATGCAGCTCGACGGTCCATTTGTGGCTTCGCAAATCGGTTGGGTGTTGCTCGTTTTGCTGCTCTTGATTGTGAGCAAAGCGATCATCGTGCAGCAGCTCGCGCGCCGGTTCGATCAGAAAGCGGCGGACGCGAATATCGTCGCGAGCCTGCTCGCGCCTGCGGGCGAATTCGGTTTTGTCATTCTGACGCTCGGTCTCGCTGCGGGCGCGCTTGCGCCACGTTACGCGCAAATCGCAATTGCGGCGATGCTCATTTCGATGTTGCTTGCGCCGTTTCTGCCGAAGCTCGCCGAGCGTATAAATAAGCGGATTACGGCGAACGACTTCCTCGCGCGCTCGGCGGACATTTTCAAAATTGCCTCCGAGAGCATGGGGCGACAGGATCATGTGGTGATCTGTGGCTACGGTCGAAGCGGGCAGTATTTGTCGCGCTTGCTCGAAGCGGAGAACGTTCGTTTCGTTGCGCTCGATCTCGATCCCGAACGCATTCGCGAAGCGATGGGATCGTCTAGCAGCGGCAACGTCGTTTTCGGCGACAGCACGCGCAAAGAAGCGCTGATTGCTGCTGGCGTTGAGCGCGCGCGCGCGTTGGTGGTTTCCTTCGCCGATGTAGACGCTGCGATCAAGATCATTTCAGTAGCTAAATCGATTAATGCCGCATTACCTATCATTGTCAGGACGTTTGACGACGAACCGATAGCACGCTTAATGGCAGCGGGTGCCACCGAAGTTGTGCCGGAGGTGCTTGAAGGCAGTTTGATGCTCGCCACCCATTCGCTGCTCGTGCTCGGCACCCCGCTCGCACAGGTGCTCAAGCGGATTCGCGCGGTGCGCGAAGAGCGCTACAGTCTATTTCAGGGATTTTTCCGTGGCGCGTCGGACGGCAACGAAGATGAGGGCGACGCTCGAGTGTTGCACTCGGTGGCGATCAGCGGCGACACCTGGGCGTGCGGTCGCGGCTATTCGGAGGTTTCCGAAAAACTCGGCGATCGTTACGGCGTGGAAATCACTGTGGTGCGCCGCGATGGCGTACGCACCGATTTTCGCGATCCGGGATTCGTTTTTGGTGCGGGCGACAGCCTGGTCATGCTCGGCACCCAAAGCGGCGTCGGTGCGGCTGAACTCAAGCTCACTAAATAAGCGCCAGAATCAGATTCCACTGGCAGATCATTGCGCGCGACCGAGGGTTTTCTCGCATTCGCTTGCAGAAAATTGCGCCGTAAGGTGCTTATCGCATTGCGGCATGCCAATTGCGTATGTGACGCTAATGCGCATCGAACCAAACTCTGGTGTAATTCGCGACGAACTTAGAAGTGACACTCTAAATAACAAGTTCAGCAATTTTCTTAGGAGACGATTCATGAAATTGAAAACTGGAACGAAGGTCGTTCTGACGAGCCTCATCGCCGCTGGCGCTCTGGCCTCGATTCCTGCACACGCAGGCAAAACCGTTGACGCGATCAAGGCTCGCGGGCAGGTCGTGTGCGGTGTGAATACTGGTCTTGCGGGTTTCTCACAAGCCGACTCGGCCGGTAACTGGACTGGGCTCGACGCCGATGTCTGCAAAGCCATTGCTGCAGCGACGCTCGGTGACGCCAACAAAATCAAATGGGTGCCGTTGAACGCACAGCAGCGCTTCGCAGCGCTGCAATCCGGCGAGGTTGACATCCTCTCCCGCAATACGACCTTCTCGCTCACGCGCGACGCGTCGCTCGGTTTGCACGTCACCGGCGTGACCTACTACGACGGTCAGGGCTTCATGGTCACGACCAAGTCGAAGATCAAAGACGCAAAGCAGCTCAAAGGTCAAACCGTTTGCGTGCAATCGGGAACAACTACCGAGAAAAACCTGACCGACTTCTCGAAAGCCAACGGTTTGAATATCAAGCCTGTGGTGTTTGAGAAAGTGGAAGCCGCAACCGGCGCGTATTTCTCCGGCCGCTGCGTTGCCTACACGACCGATGCGTCGGGGCTGGCCTCTGTGCGCAACAAGGAAGCAAAGAACCCGGACGAGCATGTCATTCTTCCGCAGCTCATCTCGAAAGAGCCGCTCGGACCGATGGTTCGCCGTGGCGACGACGAGTGGTTTGCCATTGTGAAGTGGGTGGTACACGGACTGCTTGAAGCCGAAGAGTATGGCGTCACGCAAGCCAACGTCGATCAGATGAAGTCGAGCACCGACCCCGTCATTCAGCGCTTGCTCGGCACGACGGAAGATACGGGCAAACTGCTCGGTCTTGATAAAGAGTGGATGGCTCGCGCGATCAAAGCGGTAGGCAACTACGGCGAGATTTTCGAGAAGAACGTCGGGCCGAAGTCCCCACTTAAGCTTCCACGCGGCGCCAATAACCTCTGGAACAAGGGCGGGCTGATGTACGCCTACCCAATTCGTTAAGTCGGACTTGCTGCGCCGGCGCATTGCTTCGTTGTCGATCCGCTCGTGTACATGCGTACACGTCGCGAATCGACGCCTTGCACTGCATCCCGCTCGCGGCGTCCTTGGTTGGTGAGTGCTACGCGCTGCGCTAACCATCGAATCGCTTCACGCTCTCCTTGTTGAGAGCGTGTTAGCGAGAAGAGGCTCCAACCGAGTATCCTCTCGCTAACAAGACAACAATTTGACTGACGCGACCACACATAAGGGGACTTGACATGTCTGTGGCTCCACGAACGCCGCCAACAAAGCGGGATTGGTCTTGGCGCAGCCAAGCATTTCGCGGCCTGCTCTACCAAATCATCGCCGTCGTTCTGATCGGCGGAATTGCCTGGTGGCTTGCGGCCAACACGGCCGAGAACATGCGGGTTCGCGGCATCAAGAGCGGTTTCGATTTTCTGACGCAACCCGCCGGTTTTGACATCGGCGAATCGCTCACCAAATTCGATTCCAACGATCCTTACTGGAAAGCGTTTTTGGTCGGCGTGTCCAACACGCTTCGTGTGGCCATTCTCGGCATCATCCTCACGACGATCCTCGGCACGCTGATCGGCGTCGGGCGTTTCTCGCGAAACGGATTGGTGCGCGGCCTCTGCCAGGCCTACGTCGAGCTTTTCCGTAATGTGCCCGTGCTGCTGCAACTGCTCATGTGGTATTTGCTCTTCACCGAGTTCTTGCCTGACGTGACCGAGGCCAAACGAATCGGTGATATTTATTTGAGTAAGGGCGGCATCACCTTCCCGAAACCGATCTGGGAATCGGGGCATTTATTTGGCGTTGCTGGACTACTGGTCGGCGCAATTGGCGCTTGGTTTTATCGCCGTTGGGCTCGAAGCAAATTCGAAGCGACTGGACAGATTCGCAGCATGTTCTGGGTGCCGGTCGCGATTGTGCTCGCGGTGGGCGTGCTCGGCTGGCTCGCTGGCGGCGCACCATCGCAATTCGCGGTGCCGCAAAAGGGTGAGTTCGCTGTCGAAGGCGGTGGCGCGCTGACGCCGGAATTCATGGCCGTGTTGCTTGGATTGGTGCTCTACACAGCGGCGTTCGTGGCCGAGGTGGTTCGCTCCGGAATCTCCTCGGTGGCACGCGGCCAGTCTGAGGCAGCGCAAGCGCTTGGTCTCTCCAAAGGGCAGGAAATGCAGCAAGTGCTACTGCCCCAGGCGCTTCGCGTCATCATTCCGCCGATGACCAATCAGTTTTTGAACCTCACCAAAAACTCTTCGCTCGCGGTGGCGATCGGCTACCCGGATGTGGTGTCGATTTCAAATACGGCTCTCAACCAAACCGGTCGTGCCGTCGAGTGCATCGCGCTCATCATGTTGGTGTACCTAACCACGTCGCTGCTGACTTCGTTCTTCATGAACTGGTACAACGCGAAATCAGCGATTAAGGAGCGTTAATCGTGGCTGAAACAACCATTTTCAAGTTCTCGCCTGCGCGACCCGCGCCGGTAAACACCGAAGGCCTAATACCTTGGGTGAAGAGCAACCTGTTCGCTAACTGGCAGAGCGCGCTCACCACGCTCGTGGTCGGCGGTCTGTTGCTCTTCTACGTGCCCCAGTTCATCAACTGGGCGATTCTGACCGCGACCACCGTGCCCAACGCCGACGCGTGCCGAGCCGAAGGCGTCGGCGCTTGCTGGGGCGTCATCACCGAGAAGTATCGGCTCATTATTTTCGGGCGCTACCCGTTCGAGGAACAATGGCGTCCGCTTGTCGCGACGCTCTTGATGGTGGCGCTTTTGGTCATGAGTTGCACCCGGGTGTTCTGGAAAAAATGGTTGATCGCGGTGTGGGTGGTCGTACTCGCGGCGTTTTTCATTTTGATGTACGGTGGGCTATTTGGATTGAGCGAAGTGCAAACGGATCGCTGGGGTGGTCTGCCGCTCACGATCATGCTGGCCACGCTCTCAATCGTGTTTTGTTTTCCGATTGCGATTTGTGTGGCGCTCGGTCGTCGCAGCAACCTGCCCGCGATTCGCACTTTCTGCACCATCTACGTCGAGCTCATTCGCGGCGTGCCGCTGATTTCGGTCCTCTTCATGGCCTCGTTCATGTTCCCGCTGTTCATGCCCGCCGGCGTAACGATCGACGTCCTGATTCGTGTTTTGGTGGGCGTTACGCTCTTCGCTGCGGCCTATATGGCCGAGGTGATTCGTGGCGGTCTGCAAGCGATGCCAAAGGGCCAGGCTGAAGCTGCGGCGTCGCTCGGGCTGTCTTACTGGCAAACCCAGTTCAAAATCATCCTTCCACAGGCACTCGCGATGGTCGTGCCCGGAATCATGAATAACTTTATCGGCTTGTTCAAAGATACCTCGCTCGTCTACATCGTGTCGCTGTATGAGTTGACCGGTTCGCTTGGACTTGCGCTCAATTCGGATGCCGATTGGCGACCGTACAAGCTCGAAGGCTACTTATTCATTGTGGCGATTTATTTCGCGTTCTGTTTCGCCATGAGCCGCTACAGCTTGTGGATCGAAAAACAAGTCAACAAATCTAAATTGCGCTAATCGAGGACGATCAGAATGACTACGCAAAATCAAGACAACATCATCGTTTTCGACAAAGTCAACAAGTGGTACGGCAACAGCTTCCACGTGCTGCGCGACATCAATCTGAATGTGCGGCGCGGCGAGCGAATCGTTGTCTGCGGTCCATCCGGCTCCGGCAAATCGACCCTGATTCGTTGCATCAATCGCCTTGAGGAACATCAAGAAGGACATTTGATCGTTGACGGCACCGAGCTCACCGACGACGTTAAAGCGATCGACAAAATCCGCAAAGAAGTCGGTATGGTGTTTCAGCAGTTCAATCTGTTTCCGCACTTAACCGTTTTGGAAAACTTGACGCTCTCGCCGATGTACGTCGGCAAGATGCCCAAGAAAGAAGCCGAAGAAAAAGCGATGTTGCAGCTAAAACGGGTGCGCATTGCCGAGCAAGCGGGCAAGTATCCGCTGCAACTCTCCGGCGGCCAGCAACAGCGGGTCGCGATTGCGCGCGCGCTCTGCTTGACGCCGAAAATCATGCTGTTCGATGAGCCGACCTCTGCGCTCGATCCGGAAATGATTAAGGAGGTGCTCGATGTGATGGTAGAGATGGCCAATCAAGGCATCACCATGATTTGCGTGACCCACGAAATGGGTTTCGCCAAAGCCGTGGCCGACCGGGTGATCTTCATGGATCAAGGTCAAATCGTCGAGCAAAACACGCCGCACGAGTTCTTCAACAACCCGCAAACTGATCGCTCGAAAGACTTCCTTTCGAAAATCCTCGGGCATTGACCGCCTGCGCGACATTGAAAAAGGCCGCGCTTGCGGCCTTTTTATTGTGGAACATTCGCACGGTCATCACTAAAGGCAACTATCGTGTCTTTTGCCGCATTAAATATTGGGTTTGCGTCAATTATTCACGATAACTTTATCGTCGATTTCTTCGCGCTACAGCAATTGATTATCGGCGTAAAGCTTTAGGGTTGTAATCACCACGCTTCGCTTTTCGACTTCCTTCGTCTGCGAATCTCGGCGACCGCCGCTTGCGGCGTGTTCGCGCTAATCGATCTTTACCACCGTCCGCCCCGTCACCGCCCCTTTCACATAGGCATCGAAGACGCTCGGTAACTCGGCAAGGGCCACGGTCTTGCAATGGCTCGCGAGCTTCTCGCACTTCCATTCGTTTGCGAGCTTGCCCCACAACTCGCGTCGCAACGCCATCGGGCAATTCACACTATCGATTCCAAGCAACGAAACGCCGCGCAAAATGAACGGCATCACCGTCGTTTTGATTTCCCAGCCTTGCGCAAGCCCGATCGAAGCAATCGTGCCGCCGACTTTCATCACACGCGTAAGCCATGAGAGTTGTTCGCCACCCAAGTTGTCCACTGCGCCCGCATAGGTCTCAGGACCGAGCGGCTTTTCCGTCATCTCGAATTGCCCGCGAATCAACACGTCCTTTGCGCCGAGCGCTTTGAGTAACTCAGTGCCTTTTTCTTTACCCGTCACCGCGACGACGTGATAGCCAAGCTTCGCAAGAATCTCGATCGCCACCATGCCGACACCACCC
>JAAFJI010000183.1 GCA_013298045.1 Betaproteobacteria bacterium
GCAGCGACCAATCTGGAAGCAGTAAGACGAGCGCGCCGCTCGCCAGTGACTCGTGAACGACGTAAGTGGGCAGCGCCGCGATTCCCAGACCTTCGCACGCAGCGGTAAGTAGCGCGGATTTGTTATTGGAGCGAAGCGGACCCTTGAGCTGCACGGTTAGCGCTTCGCCGGCTGTGTTGTGAAAGTGCCACCGCGAGTCGTTTTGAATCGTGCTCACGATGAGCGCGTCATGAGAATTTAGATCGAAGGGCGTAGCTGGCTCGCCGCGCTTCGCGACATACTCGGGAGCGGCGACCACAGACCAAGGATTCTTGTTCAGGAAGCGCGCGCCCAAGGTCGAATCGGCCAAGCGGCCCATTCGAATCGCAACGTCAATGCCTTGCTCGACGAGATCGACAATATGATCGTCGAAGAGGAGCTCGACGTGAACCTTTGGGTTGAGCTTTAAGAAGCGCAGCACGAGTGGCGCCAACACCCGGCGACCGAAATCCATTGTGGTGCTAACTCGCAACCCGCCTTGCAGTTGCGACTGCATGAGCGTGGCAACGTTTTCGGCCTCTTCAACATGGTGCGTAATTAGTTTGCACTTTTCGTAGTACAGCGCGCCCACTTCGGTGGGCGAAACACCGTGCGTGCTCCGATACAGCAACCGGGAGCCAAGTTGCTTTTCCAAGTTTGCAACCATTTTGGTCGCGGCAGGCTGTCCGATTCCGATGTCGGTTGCCGCCTTGCTGAACGAGCCTAAGTCCACGACACGGACGAAGAGTTTCATTGCCTGAAAGCTACTCATGCTCGAAGTAGATCACCCCCCGCGAGCCGCCGGGCTATTCCTTCTCAGAATAACCAAAATTCCGTCTAACCGACTTCCGAAAGGCAAGCTCCGGCGGGATATTTCGCCCCGAACCGAGGCTGCGAGCGACGTGATGGCGGCGGCAGCTCAGAACCTCACCGAACTCATCTATCGAGCAGGAGACTGGAAATGCGGCGTAACACCATACGACTTTTTGGAAGTATGTTCCTCGCGGCGACGCTCGCAAGCGCCACCGCCGCGCAGACCTACCCGAGCAAACAGGTGATTCGCCTGGTGGTTCCATTTGCGCCGGGCGGCACCACGGATTTGCTCGCCCGCGTCATTTCGGTCAAGATGGGGGCGATACTCGGGCAGAGCGTAATCGTCGAGAACAAGGCAGGCGCAGGCGGTGCGCCCGGTGCGACGGAAGTAGCCAAAGCCGCGCCGGACGGATACACCTTGTTGATGTCGTCGGCATCGACGATGGCAACCAATCCGGCGATCAATCCGAAGACGCCGTACGACCCAGTCGCAGACTTCGTTCACATCAGCAACGTCGCGGCAACCCCCAATGTGCTCGCCGTGAATGCCTCATTCGCCGCGAAAGATCACAAGAGTTTCGTCGAACTCTTGCGCAAAGAAACCGGCAAACACAGCTTTGCCTCGGCAGGGCAGGGCACCATCGGTCACCTTTTGGGGGAAATCTACAAGGCCGAGACTAGGGTCGATATTACGCATGTGGCGTATCGCGGCTCCGGTCCGGCGTTGAATGATGCGGTCGGCGGTCAGGTGGCAATCGTTGTTGACAATCTGCCAACCTCGCTTCCCTTCATCACGGACAAGCGTTTGATCGCGATTGCAGTCGCCGCGCCGAAGCGGGTTGCGCAACTGCCGAATGTGCCTACGTTTAGCGAGCTGGGTCTCGGTGCGGTAAATCGTATGTCGTTCCTGGGCGTGTCTGCCCCGAAGGGCACGCCAAAAGAGATTGCCGAGAAGCTGAATGCTTCGATCAAGACCGCGCTTGCAGATGCCAGCGTTCGCGAACGAATTGAAGCGATGGGTGCGATCGTGGTTGGCAATTCGTCGGCCGAATATCAAACGCAGGTGCGCGACGAATTCGAAATCTACAAGCGAGTGGTGAAAACGCAAGGACTCAAACTCGATTGAATCGCCTTGCCCCCCACGCTTGCCGGGCTTCACGGCGTGAGCGAACCGTCTCTCTCTTATTGGAAAACCAATGCCGAAATTTGCTGCCAATTTGTCGATGCTTTTCACCGAACTGCCGTTCCTGGATCGCTTTGATGCCGCCGCACGCTCGAAATTCGAAGCGGTAGAGTTTTTGCTTCCGTACACTTTTTCCGCGGACGAGATCAAGCGACGTCTCGACGAAAGCAAACTCTTACTCGTGCTTCACAACCTGCCCGCAGGCAACTGGGAATCGGGGGAGCGCGGTATCGCGTGCCTACCGGATCGGGTGGAGGAGTTTCGCGCAGGCGTTACGACTGCGATCCGTTACGCAAAGGCACTTGGCGTGCGACAGCTCAACTGTCTCGCAGGCAAAGCGCCCAAGGGCGTCGAGGCGAACGAACTTCGGCAGACGTTGGTAGGAAATCTTCGCTTCGCTGCGCGCGAACTCGCCGCGTCGAATTTGAATCTACTGGTCGAGCCGATCAACACATTCGACATTCCCGATTTTTTTCTCAACCGCACTCAGCAGGCGCTCGAAATTCTCGACGAGGTGGGAGCCGACAACGCGTTCCTGCAATACGACATCTATCACGCACAGCGCATGGAAGGCGAGCTGGGTGCGACGATCAAAAAACATCTCGCGCGTATTGCTCACATTCAACTCGCCGACAACCCGGGGCGCAACGAACCGGGCTCCGGCGAGATCAATTACGCGTGGCTCCTCAAATACCTAGATGAGATTGGCTACGCAGGCTGGGTAGGCTGCGAGTACAAACCCGCTCGCGCAACCGAAGTCGGCCTCCGCTGGCGCGAAGCGCTCGCCGCCTAGCGCACTTGATCGACACACACAATTTACTTGTATCGCAACAGAACCTACTATGACAACAACGCCCCAGAAAATTGGATTCATTGGACTTGGCATCATGGGTGCGCCCATGGCCGGGCATCTCGCGCGCGCAGGCCACTCGATGTTCGTGTACACGCTCGGCCGCATTCCGAATGAGATTGCCGAGAGCACTGCAACGATCTGTGCGAACGCCAAAGAAGTCGCTGCGGCAGCGGACTTGGTTTTCGTAATGGTGCCGGATACGCCCGACGTCGACGCCGCGCTATTCGCGGACTACGGCGTGGCATCGGGGCTCTCAACTGGAAAGACGGTGATCGACATGAGTTCGATTTCGCCGATTGCAACGAAAGCGTTTGCTAAACGGATCAACGCGCTTGGATGCGACTACCTCGACGCGCCGGTCTCTGGTGGTGAAGTGGGTGCGAAGAATGCGACGTTGTCCATCATGGTCGGCGGACCGCAAACAGTGTTTGAGCGCGTGCGACCCTTGTTCGAACTGATGGGCAAGAACATCACCCTCGTGGGCGAGAACGGCGCGGGGCAAACCGCAAAGGTTGCTAACCAAATCATCGTTGCGCTCAACATCGAAGCGGTCGCTGAAGCGCTGCTGTTTGCAGCAAAGGCGGGTGCCGATCCGGCGCGCGTACGACAGGCGCTGATGGGCGGATTTGCAGCGTCAAAGATACTGGAAGTGCATGGCGAGCGCATGATCAAGCGCACATTCAATCCCGGATTTCGAATCGCGCTGCATCAGAAGGATTTGAACCTGGCGCTTTCTAGCGCCCGTGAGCTTGGTGTTCCTTTGCCGAACACCGCCACGGCGCAAGCGCTGTTCAATGCGTGCGTGGCGCACGGAGGAGAGGGGTGGGATCACTCGGCAATGATTTGCGCGCTCGAAAAGCTCGCAAACTTTGAAATCGCCACATAGCGCAGGGATGGCTGTTCGTCAATTCAAATAGCTGTTGCAGACGCTTCCGAGGGAATAACACCTAATTTAGCAAAACAAACTGTGTGTTAACGGAGGTCAATCATGGTGCGAAGTGACAGTTGGACTAAGTTATCGGTTGCAACACTGCTCAACGTGTTGTTGTTTACCATCGTTGCGTCTGGAGGGTTGCGAGCGCAGCCGGTCGTCGCTGATAAAGTGCCCAAACCGGTTCGAATCGGGTTGATTCTGCCGCTCACCGGCGGCTCGGCAGGAATGGGAAAAAGCGCACTGGTCGGTGCGCAGATAGCGGTTGACGAGATGAATGCGTCAATGGGTTTTTTGGGGCGCCCGATTGAACTTGTGATCCGCGACGATCAAGCCAAACCTGACGTTGGCGTCGCGGCGGCGGAATCGCTCGTGGTCAAGGAAAAGGTTGCCGCGACTATCGGTATCTGCAATACCGGGGTTGCAGTAAAGGCGATCGAGGTGTTTCAAAGACACAAGCATGTTTTCATGTCGTCGTGCGCGACCGGCACGCCAGTGACGGCGACGTACCCCGCAAAAGACAGCTACATCTTTCGGCTCGCCGCCCCCGATGTACTGCAAACCGCGTTTCTCGCTGATGAACTTGTGCGACGCAAGCTATCGCGACCTGCACTGATCGTCGATACCTCGGGGTACGGCGATGCGGGTCTCGTCGATTTGCTGAGAGCGCTCGCGAAGCGTGGCATCACGCCAGCAATCGTTGTTCGTATTCCGGTGGGAGCGTCGTCTTACCTGGCAGAGGTTAAAAAGGCGCAGGACTCGGACGCCGACAGCATGGTGAGCTGGTCGGTAGGCCCGGAAGTCGGTCGAATCGCGAAAGCTCGCGCCGAGTTGAAGTGGAGAGTTCCGAGTTTCGGCTCGTGGACGATGTCGCACGAAGCGGCTCACGAGTTTTCTCAGGGCGCTGTGGAGGGTGGAATGATGGTGCAAACGTTCATTCCGACGGAGTCGCTGGAGCGGCACATTAGTTTTGTCTCTGCGTACAAGCGGCGAGATAGCAGTGCGATCCCTGCCTCGTACATGGCGGCGGCACAAACGTACGATGCGGTTAACTTGATGGTTCGCGGCATGCTGCGAGCGCGTAGCGCTGAGCCGGATAGCGGCGCGATCAAGCATGGGCTTGAGAACTTGACACGATCATATGCCGGGGTGGTGACAACCTACAACCAGCCATTTTCGAGCGGCGATCATGATGCGATTACCGCGAACATGCTTTGGCTGGGAACGTGGCGTCGAGGGCAACGCGCTTACTTCTACAGCGAAGACGAACGTAGGGCCAGCCGGATTCGATACAAACTTCCGGACGTGGCGGTCGTATCCAACGTGACGTCTGCGGCGACTAAGCCTTAAGTGGTGTGTGTCGATCAAACAATCGAGAGCGGTCTCGCGAGCTTGAAGAAGTGCGATAAGAGCTTTTTCAAAAGGCTCTAATCAAAGAAAATATGAAAAGCGAAAATAATGAAACACCGCACGAACGCTAATCTCATGCGCAACAAGAGGTAAGTAGTATCTGGGCATCAGGAGACTTTCGGACGGTTGTCGTTGAGAAGACAATAGACTCATGCACGGAATTCGCAAGCACGACGCCGGACGCTCGATTGACTGGAGTAAGACTTCGGTGGACTACGGCGCACATCGACCTGGACCGCCGCCTTCGTTTTACGAGCGTTTGCGCGTGCTCGGCGTCGGTCTTTCAAGACAAACCATTCTCGATCTCGGCACTGGAACGGGGTTGCTTGCGCGACAGTTCGCGCGCCAAGGCTGCATCGCGTTCGGTACCGACGTTGCCGACAATCAGATAGTAGAAGCCAAACATCTCGCGGAGCGCGACGGGCTCGCGGTCGATTTCCAAGTCGCATCGAGCGAGAGGCAACCCTATCCCGATCATTCGTTCGATTGCGTCACGGCGATGCAGTGCTGGCTTTACTTTTCGCGCGAGGCGACAATCGCGGAGGTTAAAAGGTTGTTGAAACCGAATGGCATTTTGATGACGTCGCACTTCTCGTGGCTTCAAAGTAAAAGCGAGATCGCGCGCGCGTCAGAAGCGCTGGTGTTGAAATTCAATCCTTCATGGGGTGGCGCAAATTACAGCGGTGTGGTTCCTCCCGACGGCTACAAACTGCAACACGATTTCGTCTCGCAAGCCATGTTTTGGTACGACGAAGAAATCCCGTTTACGCGCGAAAGTTGGCGTGGACGCATGCGTGCGTGTCGTGGCACTGGTGCGACACTCACGCCCGACGAACTCGCGCGCTTCGATGCGGAGCACGAAGCCTTGCTCGAAAAAATAGCGCCGCCGGAATTTGCGGTTCCGCATCGGCTTGATGCCCACTTATACGTGCAATCGTATTGAACTTTGTAGGATGCGTGGAGCGGAGCGATATCCATCGACCAGCCTTTTGAATTGCCCAACGCGTTCCGTGACGAGCGCCGGTAGACGCTTTATCGGTATCGCTTGGTTCCACCGATCCAACGGGTAGCACGGGCGCACGGCGCAAATTGCGCTTATGATGCTGCGATGGAACAGAAATTAACCGCGATCATTAGTGGCGCGAACGGTCTCACCGGGCGCGCACTTGTCGCGCAGCTTGCACGCGACGCACGTTACGGGCGCGTGATTGCGTGCGTGCGCAAGCCCGCCGAGTTCGATTTGAACGTCACCGGGCACATTGTTGATTTCGATGCACTCATCAATTCTCCCGAAGCGTTTGCGCGCTCGTTCGAGAAGCTCGACGGCACGTCGACGATTCACGCATTCTGCTGTTTGGGCACAACCATCAAAATTGCCGGTTCGCAAGATGCGTTTCGTCGCGTTGACTTCGATTCGGTGCTTGCGTTTACGAAGGCCGTGAAATCACTTGGCGCCCGGCACATTGGCGTGATCAGTGCGCTCGGTGCATCGCCAAAGTCGAGCGTGTTCTATTCCCGCGTGAAGGGCGAAATGGAAGCCGCAGTCGCGGGTGTTGGAATCGCGCGCACGCATTTCATACGCCCCTCGTTTCTTGACGGCGACCGCAGCCAATCGCGGCCGGGCGAGCAGATCGGGATCGTAGCGACGAAATTGTTGACGCCCGTTTTGCTTGGCCCGTTGAAACGCTACCGCGTGGTGAACGTAGCGCAGGTCGCTGCGAAACTTGTTCAGGTTGCGAATGCGTCAGCGACGGGCGTTACCATCAGCGAGTCGGAAACGATTCGCTGACCAAACACGACATGGATTCGGCTCAGTGTGTCGTAGAGACGAGCGCGTCTATTGTCTCGATAGCCGCGTTTGAGGCCGGAAAACGCTGGCTCGTTATTTACCTCTTGGAAGATGCGTGGGGCGCGATCGATCAGAAAGGCTCTCTCGCGTTAGCCTGAAAAAAAGCGTCGAGCGAGGGATTGCTTCGAGCGTCGCAGCGT
>JAAFJI010000184.1 GCA_013298045.1 Betaproteobacteria bacterium
CGGTTTCCATACAATTGCATAGTTTGCCCCATTTGAATCGGGCCATGCGTCGTAGAGCCAATTGGGTTTCAATCGCCTGAGTTCATCGATGATTGCGGGCACAACATCGATGCCGGTGGATTGAACAACGATGCGTACGGAGTTTTCGGCCATGGGGGTCGCGGCGAGCCGCTCCTACAGCGCTTCGAGCGCGACGAGTTCCGCGCCCTCTTTCACTTGCTCTTTCGCAGCGAAGTACACGGCTTCCACTTTGCCGTCGAACGGCGCGACGATTGTGTGTTCCATCTTCATCGCTTCCATGATGATGAGCGCTTGGCCTTTGGTGACTTTGTCGCCTGCTTTCACGAGCACGCTCACGACAGCGCCAGGCATCGGTGCTGTCAAGTGACCCGCGTGCGCTTCGTCGGCGTGCGGCGGCGCGTACAGGTCGATCGCGTTGAATTCGTAGCGCTCACCGTGCAGCATCACGACGCGTTGCAGGCCGTGTTGCAGCACGAGTGCATTGATTAGCGATTCTTCTGCGTCCGCGCCCAGCGTGAGTGCAACGCGTTCGCCGTCTGGCGCTGTGTCAAACGCGGCGGACGCGTGATGCGTGCCGCTCGGCAAGGTCAACACGTACCCATCGTCGCGAACGACGACGCCCACTTCAAACGACTTTTCCGCTTGCTCGTAGCGAAAGACGATCGCTTGATTCGGCTGCCCGAGCCAGAAGCCGTCAGCGCGCGCCCAGGGCGACGCCTCATTCGCATGGGCTGTGCGGACACAATTCAACTCCACGAGTGCGCACGCAGCGAGCGCGGCATCCGTTGGCGCGGGCAGAGGCGGCAGCAAGTCGGCGCTATGTTTTGCGATGAAGCCGGTGTCGATGTCGGCCGCGATGAATGCCGGATGTCGCGCCGTGCGCTGCAAGAACTCAACGTTGTTCGCAAAACCCATCACCGCGTATTCGTCGAGCGCGTCGGCGAGGCGTGCGAGCGCTTGCGTACGTGTCGGCGCGTGTACGATCAACTTTGCGATCATCGGATCGTAATTCGGCGTGATCTCGTCGCCTTCGCGTACGCCGGTATCGATACGGATGTTCTCGCTCGTTTGCGGTGTGCGAAGCTTTTCAATTTTCCCGATCGCTGGCAGGAATTGATTGCGTGGATTTTCGGCGTAAATGCGCGCTTCGAACGCGTGGCCATCGATCGTCAATTCGTCCTGCAATTTCGGCAAACGTTCGCCACTTGCGACGCGCAATTGCCATTCGACGAGATCGAGTCCGGTGATCATTTCGGTCACCGGATGCTCAACCTGCAAGCGCGTGTTCATTTCCATGAAATAGAAACGACCGGATTCAGCAACGTCGTGCTCAGCGATGAATTCCACCGTGCCTGCGCCGACGTAGCCAACCGCTTTCGCCGCCGCGACCGCTGCTTCGCCCATCTGCTTGCGACGTTCAGTCGTCATGCCAGGCGCAGGCGCTTCTTCGATCACTTTCTGATGACGGCGCTGCAACGAGCAATCGCGTTCGAACAAATAAACGCAATTGCCATGCATGTCGCCGAACACTTGAATTTCGATGTGGCGCGAGCGCTTCAGGTAGCGCTCGATCAACACGTTGTCGTCGCCGAACGAGTTCTTCGCTTCGCGTTTCGCCGAGGCAAGCGCTTGCGCAAATTCGGCGGCGCTCTCGGCCACCTTCATGCCTTTGCCGCCGCCACCCGCGCTTGCTTTGATGAGCACCGGAAAACCGATGCGCTCGGCTTCTTTGGCGAGCAACGCCTCATCTTGCGATTCACCGTGATAACCGGGCACGAGCGGAACGCTCGCTTTTTCCATCAAGCGTTTGGATTCAGCTTTAAGCCCCATCGCCTCAATCGCGTTGGGCGGAGGACCAATGAACACAATACCCGATTCGGCACATTTTCGCGCGAAATCCTCGTTTTCCGAGAGGAAGCCATAGCCAGGGTGAATCGCCTCTGCGCCAGTGCGCTTCGCGACTTCGAGAATTTTTTCGCCGCGCAGATAAGAGTCTTTCGGCGCAGCGCCACCAATGCGATGCGCCTCATCGCAAGCCGCAACATGCATCGCATCGCGATCGGCATCCGAGTAAACGGCGACAGTGCGAATGCCCAAGCGACGTGCCGTGCGCGCGATCCGGACAGCGATTTCACCGCGATTGGCTATTAGGATTTTTGAGAACATGCTCATTCCTTAACCCAACCCGGCTTCCTTCGTTCCAGAAACGCGCGAATGCCTTCCTTCGCTTCGGGCGTCACGCGAATTTGTGCGATGCGTTCGACAGTATCTTCAATCAGCTCATCCTCAATCGGTTTTTGCGACACGGCTTGAATCAAGTTCTTTGCAGCCTCGATTGCCTTAGGACCGTTGGCAAGCAACGCGTTGCACCAGATCGCGATTTGCTCATCCATCGCCTCCTCACTGGATGCGAGTTCGTTGAGCAAGCCGAGGCGATACGCTTCCGAACCGCTGAAACGCTCCGCCGTCAAAAAATAACGCCGCGCGTTGTTCGTGCCAATCGCTTCGATCACATACGGGCTAATCACGGCGGGAATGATTCCAAGCTTCACTTCCGAAAGCGAGAAACTCACATCGGATACGCCGATAGCCAAATCCGCAGCGGCAACAACACCAACGCCACCGCCGAACGCATTGCCTTGCACGCGCGCGATGACTGGCTTAGGGCAGGCGTAGATTGCGTTGAGCATCAACGCGAGCTCGCCCGCATCTTCGCGATTTTTATCCGCGTCGTATTCCGCGGCGCGATGCATCCAATTCAGATCCGCCCCTGCGCAAAACGACTTGCCTTCCGCGCCCAAAATGATCACGCGCACCGTTTCATCTTGCCCGAGATCGCGAAAAGTTTCGATGACCTCGCGAATCATCGCCTCATCGAAAGCGTTGTGCACAGCAGGGCGATTGAACGCGACAAGAACAACACCGCGCGAATCGCGTTCGATTTTTAACGTAGACATCTTTACATCCTAAACACACCAAACTTGGTGTCGTCAATCGGTGCATTCAAACTTGCAGCAAGACCGAGGGCAAGCACGCGCCGCGTATCTGCAGGATCGATTACACCGTCGTCCCAGAGCCGCGCGGTCGCATAGTAAGGATGACCTTCGTGTTCGTACTGCGCGCGAATCGGTTGCTTGAAGGCCTCCTCTTCGTCCTTGCTCCACGCGCCACCTTTCGTCTCGATGCCGTCGCGCTTAACCGTTGCGAGCACGCTTGCGGCTTGCTCGCCGCCCATTACGCTGATGCGCGCGTTCGGCCACATCCAGAGGAATCGCGGCGAGTACGCGCGGCCACACATACCGTAGTTACCGGCACCGAAAGAGCCGCCGATGATGACAGTGAACTTCGGCACTTGTGCGCAGGCAACAGCCGTCACCATCTTCGCGCCGTTTCGTGCGATGCCTTCGTTTTCGTATTTGCGACCCACCATAAAGCCGGTGATGTTCTGCAAGAACACGAGCGGGATTTTTCGTTGGCAGCAAAGTTCGATGAAGTGCGCGCCCTTCAATGCGGACTCACTGAAGAGCACGCCGTTGTTCGCAACGATTCCGACCGGCATACCTTCGATGTGCGCGAAGCCACAGACGAGCGTGGTGCCGTAGCGAGCTTTGAATTCATCGAACGCGCTGTCGTCGACAATGCGCGCGATGACTTCGCGAACGTCGAACGGTTTGCGCGTATCCACGGGAATCACGCCGTAGAGTTCCTTCGCATCGTAGCGTGGCGGCTTCGCCGTATTCATCGGAAGCGATGCAGCTTGTTTCACGCCAAGATTAGCGATCACCGAGCGAGCGATACCGAGCGCGTGCCCATCGTTTTGCGCAAGATGATCGGCGACACCTGAAAGACGCGTGTGCACATCGCCGCCGCCCAAATCCTCGGCGCTCACCACTTCGCCCGTGGCTGCTTTTACGAGTGGCGGACCTGCGAGGAAAATCGTGCCTTGGTCGCGAACGATGATCGATTCGTCGCTCATTGCGGGCACATACGCGCCACCCGCGGTGCACGAACCCATCACAGCCGCGATCTGCGCGATGCCTTTCGCGCTCATGTTCGCTTGATTGAAAAAGATGCGTCCGAAGTGATCGCGATCGGGAAATACTTCGTCCTGATTCGGCAAATTCGCACCACCGGAATCGACCAGATAGATGCACGGCAGACGATTCTGTTCGGCGATCTCTTGCGCACG
Organism: Betaproteobacteria bacterium; assembly: GCA_013298045.1. GTDB lineage: Bacteria > Pseudomonadota > Gammaproteobacteria > Burkholderiales > Casimicrobiaceae > Casimicrobium. The sequence goes on from JAAFJI010000184.1 coordinate 4,211, forward strand.
CAGATGCTTTTTCACGGTCATCGGAAAGTATGTGCCGCCCTTCACGGTGGCATCGTTAGCAACGACCATGCACTCGCGCCCGCTCACTCGCCCGATGCCGGTGATGATGCCCGCGCTTGGCGCTGCGTTGTCGTAAAGATCGTGTGCGGCGAGCGGAGAGAATTCAAGAAACGGTGAGCCCACATCGAGTAAACCTTGTACGCGATCGCGCGGCAACATCTTGCCGCGACCGGTGTGCTTCTTGCGCGCTTCCTCGCCACCACCGAGCGCGACTTTCGCGAGCCTTGCATTCAAATCGTCGACGAGCGATTGCATCGCATCGCGCGAAGCAACGAAGTTCGCGTCGCGTGGATTCAGTTTTGTTTCGATAGTCGCCACTAGTAACTCCACGCGCCTCTAGCAATCCATTGCTCCATCATCGGAAAGCGGTCTGCGCCCCAGAATGGTTCGCCGTCGATAAAGAAGAATGGCGCACCGAACACACCTTTCGCCATTGCCTCATCGACGGCGACCTTGAGTTTCGTTTTGATATCGTCGCTCTGCGCGGCGGCGATTATTTCGTCGGCGGCATAACCCAATCCCTGCGCCACATCGCCGATCACATCGAGCTTGCCGATATCGCGATCGCCACGGAAATATGCGCGGAACAGTTCGAGCATGAATTTCTTCGCGTGTGCCGGATGTTTTTCCTGCATCCAGAGCGCGGCGCGACAGGTGTTGATCGTTGCAATTGGGAACGTCGTTGGCGTTTTGAATGGAATGCCGTAGTACGCCGCACTGCGCCGGAAGTCGCGCAAGGCGTATTCGCCTTTCATCGGCCATTGCGTCAACGGCTGCCCACCGGTTGCCTTGAACACTGCACCGAGCAGCATCGGACGCCATGCGACTTGTCGTTTGTGACGCGCCGCGAATTCTTCGATCATCTCGGCGGCGAAGTAGCCGTAGGGGGAGGCGAAGTCGAAATAGAAATCGATGTTGGATGTCATTTGTTAGCTTTCTGCTTTGACGCAGATTACGCGGATTTCACGCAGATTACCGCAGATTTCTTTGTCGAGACACTTTGTGAAATCTGCGTAAATCAACATTTTTCATCTGCGTAATCTGTGTCAAAAAAATCAAGCGTTGCCATACGTCCCACTCGCAAGCCCACGCCCGATCAAAATCTTTTGAATGTCGCTGGTGCCTTCGTAAATCTGGCAAACGCGTACGTCGCGATAGATACGCTCGACAGGGAAATCGCTGACGTAGCCGTAGCCGCCATGAATTTGAATCGCGTCCGAACACACGCGCTCGGCCATTTCGCTGGCGAAGAGTTTTGCCATTGCCGCTTGCGTGAGGCAGGGTTGACCGGCGTCCTTGAGCAATGCTGCGTGATGAATCAATTGCCGCGCGGCTTCGATTTGTGTTGCCATGTCGGCGAGCTTGAATTGCACGGCTTGGTGTTCAAAGATGGGTTTTGCGAAAGCCTCGCGATCCTTCGTGTACGCAAGCGCAGCCTCGAATGCAGCGCGCGCCATGCCGACCGATTGCGCGGCGATGCCGATGCGACCGCCTTCCAAACCGCCAAGCGCGATCTTGTAGCCTTCGCCTTCCCCGCCGAGCCGAAGCGACGCGGGAATGCGGCAGTTCTCGAACAGAATTTGTGCTGTGTCGCTCGAATGCTGCCCGAGTTTTTCTTCGATACGCGCGACAACATAGCCTGGCGTTTTTGTCGGCACGAGGAAGGCGCTGATGCCTTTCTTGCCCGCGGCTTTGTCGGTCACTGCCATGACGATTGCAACGTCGGCATGCTTGCCCGAAGTAATGAATTGCTTTACGCCGTTGACGACGTAATGGTCGCCGTCTTTGGTCGCCGTCGTGCGCAAACCCGAAGCGTCCGATCCCACATGCGGCTCGGTCAAACAAAACGCGCCCAGCATGTTGCCCTTCGCAAGCGGCACGAGCCAATCGCGTTTCTGCTGCTCGTTGGCATAGCTCATCATGATTGAGCACACGGGGCAGTTGTTGACCGAAATAATCGTGGACGTTCCGCCGTCGCCCGCTGCGATTTCTTCGAGAATGATGGCGAGCGAGATGTAATCCATGCCCGCGCCGCCGTATTGATCGGGCACGGCGACGCCGTAGCAACCGAGTTCGGCGAGCCCCTTCAATTCGTTCGCGGGAAACGTGTGTGACTTGTCCCACGCGACCGCCTTCGGCGCGACTTGTTCCTGCACATAAGCGCGAACGCTATCGCGCACCATCCGTTGGTCTTCAGTGAGCAACATTTACAACACTCAGTTTCATATCTTTAGTAGATTCCGTAGCCCGCTTGTTTTGCAATTCTGCGCCAGTTGGCCTCAGCAAGTCCCGCAGCTACGAGAGTATCTCTCCAATCAATTTCTGATTGTCTCGCCCAGTAGTGAATTCTTTCTAAGTCACCGTCGGCAAGTATTGAGATCGCGATCTGCACCCGAATCCACGTTGCCAGAAACTCTGGCGAGGCTTCGGGCGACTTGAGCGCGGACAGTACTTGAATCGCCTCGTCCGCTTGCGTGGCTGAGAAACGCGAGAGCAGTTTCGCTTCAACTGAAGTTGATAAGTGACGATTGCTTTGATGTTCAACAACTCGCATCGTCTTACAGCTTCCCGATATCTTCTTCGAATGCAGTGGCGAGGACGACGCGCGGGCCGTCTTTGCCGCGCATTAGGTTGTATCCCGTGCGAAACGTTTGCAGCGTCGAGCCTTCCTTTCGTTGGATCGTCCACGATAGCAACGCAAAAGCGTGATGCTGACCGAGCGGCACGAATTCATCGAGCGTGTAATTCGCGTTTGCGTAGCCCGCGTTGCGATACACATCGCACAGTGCGCGCATGTTCTCGCGCATCGGTACATCGTTCGTCCATATCGAGACCTCTGCGTGTTCGTGATAGTTTGCGCGATGCGTGATCGCGCTCTGCGTGTGCCACGCGTCAGCAACTGCATCGCCATCGAGA
>JAAFJI010000185.1 GCA_013298045.1 Betaproteobacteria bacterium
ACATATGCAACACCCGCTCGTGTGAGCGTGCGTTTCGCTTGCGCGAAGTCGAAGCCTGTGAGCTCGCGCGCGCCACCCGTATTGCCCTCGATGAAATGTACGAAAGCAATTTTGCGCGCGGCGAGTTGATCGACGAGTGCGCCGTAGGTTGCTTGCGTCGTGCTATCGCGCATCGCAGCGTTGGCCGCTGAGACAGGCGACAAGCGAATGCCGACGCGACCGGCACCGAACACATCGATTGCCGCATCGACAGCCGCAAGCGCGAAGCGAATACGGTTTTCAATCGAGCCGCCGAATTCGTCGTCGCGCTTGTTGATGCTGTCGCGAATGAACTGCTCAAGCAGGTAGCCGTTCGCCGAATGAATCTCAACGCCATCGAGCCCAGAGCGTTGGGCCACACCAGCGGCGTGACGATAACCTGCAATCAGATGATGTACTTCGATTGTTTCGAGCGGACGCGCTGCCACTCGCTCGCGTTTTCCATTTTGTGTGTAGGTTGTGCCGCCGGGGTTGTAGACCGAGGATGAAACCGGCAGCAAACCGCCCGGCTGAAAATCCGGATGCGAAATCGCGCCGACGTGCCAGAGTTGCGCGAAGATCAGTCCGTCGTTCGCATGCACTGCATCCGCAACCAATTTCCATCCCGCCTCTTGCGCAGCCGTGTAAATGCCGGGTGTGCCGACGTAGCCTTTGCCGCGAGGCTCAATCTGCGTTGCCTCAGAAACGATCAACCCAGCGCTCGCGCGTTGCGCGTAGTAGGTGGCGATCAGCTCGTTGGGGGCATCGGTTTCAGGCGTTGCACGGCAGCGCGTGAGCGGTGCCATAAAGACGCGGTTCTTGGTGTGGAGTGAGCCGAGTTGTAGTGGAGAGAAGAGCATAGAAATGAAAGACTCTGAAAAGACAAGCGCGCCTCGCGGCGCGCTAGACGGAGAACGAAACTACATCGGCTTAAACGGTGACTGCGAATTTCACATCGATGTTGCCGCGCGTTGCGTTTGAATACGGACAAACAACGTGGGCATCGGTAACGAGCTTTTCTGCAGCTACGCGATCCATGCCCGGTAGATTTACCGTCATGCGAACGGCAATGCCAAATCCCTGCGTAATCGGACCAAGATCGACTTCAGCATCGATCGACGCGCTCGCAGGCACTGCGATCTTCTGGGTCCCCGCGACAAACTTCATTGCGCCCATGAAACATGCGGAGTAACCAGCGGCGAACAATTGCTCGGGATTGGTTCCAGTGCCTGCACCGCCCATCGCTTTCGGCGGCGTGAGCGTGACCCGTAGCAAGCCGTCGTCGCTGGCGGAACTACCTTCGCGGCCGCCGGTGGTGTGGGATTTGGCGGTGTAGAGAACTTTTTGCAGTGCATTCATGATGTGCCTTTCAGGGGAGGTGAGTTGCTCGCAGAAAAATCGCGAGCGTTTGGAGATCGAAGCGCCAACATCATATCGATACGGTTTGCGGTGATTGTGCCGCAGCTCATCGCGTACGCTCGCTCGGCGTGATGTTGACGTACCATGCGCTAGATTTGCCGGATCGCCAGACCTTCATCACGCAGAGTTTTTCGATGCGCGTCGCATTGAGCGTTTGGTGCAATCGATCGACGCTATCGATTTCAACACCATCGATACCGACAATCACGTCGCCCTCGTGAAGCCCAGCGCGCGCGGCGGGCGAGTCTGATTCAACGCTTGCAACACGTACGCCGCTCGTTTGCGCCGTCTCCGGCGCACGAGCCACATTGCGTTCGAGTGCGACCGTGCCACCCGCAACGCCCAGGTATCCGCGCCGCACGCGACCTTCGCGCATAAGTTGTGGAATTACCCATGAAGCGGTGTCGATCGCAACGGCAAAACAAATCGATTGCGCACCGGGGATGATCGCGGTGTTTACGCCGATGGCCGCGCCCGTTGAATTGAGCAACGGGCCACCCGAATTTCCGGGGTTCAGCGCGGCGTCGGTCTGAATGACGTCGGGAATCAAACGGCCATTGCCCGCGCGCATGCTACGACCGAGCGCGCTCACGATACCTGCCGTTGCGGTGTGTTCGAAACCGAGCGGATTACCGATGGCGATCGCAATTTCGCCGCGCTTCACGTCGCGCGAGTGCCCGAGGGCAACCGGTTCGACGCGCTCGCCATTCGGCAAATAATCGAGTCGCAACACCGCGAGGTCGGTGTCGGGATCGTCGCCTACATAGCGTGCGGGAATTTCGCGATTCGCGCCATCGCCCAAGTTAACGGTGTAGCGAAGCGTGGATGGATCAAACGTGCGATCGGCGTTTCTGCCTGCGCGAACGACGTGAGAATTGGTAAGCACGTCGCCGTCGGGCGTGAACACGAAGCCGCTTCCGCCACCGCCGCCGCGCCCGTCGCCGAAACGTCGTCGCGAATTGCTTGGTGCCACACCAATCGCCGCAACACTCGGCGCGACGCGTTCAATCACCTCGCTTACGGTGCGCGAATACGTGTCTCGAAGAAAGGCATCGTCTGCGCCCATCGATCAACATGCTTTCGTTGTTTGAGAGGCTCAATGGTGGGAGCAAGTCACGCGATTGCAAGCCGCCGACTCGCGCACGCGGCAGTTTGACGAGATGGCAGAACAGCATAACAACATGACGCCCCTTATAAATTAAATAATATACGAAATAAGTTATATATCAATAGTGTATAAAAATTCGACAAAAACTTTATTTATTAGGGCATAAGCAGTAATATTTGTATGTTTCTAGCATGAATGCCGTGTGCTGCGTCGTAGCCGTTCGACTTCGACGCTATGCAAAAGCGGCCGCCGTTCGCGCGCATGTGGCAAAACCTTGTCGCAGAACAATGCGCGATTGGCTCTAAACTTCTGACCAACAGGAGGTGTCATGCGCTACACGGTCGTCGCCAAACGGTTTGCTACTTTACTCGCGACGTGCGCCCTCGCGATGAGCGCGTTCGCACAAACGTTTCCATCGAGACCGATCACGCTCGTCGTCCCGGTGACACCCGGTGGCTCCGCCGATTTGCTTGCGCGACAGATGGCCGAGCCGCTCGGCAAAGCGCTCGGACAAACCGTGATTGTCGAGAACCGTCCTGGCGCATCTGGCAACATCGCTGCGAGTTATGTTGCAAAGGCGAAACCCGACGGTCACACGTTGCTCGTCGCGTACTCCGGCTTTCAAGCGGCGAACCCATTCCTTTTCAAGTCGCTCGATTGGGATCCGATCAAGAGCTTCGCGACGATTGCAATTCTCTTGAATTCGCCGCAAGCGATCGCCGTGGCCGATAAAGTACCTGCGAGAACTTTCAAAGAGCTGGTCACTTACGCAAAAGCTAATCCCGGCAAATTGAATTACGGCACCGCAGGCGCGGGTTCGTTGCACCACATCTCCGGCGCACTCTTAGAACAACTCGCAGACACCAGGATGACTGCCATTGCCTACAAAGGAACCGGGCCGGTCGTCACCGATCTTGCAGCCGGCAATGTGGACGTCGTGATTACCACGCCGCCGGGCGTGATCCCGCTCTCGCAAACCGGCAAGATTCGGATTCTCGCGGTAACCGGAAACCGGCGCGTGACGGCGCTGCCACATGTGCCAACTGCGGCCGAAGAGGGTTTTCCGAATTTCTCGGTCGATGCCTGGTTTGGCTTTATGGCACCTGCAGGTACGCCACCGGAAATAGCAAAACGCCTCGCTGACGAAATGGAAAAGATCGCGACCGGCGACACCTTCAAGAAAGGCGTCGAAGGCGCGGGCAGCAACGTTCAGTTTCAAGGTATTGCCGCATTTGACGCAACCCTTAAGCGCGATATCGCCATGTTTCAACGTGTGATCAAAGCGGCAAATATTTCTGCCGAGTGAGCTTTCGCGCGGCGACTCAACGCGGGCCGTCAAACCGAGCGAGCATTGGCTAGGGTCAACCACGCCGCCACAAAAAGCATCCAAAGCGATAACCCGCTAACTGCGACTGCCACTGGCATGAACGCCGGAACACCAAGTGTCGGAGCGAAAAGCGCCAACAAAAACAATGCAACCACGAAACCGCTGATCGAAAGCCAGCGTGGCACGCTCGTCTCGCCCATCCACGCAGCGCAAAGCGACGCGACTGCGAGCGCCATGAATAGGCTCACGCCGAGTATTTCGCCGATGCCGCCGCCATATTTTGTTAACGAATCGAATATGAGTTCGATAGTTTTGATCGAGGTCGCGTCCGCCTTCGCATGTGCACTCGCGAGCTCCGGCATTGTCGTGAGCCAGCGCAGAATGCCAATCGAGCGTGCGAGCGCCGAGAGCGACACGAAAGCGGCGATCGCAACCAGCCAGCCCACGCGCACGCGTCGTAGCGTGATCGCGGCAAGCGCGATGAAAGCGGGTGCAATCGCGACCGAATAGATGAGGTACATGTTGTAGCCAAGGCGCACCTCACCGGCCTTCGCGAAGATCGCGCCTAGTTGGACCGACGCTGGTTCGCCAAGCGATGCGGGCCAGCCGATTGCGGGCGCGAGAATTGCGACAGGTGCGAACGAGAGCAGTGCGACAAGTGTAAGCATTGCTGCGGTTGCCCAGCGCCCGCGGCGGGACGGTTCGTCGTCGAACCATTGACGTTCGTTGCTTGAGGTTGTGGAGGTTTGTTTCATAGGAGACTCTTTCATGGTGAGCTGAATAGCGGATCGAGTGAAGCATTGAGTGCATCGCTGAGCGAGGTTTCAGGAATCGCGCCGATTGCGTTGCCAAGCGCCGAGCCATCGATGCGGTGGGGGGCGCGCCAGAGGTATTCCATCTCGACGATTTCGCGAACGATTGGCACGAACGGCGACAAGACTCGATAGAGCCCCCAAGGCGTTTGCGACCGCTGCGGCTGCTTCGTAGCGTCGCCGAGGCGATCGCGATACGCTTTCTCAGTCGCTGCGAGCAGCGACTCGCCGGTAAGCGTGTGCCCCGGAAAGCCTAGGCGTTCGATGCCGGATTGCGGCGTTGTGAAGTCAAGTTCGCGCTCTGCGAGCACAACGAATGTGCGAACCAAATCGGGCAAGTAAGCCCACGCATGTTCGCGATCAAGCGGACCCGGATAGACGAGCTTTCCGCGCGCGGCCGACTTCGCGATGACGCGGTCGAACCACGAACCCGAATTCGATCCGAAGAAATCGCCCGCGCGCAGGACGAGGGTGCGCAAACCGCGTTCGGCTTCTGCGGCGAGCATGGACTCGATCTCGATGCGGACCCGACCTTTGCGCGTTCGGGCGAGCTGCGGCGTGCGCTCGGTGAGCAGATTCGGCATCTCGGCACCAAAGTTGTAAACGTTGCCTGGAAATAGAAGACTCGCACCGAGCTCGCGTGCGATTCGAGCGCCCGCCTGCGCCATTGGGAGTGCACGACCGGGCCATTGTGTGTACGGCGGATTGGCTGCGTAGAGCACGACATGCGCGCCCCTCGCCTGCGCAACGATCTGTTCGTGCGCTTCGATACTCGCTGCGATCCGAACGATCGCATCCGTCTTGGGCGTTGATTCGTTTGCGAGGTTCGAGCGCGCGACCGCGAACACCCGCCAGCCCCGTCGCGCAAATACCTCTGTCGCAGCGCGACCCAGGTGCCCGTTGGCACCCAGGATTAAAACCATCGGTTTTTGCTTAGTCATGTTCACCTCAAAATCGCTCAGAAAATTAGCGATGAGGAATTCTTGATGCAATCTAGTTAGTTGACAATTCTTGATATTTGCAAGTAAGGTATGCGTTTTCGTATAGCCAAAAGTAATCTCATGCAACCGTTCGATTGGTCGCTCGTTCGAAGTTTTCTCGCCGTGCTCGATGCCGGAAGCTTGCTCGGAGCCGCAAAAAAGTTGGGGGCGCAACAGCCAACGCTTTCGCGACACATTGCCGAGCTCGAAGCGCAAATTGGGCAACCACTCTTCGAACGCACCGGGCGCGGCGTGGTGCCGACGGTCGCGGCATTAGCCATCGTCGACTCGGCGCGAGAAATGGAAATGGCAGCACTGCGCGTTACGCAGAAACTCTCGATGCGCGAACAGGCGAATCAAGGCACCGTACGAATTGCGGCGAGTCAGGTTGCGGCGGCGTACTTGCTACCGCCCGTCATCAGCAACCTGCAGCGCGACGAGCCAGGTATTGCAATTGAGGTGGTCGCTTCCAACGAAGTCGCAAACTTGTTGCGACGCGAAGCCGATATTGCCGTTCGCATGGTTCGTCCTGTGCAGAGCTCCCTGATCGCGCGTAAGCTTGGGGAGGTTGAGCTCGTCGCCTGCGCAAGCAAACAATACTTGCGCGTTCACGGGATACCGAGGCGACCCGAGGATTTACTGCGGCATCGTCTTGTGGGCTACGATCGCGATGGAACGATTGAGCGAGGATTTGCGCGTTTCGGCGTGAACATCCCGCGCGAAACGTTCGTCGCGCGCACCGACGATCACATTACTTACGGTCGCCTGGTGGCGGCAGGTATTGGCGTCGGATTCATGGCGCGCTACAACTTGCGCGATTTTCCGCAGCTACGACCGCTGTTGCCTTCGCTCGCGATCCCGCCTTTGCCTTGTTGGCTCGCAGTGCATCGTGAAATTCGCGGCAATCGTATCGTGCGCCGAGTCTATGATTTCCTTGCGTCGGCGATTCCCGAACAATTGCGTTGAGTTGTCGCATGTCTGCTGCTGCACGCGTTCTAGTTACGGACCTGCTCGCTTTTCCAAACTGCTGTCAGCCCATCCCGCATGAAAATCGGATAGCCGAGCGCTGGGTACGCGCGTTCAATTCTCCACTGCAAACGCAGCTTCGCAAACCAACCGAGTTCGCCCGGTGAAAGCGCCTCGCGTACCGACGTACGAACTTGCTTCAGATAATTCGCCTGCTGATCGATCAATGACGCGTCGCCACTCGCACCACGACCCGGATGAATCTTCGTTGGTTTCATCGCGCGAATTTCGTCGAGTCGTGCGAGCCAATCGCCAACGAAACCAAGCTCAAGCCAGGCGTGATTTGTTGGATTGATGAGATCGCCGACGAACACGTGATCGCGGTGTTGCACGACAACGTGACCAGCGCTTGCCCCTCTACCGAGCACGTGCAGCGTGAGTGGCAAGCCAGCAATCGTGAGCGTTGTCGTTTTGTCGCCG
>JAAFJI010000186.1 GCA_013298045.1 Betaproteobacteria bacterium
TCGTATGGATTGCAACGCGCGAATTTCGCGACGGGCGGGGGCGTCGGATTGTGCGGCTCAGCGCGACCGACTCCGGGTTAGCGTTTGCGCAAGGTGCCGGGGCGTCCAGCGCGCACGTTTCGCCGTTTACCTTGAAAGTCACGGCGCTCCTGGCGCTCTGTCTTGGCTTTCTCGGCGTGCATCGCTTCTATGTCGGACGCTATCGCACCGGAGCGCTGCAAGCGGTTTTGTTTGTTCTGTCGATAATGACTGGCGGAGTGCCGATTTTTCTGCTGCCGCTCATCATGTGGGTCGTTCTCGACATTGCCTGGATCTTTAGCCGAGATTTTCGCGATGCAAGCGGGCGCAAAATCATGCGCCGCGATGGCGACGATACGCAAAGCTATAGTGCCACGCAATTCGCGAATCGACGGCGCGATCCAAGTGTGTCAAAGTCTTCGCGCGGCATCGCGCTGTTGCTCGCAATCGTGCTCGGCATTTTTGGAGCACATCGCTTCTATGTCGGGCGCGTAGGCACCGGTTTGGCTATGCTCTTTACTTTAGGCGGCTTGGGGATTTGGTGGTTGGTCGACATCGTGATGGTGGCGACTGGACAGCTCAAAGATATGGACGGAAAGTGGGTAAGCGAATGGGAATGACCTTGACTGCGGTGCTTGCGGAAGATGAGACGCTGTTGCGTCAGTTCTTGAAAAAGAAACTCGAAAAACTCTGGCCGGAGTTGACCGTCGTAGGCGAGGCGGACGACGGGAAATCGGCGGCAGAGTTGATCGGAACGCTGCGTCCGACGGTTGCGTTCCTCGACATCCGGATGCCTGAGATGACCGGACTCGAAGTTGCGACAAGTATCGCTGAGACGAGCCCCGACACGCATGTGGTTTTTGTAACGGCGTATCACGAATATGCGGTGGCCGCGTTCGAGCGCGGGGCGGTCGATTACCTGCTCAAGCCGCTTCAGGAAGACCGGCTCGCAACCACGATCGAGCGACTGAAGGAGCACATCGATTCCGACGATCGCGACGCCCCCACACTGCCGGACAACATGGCGCAGATCATCTCGCAACTGAAGCGCGACATGCGTGGCGGCGCGGGCGGCGCTGTGGCGGTTGAGCAGCTGCGCTGGATTAAGGCCTCGCTCGGCAACACGCTCAAGCTGATCGATGTGAAGGATGTGCTGTTCTTCAATTCGGATGAAAAATACACCCGAGTCGTCACCACCACCGAAGAGGCGCTCATTCGCAAACCGCTTCGCGAATTGCTCGATGAGCTCGACATGAATCAGTTCTGGCAAATTCATCGCGGCACGATCGTCAACGTGAGCGCGATCTCGGGCGTCACGCGCGACTTTCGCGGCGACGCAACGGTGAAAGTGAAAGGTCACGCCGAGCAGCTCAAAGTGTCGCGACCGTTTTCCCATCTGTTCAAACAGATGTAGGTGGCGCGCGCCGCACAGCGTCTTCGGCGGCGGGTTGCGCGTGGATGCGGGTGAGATTGAATTGAACTTGCGCTAAGGCGAGAAGCTTTTCGTGCTGCGACGAGGGTGTCTTTTGCGTTTTTTCCGCTAGCGTACGCTAATCGACCGCTCGCCGTCGATCACGCGTTTCATCCTGAAGGAAATCAAAGCAATGGTAGGTCTACAAAAGCTTCGCGCTTTTGCGAATGTGTTTGCGTTTACGACGACGGCCGCAGTCGCCGTATCGGTGGCGAGTGCGGCGTGCATGTTTCGCGTCAACGGCTGGGAGCCGACCGACGAGGGTGTGCTGCTCGCACGATATGCGGCGAACGTTTCAGGCCCTGCATTGGTCGCATCGACCAACTATGCGTCGCGCGACCCGGCAATTATTCGCGCTGCGTTCGATTCCGTTCGATTGACCTTCGACATGAACGGCGACGGCAATGTGAACGCAGTCGATGCGGCGATTGTGCTTCGTTATGTGAATGGGCATCGCGGTGACGCGCTCACTCAGGGCTTGACGCTCTCGGGCGGCAGTCGCGGCTCGCTTGCCGACATTCAGTCGTTTATCGAGAGTGGCTGTGTTGCGCCGATTGTGTCGCGCGCACCAATATACGAGGCGCTTCCGGCGACCGCCGATCGCAGCGCATTTCTCTCCCAGACGAATGCGCAAGGCGCTCGTGCGTATGTCTATGTAGGCCCGCTTGTCTACGGTCTCACGCAATCGAATCTCTACGTCAACGATACGCCGGGCGTATTCACCTATCGAAGCGTCGATACACCGGTGACTGCTACAGCGTTCGAGCAGCTGCTCAATACGCAGGGCGCAGAACGCTATCGCTTCTCGGGCGTGGACACGAGTGGCGCTTACTTCTATCGCGACGAGAACAGCAACCGTGGGTTCAGCTATCGCCTGCTCGCGCTGCCGAGCACCTCTTCGGCGTTTCTCACGCAAGCGAATGCGCAAGGCGGTGAGGGCTATTACTTTTTTCTTCCGTATTTCGTGGGCGGTGCCAGCTATGGGATCTATGCCAAAGAAAGCGGCAGTGCCGTGTATTCGTATGCGCTGGCTGCGTCGAGCGATGTCAACGCAACGCCTGCCGACTTTGTCACGCAAGCCAACGCGCAAGGCGCAAACGGATTTAAGTTTCGAACCTCGTACTTTTTCAACGATGGCTCGCGCAACATTTATGTGAAAGACACGTCGCAGTCGGCGACCTATGTGTGGAAAGACAACCCTGAGGTTGCAAGTGTCGCCGCGCTCGTTTCGCAAGCCAACTCGGAAGGGACAAGCGGTTATGCGTACCGCGGCGCGTTCGCGTTTTTCCCTGCGGGTTTCGGCAATCCGTCAGTGACGCGAGTGCTCTATTTCAAACCGACCAATTGCGCAGGCAGCGTGCTTTGTAGTCCGACTGGGGCGTTTTAGCGACACCTCTAATGCGCTTAGGTAGACAAATAGAAAAATGCGCTTACGCCGCTTTTAATATTGATTCAACGTCGATAAAATTATTGATCGAGTTTAAAGACAAACACATCTTGCGCGTTATATTAGTGGGCATTAAGAAGCATTCTCATAAGATTGGTCAATCGCTCACTACACCCACTTGATTTTGCGAAAAAACCACCAGAGGGCAGCGCTGCCTAGCACCATGAGTGCGAGCGCAAACGGATAGCCGAACGCCCATTCGAGTTCCGGCATGTGTTTGAAATTCATGCCGTACACCGCACCGACAATCGTGGGCACCATGAAAATCGCGCCCCAACCTGCGAGTTTTTTGGTGACTTCGGATTCTTGTAGGGTGATCAGCGATAGATTGGTTTGTGTGGCGCTGTTTTCCATATCGCGCAGGCTGTCGAGCGATTCGTCGATACGTGTGATGTGATCTAGCACGTCGCGGAAGTAGGGGCGCAGTGGTTCGCGAAACATCGAATGTTTATGCGTTAAGAGCCGCTCGCATACTTCGACGAGCGGCGTGACCGCGCGGCGCAAACAGTTGGTGTCGCGTTTGAGATCGTAGATTTTTTCTGCCGCAGCGCGACGATCAGTCGTTTGCGCGAAGATCGTCTCTTCGATCGCGTCCAAACGATCTTCGAGATTTTCGAGCAATGGAAACAATCGATCAACGACCTGATCGACCAGCGCGTGCACCGCCGTCCCCGCGCCGAGCGCCATAAATTCTGGTTCGCGTTCAAGCTCAGCGCGGACGCCGCGAAAGTCGATGTTCGAGCGATGGCGCACCGTGAGCACGAAACGCTCTGAGGCGTAAACATGCAGCTCGCCGTCGATAAATTCGTCGCCGCGTTGCTCGATTGTGTGCAGCACCAGAAACAGCGTGCTGCCATACTCTTCGAGCTTCGGGCGTTGCGAGCCGCGATTGGTGTCCTCAATGGCGAGCTCGTGCAGACCGAACTCCTCTTGCATTTTGGTGAGCATCGCCAGGTCGGGCTCGAAGAGGGCGACCCAAACGAACGCTCCGATCGGCGGGTTCGATTCGAGGAAATCGCTAATCGCCTCGATATCGAGAGGCTTCTCGCGAACCCCGTTGACGTAGGCGGCGCAATCGATGAGCATCGGTTAAGTACTGTGTTGTTAATCGGATTTGATTATGCGCTGGATTGTGTTGATGCTCTGCTCGTTTGCGGCGTTCACGGTGGCTGCCGAGAGCGCTTCCACCGCGTTGATTACCGCGCTCAAATCGGGTGGACACATTCTCTTGTTGCGCCACGCGCAGACTGATCCGGGGGTCGGCGATCCTTCAAACTTCAGACTCGACGATTGTTCGACCCAACGAAACCTGTCGCCCGAGGGGCGCGCACAGGCAAAGCAAATCGGTGTAGCCCTCAAGGCGAGTGGCGTGCGTTTCAGCAAAGTGTTGACCAGCCAATGGTGTCGCTGTCGCGAAACTGCGGCGCTGATTTCGGTGGCGCGCGAAGATTTTCCGGCGCTCAATTCATTCTTCGCCGCAAATTCAACCGAGCCTGCGCAGTCCCGCGAAGTGCGCGCGCGTGCTCGTCAACTCGGCTCAAAAGAGAGCTGGTTGATGGTGACGCACCAGGTGAACATCACAGCGCTCACCGGGCTTGTCCCCGCGATGGGCGAAGGCGTTGTGGTGCGGGTCGACGGCGGGAAATGGACGCCGCTTGGCACGCTTCGCCTCTGAGTGGGCACGCTTTGCATTGTCGCGTGCGGATTTGAACCGTCTCCGAGGGAATCGCCGATAGCACATTCGGGAGCCCTGTAGCACAATTGCGAAATGGCAACCGTAACCAACCTCGCATCCGTCGCGCCTTCAAGCGCGCCATCCGGCAACGCCGATCGACCACTAACGCTCGAGCTGGTTCTTCGCGAGCTTGAGGCCGATGCGCTCATCGACCGAGAGATACTCGACTCGCTTCGCTCGACCGCCAAGTTTCGCAATTACGATCACCCGCTCACCTTGATCGCCGAGCAGAAGTGGCGCAGCGCGAAGCCGCCGATGCGCGTGCTCACGCTTGAAGGCTTGACCGAATGGTTGGCGCGAAGGATCGACGTGCCCTACCTGCACATCGATCCGCTGCGCGTCGATTTCTCGGCGGTGAGCTCGGTGATGAGTTCAAGCTACGCTCAGCGCTATCGCATCCTCCCGGTCGCTGTGACCCAGGAGACGGTCACCATCGCCACGAGCGAGCCCTTTGTTCGTTCCTGGGTGCCGGAAATTTCGAATCTGCTTCGACGCAAGGTAGAGCTGGTATTTGCCAATCCGCTGGATGTACGCCGCTACGTCGCGGAATTCTTCTCGCTCGCTCAGTCGGTGCGGCGCGCGCAGGAAAAGGCCAGTGATGACAAGACGACCGTTTCGTCGTTCGAGCAGCTCGTGCAAATGGGCGCGACCGGCACACCTGACGCGAACGATCGGCATATCGTGCGGATTGTTGATTGGCTCTGGCAGTACGCGTTCGAACAACGCGCGAGCGACATTCACGTCGAGCCGCGCCGTGACCAGGGCATTGTGCGCTTCCGGATCGATGGCGTCTTGCACCAGGTCTATCAAATTCCGGCGGCTGTATTGCAAGCGATGACCAGCCGCATCAAGCTGCTCGCACGGATGGAGATCGTGGAGAAACGACGTCCACAGGATGGTCGGATCAAAACCAAATCGGCCGAAGGCGACGAGGTGGAGTTGCGCGTGGCGACCATGCCCACCGCGTTCGGCGAAAAAATTGTGATGCGAATTTTCGACCCCGACGTGCTCATGCGCGACTTCCGCGACCTAGGCTTCAGCGACGACGACTTCGTGCGCTGGCAAGGCATGACCACCAAGCCGCACGGCATCATTCTCGTGACCGGGCCGACCGGGTCCGGCAAAACGACCACGCTCTATTCGACGCTAAAAACGCTCGCCACGCCCGAGGTCAATGTCTGCACCATTGAAGACCCGATTGAAATGGTCGAGCCCTCGTTTAACCAGATGCAGGTGCAAACCAATATCGGCGTCAACTTTGACAGCGGTGTGCGCACCCTGATGCGACAAGATCCCGACATCATCATGGTCGGCGAAATCCGCGATTTGCCCACTGCTGAGATGGCGGTACAAGCCGCACTCACCGGCCATCTGGTGCTCTCGACCCTGCACACCAACGATGCGCCAACGGCGGTCACGCGGCTGGTCGATTTGGGTTTGCCGCCGTATCTGGTGAATTCGACGGTGCTCGGCGTCATGGCGCAGCGGCTCGTGCGCACGCTGTGCAGCAAGTGCAAGGCCGAAAATGACGATATGAGCGATGAGACGTGGGAGGCGCTCACGCTGCCTTATCGCGCGGTCAAACCTGCGAAAACCTATCGACCGGTCGGCTGTCTCGACTGTCGCATGACCGGATATAAGGGACGTATTGGACTCTACGAGGTCATGCTTTTCACGCCCGAGCTGAGAAAATTCATCAACGCAGGCGTCGGTATCGATGAGCTGCGCGCTCAGGCGTTTCGCGACGGCATGAAACCGCTTCGCGCGTCCGGAGCGCACAAAATCGCGCTCGGTCTCACCACGATCGAAGAGGTGGAGCGTGTCGCGCCGCCGATTTAGTTCAGCAAAGAATTTTTTGCGCTTACGGAATCGCACAACAAGGCATTGCGGGTGTTGTGGAAAAATACAAACTCAAATAAGAATCGCGAGTTCGCGGCGACTCATTTCGCGTGCAACCGCTAAAGCCCGGGTTGCCTCGAGACGCTGCTTACCGCGACCGAATTACTAAGGAGCGTTACTTGCAGATCATTCTTCTCGGCCTCGGGCGCATGGGCGCGAACATGGCTCGTCGGTGGGCACGCGGTGGCGTGAGTGTGACGGCGTTTGACGTGACCGAGGCGGCCCGAGCTGCGGTGGACGACGCGCAGATCGCAACGGTCGATTCGCATGCAAACGCGCTCGCTGCAATGCCATCGCCGCGGATCGTGTGGATGATGTTGCCTGCAGGCGCGATTACCGAGTCAACCATTGACGCGCTGCTTCCGAAGCTCTCTCAAGGTGATTTGCTCGTCGACGGCGGCAATGCGAATTACAAAGACACTTTGCGTCGAGCTGCGAAAGCCAATGCGCTCGGTATTGAGTATGCCGATGTCGGCGTCTCCGGCGGGGTGT
>JAAFJI010000187.1 GCA_013298045.1 Betaproteobacteria bacterium
CGCTTATCTTCCGGGAGTGCGAAGCGATGCTGGGCAATGGCCCACAGCGGTGGCTCGAATTCGGTGACGACGTAGAACACCCAGCGATAGACCTCGGCGCGCGCGATGGGGTCGGTGGGCATCAGGCCCGATTCCGGGTAGGTCTCGGCGATGTGAAATACCTGCGCCATTGATTCGGTCAAGCGCAGGTCGCCATCGACCAGCACCGGAATTTTCCCCGCCGGGTTGATCGCTTTGAACGCGGGAGACTGACCCTCGCCTTTCATCATCCAGATGCGCTGGTATTCATAGCTCGCCTGCGCCTCTTCAAGCGCCCACACAACGCGATGCGAGCGAGAATTTTTGCTGCCGTAGACCTTCATTTGCTCATCCCAATTGTTCTCGTCTGAAACAACGTATCGCGATCGCGCATGGTTTAGCGCTTCGCCACGGCGGGTTCCGACTTAGGCATTGCCTCGTTTAGCACCAGCGCTCCGATCACAATCGCGGCACCAATCAAGGTGTTGTTCGAGGGCGTTTCGTTGGCAAACAGCCAGGTCCACAGCGGCCCCATGATGACTTCCAGCATCCCGAGCAACGCAGTCTCGGGAGCGCTCAGGTGCTTCGCGGCACGGATGAGCAGTACACAGGGAATCGCGAGCTGAAACACGCCGAGAATTGCGAGCAGGACGACGTCCTTCGCGCTTGCAGCGAACGGAAAGGAAAGCGGCAGCGTGATTGCGCAGGAGATGATCGCGCCAATCAATACGGCAGGCGCGAGATCGAGCTGCGCATGATTGCGCTTCATCGTAACCAGATTAATCGCGGCGGCGACCGGAACGCCGAATGCGATCAACATGCCAAGGGTGCCGCCGCTTGAAGCCGCCGCGCCGAACATCATTGCCATACCGAGAATTGCGATGCCGATGGCGAGCCAGGTGCGTCCGGGAATGGGCGACTTGAGCACCGCCCACGCAAGCAGCGCGGTGATGAGCGGCGAGAGCGAATTGACGATCAAGGTGTTCGCAGTCGAGGTCATCGTGAGCGCGATCATGAAGCAGGTAAACATCGTCGCCCAGCATGCCCCGGCGATCAACCCCGCGCGCCCGCTCGCACGCACGTGGGCAAGACCGCCTTTAACGCCTTCGTGATAGATAAACCACACGACCATCGCGACTCCGCAGAAAAAACTTCTCCAGAACGTCACCTCAAACGAGGCGGCACTGTCGAGATGACGGGTGACGACACCCGCGATGCTCCACATGAAGCAGCAAAGGATAAGTGTGAGCACCGCGCGGCGGTGGGGGGTGGACGAAGACATGGCTTGATGTTAACGGGCGTCGCTCGCGCCGTCGTTTCGCACTTCCGGAATGGCGAGGCAAGAAAGCCCGGCTGCGACAAAGAGCGCTGCACTTGCTACGAGGCTCGCGTGCCAGCCAGTGGCTTCGATGAGCAGACCGCCTGCGGTGAACCCGACGCCCATGCCGCTTAAAAACATGGTCATGCTCCAGGTGAAGGCCTCGGTTGAGTACTCGACCGGCGTGAGTTTCCCGAGCTGCAACGAAAGCGCGGTGATCATTGGACCAAATGCGAGTCCGGTCAGTATGCAGATCGCGATGAATCCAGCCGAATCGTTCATCATCGCGAGTAATGCCGCACCGATTGCAAGCCACACGGCTGCGCCCATGATTTGTCGATTGAGCGGCCAACTGATTTTCCAGGTGCCGTAGACCAATCCGGTCACCGCACTCGGTATCGACAGCGCCGCGAAGTACCAGCCCACCATTGCCTTCGATCCAACCGATTGCGCGAACGCGGGCAGTGCGATCTCGAGCAGTCCGATTGCCGAGCCGAACGCGGCCGAGAGCAGCAGCGCACGCCGAACGGCCGAGTGCTTGAGCGGCCCGAGCCAGTGCCGTTTGATCGCTACGCCCGATTCGACCTCGCCCCAGCGGGTTAGCGCCCCGGAGCGCGCAAACGACCATGCACCGGTCGCCGCGAGCATCGCTGACGCAAACACCGCAGTGGCTGCCTGACCGGTGAGCAGCGCGAGGCTCACGGCAAGCGGACCGAGCGTGAAGGCAAGCTCCATCACCACCGCCTCGATCGCGAACGCGGTCTGCTTCTGTGCATCGTTCATCGATGACTTTCGGTACATCGCGCGAATCGTCATCGATACTGGCGGGAAAGTTGCCCCGGCAACAAACGCCGCCGACATGATGAATATCACCGGCAGCACCCAAATCGCAGCGACGATTGCACAAATGAGCGCAAATGCGTGAATGAGACCGAGCGGCACCATCACCCGCTGTGGACCGTTTTGATCGATGTAGCGCCCGACGATCGGTGCCTGGATTGCCGCAGCAATCATGTACGCCGCGCTTGCCGAGCCGGCCGCAGCGAAAGAACCGGTTTGCGATTGCACCAGCACAGTCAGCGCCAGCGCGTTCATCCCGGCTGGAAGACGCGGCGGGATTGAAGACAGTACGATGCGTCGAAGCTCGCGATCGCGAAAGAAGCTTCGGTACGGATTGAGGTCTAGCACGGATTGGGTCGGGAGGAGGGGCAACGGCGTTTGCACCGTGATGCGAACAATGCGCCGCTTGTGGATGATTGTACGCGCGGGCGAGTGCCAGCGTTTTGCGGTCTCGCACTCGCATGACTGGGCAGTGCCGTCGTTCCCGCAGAAAGCGGTTTCGAGCGACCGATAGAATCGGTTCATGGCCGTAGACACCGACATCCAACAACTCAGAACGCCTCCGCACTCGATCGAAGCGGAGCAGTCCGTATTGGGCGCATTGATCCTCGACAACAACGCAATCGACAAGATTGCCGATCTGTTGAAACCCGAGGATTTTTACAACGAAGGCCACCGTCTGGTCTACGAGCACATCAATCGTCTCGCCGCGAACAACAACCCGGCCGATGCGGTAACACTCTCCGAGAGCCTGCGCGCGATCGGCAAGCTCGAATATGTCGGCGGTCTCGCCTACATCGGCGCCATCGCCAATGCGGTTCCGACCGCCGCCAACGTGCGACGCTATGCCGAGATTGTGCGCGATCGTTCGGTGATGCGGCGTCTCGCAGGCGTTGCCACCGACATCGCCGAGGCCGCGATCAGCCCGATGGGTAAAACGGCCGATCAGTTGCTCGACGAAGCCGAAGGAAAAATTTTTCAGATTGCCGAGATGGGCGATCGCTCGAAACAGAATTTCGTGTCGCTTTCGGATTTGACGGCGCAGGCGATTGATCGCGTCGAAGAGCTTTATCGTCGCGACAATCCAAGCGATGTCACGGGCATTGCGACGGGTTACACCGATCTTGATCGCATGACCGCCGGTTTGCAGCGCGGCGATCTCATCATTGTCGCCGGTCGTCCGTCGATGGGAAAGACCGCGTTCTCGCTCAATATCGGTGAACATGTTGCGTTGCGTCTGAAGCAACCGGTCGCGGTCTTCTCGATGGAGATGGGTGCGCTACAACTTGCGATGCGTCTCATCGGTTCGGTCGGCAAGCTCGATCAGCATGTGCTTAGAACCGGGCGACTTACCGACGGCGACTGGAACAAATTCACCGACGCGCTCTCGCAACTCGATCAGTCGCCGATGTACATCGACGAAACTGCCGGTTTGAATCCGTTCGAACTCCGCGCGCGCGCGCGGCGCTTGGCGCGTCAAGTCGGCGGACTCGGGCTCATCATCGTGGACTACATCCAGCTCATGAGTAGCGCATCCAGCGGTGAGAATCGCGCAACCGAGGTCTCCGAGATTTCGCGATCCTTGAAGAGTCTGGCCAAGGAACTGCAAGTGCCGGTGATTGCGCTGTCGCAGTTGAACCGCTCGCTTGAACAGCGTCCGAACAAGCGCCCGGTCATGAGCGATCTGCGCGAATCCGGTGCAATCGAGCAAGATGCCGATGTAATCTTTTTCATCTACCGCGATGAGGTGTACAACCAGGATTCGCCTAACAAAGGGGTTGCCGAAATCATCATCGGCAAACAACGTAATGGCCCGATCGGTACGGTGAACTTAACCTTCCGTGGCGAGCACACGCGTTTCGAAAACTACGCTGCTAGCGAAAACTACATGAATGTTGGCGCGATTCAATCGTCGCGTTCGTCATCAAGCGGTGCGCCTAAGTTCGGCGGCGATTCGCCGTTTTGAGTGAATCGTCCGCGCTGCAATCACGCTTTAGCAGGCGAACAGCTTTTGTCTTCTATACCGCTTTAAACAATAACTATAAGTGAATTTACAAGAATATCAGTAATTGGTATTTTCCGCGTAAATGCTCAATTTAAATGGGCAATGAACGTAGAAGCTATATCACTTTGGATGTTTCTAGAAACGCGTGCGCTAGCGTCCGACGAAGTTCGCTGCACGTTTCTCTTTGAATGCAGCAACGCCTTCTCGATAGTCGTCTGAGTAGCCGCATTCGCGCATGAGTTGCCCTTCAAGCGCGAGTTGCAGATCGAGCGTATTGCTTGCACTCGCATAGAGCGCTTGTTTCGTCCGCGCGAAGCCGAGGGTTGGGCCGCTGGCAAGTTGGGTTGCGATTGCGTCGACGCGCGCTGTGAATTCGGCGTCCGGCACGCACTCCCAGATGAGACCGATTTCGGCGGCGCGTTTCGCGGTGATTTTGTCGCCGAGCAGGGCGAGACCCATCGCCCGTTGGGTGCCGACCAGTCGCGGCAGAAAGTACGAGCCGCCGGTGTCGGGGATCAATCCGAGCTTGCAAAACGGCTGCAGAAAACTCGCGCTCTCGGTTGCGATCACCAGATCGCAAGCAAGTGCGAAATTGCAGCCGGCACCGGCCGCAACGCCGTTCACCGCAGCGATGACCGGCATCGGCAATGCACGAATCGCCTGCACCAGCGGTGCGTAGTTTTTCTCCATCGATTCCCCGAGATCGACCGCAGCTTGCCCCGGCGCGACAGCGCGATCGTTGAGGTCCTGCCCAGCACAGAAGCCCTTGCCCGCGCCGGCGATTACGAGCACACGCGCGCCGTCGGGCACGCATCGCGCGAGCACGTCGCGAAGCTCCACATGCATTTGCCTAGTAAACGAATTGAGCCGCTCCGGGCGGTTTAGCGTGAGCCGTGCAACCGAGTTATTGAGCGTGTAGACGAGGGTTTCGTGGGTCATGCGCTGCTACCGTTCAGAATCGATTCCGACAGTGTAGACAGAGATGCGCGCATCGCGCATTTCAATGGCTTCCGTGCCGAGTCAACTCACCGCGCGCAGTGGCGTCGCGCCGCCGAGCCTGCCGCGCAGCCAGTCGGAGACATCGGATTCGGCCATCGGCTTGGCGATGCAGTAGCCCTGCGCAAAGTCGCAGCCGTAATTTTGTAGCTGCAGCAGTGTGGCGTTGTCCTCCACGCCTTCAGCGACAACGGTGAGTCCGAGGTTGTGCGCAAGTGCAATCGTCGATTGCACGATGATCGCGTCTTCAGCGTTTTTTGCCATCCGGTTGACAAACGAGAAATCGATCTTCAATCCGCGCAGCGGCAGACGTCGAAGATACGCAAGCGAGCAGAAGCCGACGCCGTAGTCGTCGATTACGATCGAGAACCCGAGCGCTCGGCAATCGCCGAGGATTTGCGCGGCGCGCTCCTGATTGTGAATGAGCGAAGTTTCGGTGATCTCCAGATCGACCAATCGCGGCGGAATACCACTTTGCGCCACCGCATTTTGCAAGTGCGCAACGATGTTGGAATCACCAAGCAGGCGCGGCGAGATATTGATCGACACGCCGACGCCAGGCGCAATTGCCTGCCAGGTGCGACCGGCCTGGGTCGCGCGATCAATCACCCAGCGGGTGAGCAAGCGAATGGAGTCCGACATCTCGGCTTTGTGTACGAAATCCTTGGCTTCCAGGCGCCCGTACTCAGGATGATTCCAGCGCACCAGCGCTTCCATGCGCACCGGCTTTCGTGTGGAAACATTGATCAGGGGCTGAAACTCAAGCGCGAGTTCGCCCGCTTCGATCGCAGCGGGCAAGCGCGCAAGCAGACCGAGTTTCTTTTGCTCGAACACGACCGTTGAGCGCGTAAAGAGACGCGCGCCGCCGCCGGTGTTCTTCGCGTGATACATCGCCTCGTCGGCGGCGCGGGAAAGGTCGGAGAAGCTTGTGCCGTGGGTCGGGAAAATCGCCGCGCCGATGCTAGCGGACAAGTGAAATTTTCCGCCCGCAATTTCGAACGGCGTCTTCATTGCTTCCGTGACCGCATCGCCTAGGCGCATCGCAGCTTCGGCGGTGCCGACATCGCGCGAGAAGATCGCAAACTCGTCGCCACCCAGCCGCGCCGCCACAGCGTTGGTCTCGCCGATGGCGGTTTCGAGGCGACCACGCATCTGCCGAAGCACATCGTCGCCGGCCGCGTGCCCCAACGTGTCGTTGATGTCTTTGAACAGATTGAGGTCGATCAGCAGAAGCGTCGCCGGTGCGGGTGTTTCGTCTCGCAGTCGCGACGAGAGCACATCCGACATTTCGGTGACCATGCGTTGGCGATTGAGAAGCCCCGTCAAAGGGTCGCGATAGGCGAGATGTTCGAGTACCGATTGGTAGCGTTTACGATCACTGATATTGCGCCGCGCACCCCACATTCGAATGAGTTTGCCGTCTTCGACCACCCCGAGCAGCGAGAGTGCGAGCCAGTTGGCAGCGTCACCGCCGCGGCTTCGTTGCACCAGCTCGCGCTCGACGAGGCGGTAGCCGCGCTCAATCCAGTCGCGAAGCGAGGTGCCCTTGAACAGCTCGGGCATCGCCGAGCCAAGCGTTCGCCCGAGCAGCTGCTCCATCGGCAGCGCATAGTCACGGGCGAAGGCCGCATTCGCATCGGTGAGCCGACCCTGCGAACGCAGTTGCTCCATTTGCAAGCTTGGCGGATCGGACACGTCGATTGGCGGGTCAACATCGATGCACCAGATCGGATCGGGCGACGCCTGGACAAACGCGCGATGGCGCTCGCGAGTCAGGGCGAGTTCGCGCTCCGATTGCGCTCGCTGCGCAGCCTCCAGACCGAGCGAGAGCAAATCAACCAGCGACGAGGC
>JAAFJI010000188.1 GCA_013298045.1 Betaproteobacteria bacterium
ACAAATTGCAATATCCAGAGAGACACCGCCGGGAAGAACAACACCAACGCAGTCCGCAGGAAATCGCTGACCAGAAACGGGACAACCCCACGATAGCTCTCGGCGATCGGAACGTCTTTGGCCATGCTGTTGACCACATAAACATTCAACCCTACTGGAGGCGCAAGCATGCCGACGCCAACCACCATTAAGACAAGAATTCCAAACCAGATCGCCTGATGCTCCGGCGTCAATCCAAGTTTGAGTCCCATCACCATCGGAAAGAAAATTGGAATAGTGAGCAATATCATCGAAAGCTCATCCATCACGCAGCCCAGAACGACGTAAAAGACCAAAATCGAGGCGATCACAACGAGCGGTGGCAGCCCCATCGCGCCCACCGCCGCTGCCAGTTGATTCGGCACCTGCGTGAGGGCAAGCGCCGAATTCATCAAATCGGCACCTAAAAAGATCATGAAGATCATCGCCGAGCTCTCGGCGGTCGCCAGAAAACACTTCTTGAACTTCTCTAGCGTCATTTCGCGTTTCAGAAGTGCTGCCACGAACGTGCAGAACGCGCCGACCGCCGCCCCTTCGGTCGGGGTGAAAAGACCACCGTAGATGCCACCGAACACGATCAAAAAAATCAGTGCGATGGGTCCGACACCGATAAAAGCCTCTTTCAGATTAGCGCTCTCAACCGCATCGTGCTCAGGTGCGTGTCCGGGTACAAGTCGCACGTAAATCGCAATGGCGAGCATGTAGCCGAACATGGCGATGATGCCGGGAATCATCGCGGCAGCGAACAATTTCGCGATGTTCTGCTCGGTCAAGATCGCATAAATCACCAAAACCACCGACGGCGGAATGAGAATGCCGAGCGTGCCACCGGCAGCCAGGGTCGCCGTCGCGAGCCGCCCGGAATAACCATGGCGTTTCATCTCAGGCAGCGCCACCGAGGTGACGGTCGCCGCGGTTGCAACCGACGAGCCGCAGATCGCTCCGAACGCGGCACACGCAAACACTGCGGCCATCGCGAGACCGCCTTTAAAGCGACCCATCGCGTGCGCCGCGAATTGAAAAAGCGCACGAGAGAGCCCACCCTGGGTTGCGAAATGTCCCATCAGAATGAAGAGCGGTATGACCGACAGGTCATAGCTCGCAAATCGCGCGTAGGCTTGCGAATTCAGGAAGTTTGCGAGCGGCAGCCAGCCGGTTTGCGCGATGTAGCCGACCGCACCAGCTGTGAACATACACGCCGCAATCGGGATGCGCACCGCCATCATCATCAACATGATGGCAAAGATCACCAGCGCGAGCGAGATCCCGGTCATTGCGGTAACTCCGGTTCTTGCATTTCGCCAAAACCGCGCAGCGCCTGCGCCAGCGCGATCACCGCAGTCAAAGTGAGACCGGGCACGATAAAGGCGTAAACGACCCATTCCGGGAAGCCGAGCATCATGGTTCCCGATTTGCTCGTCCAAGCAGAGAGCGCGCCGAGTGTCGCGCGCCAGGCGCAAAGCCCAAGCATTCCGGCAATGAACAGCGCGCCGATGCGATCAAGCAGGCCTTGAGTCGCGGCACTCGCTTTCGCGGTGAAAAAATCGACGATGATGTTGCCGCGCTTCACCTGGCACCAGGGCAGAAAAAGCGCGATGGCCGCACCGGTCATCACCGCAGTCAATTCAAAATCGCCGAGCAGGGCTTTTCCGAAAAAATCTCGCCCGATCACGCTGTACACCGTCATCAGCGTGATTAGCACCAGGATCACACCCGCCAACACCGCCGAGGCACGTGCCAACTGTTCGAGAAACTTCAACGCCCATCTCCTCCGGTCATTTAATGCCCCGAATATAGCCACGCGCCCCCGATGGTAGCTGTCCGGCCGATCTATCGCACGCCTGCGTTTGCACGGCGCAGCATCTCAACTAAATTCGATAATATCAAATTAGTTTGCAATAAGTTAACTCTCCCGGGCACGAGTTCGGCGGGTAGTTGACCGTAGTCAGAATGACTGCGGCAAAATTCGCCGATGCGCACACCGCCAGCTTGGTTGGATTCATTTGATCTTCGCACGCTACCGCGAGACTTCTATGACGATCCGTACGCTTTCTACGCGGCGCTTCGGGAGCACGACCCGATACGCCGTATGCCCGACGGCTCGGTGCTGCTAACCCGCTACGCCGATTGCTTGCAAGTCTATAAAGCCGCAACGCGCTTTTCGTCGGACAAAAAAGCGGAGTTCTTCCCAAAATACGGCTCGTCGCCATTGTTTGAGCATCACACGACGAGTCTCGTGTTCAACGACCCGCCGCTGCACACGCGGGTGCGCAAACTCATTATTGGCGCGCTTTCGCAGCGCGCTGTTGAGGCGATGATCCCGGCGCTCAATGCGCTGGTGGATCGCTTGCTCGACGCACTTGAGGCGCGAAGTGCACGTGGTGAAGCCATCGACTTGATCGAGCATTTCGCCGCCGCCATTCCGGTCGAAGTCATTGGTAACCTGCTTGACGTGCCACGCGATGAGCGCCTGCCGCTTCGCGATTGGTCGCTCGCGATACTCGGTGCGTTGGAGCCGACGCTGACGCCTGAGCAACTCGAACGTGGCAATCTAGCGGTCAGCGAATTTGTTGCCTATCTGCGCACGCTGATCGAGCGCCGCCGCGCAAAACCGGGCGACCCGGCAGTCGACGTGCTCACGCGACTCATCGAAGGCGAGCCGGGTGCGCAAGGTCTATCGGAAACCGAACTGCTGCAAAACTGCATCTTCATTTTGAACGCTGGTCACGAGACGACTACGAATTTAATCGGCAATGCGCTCTACGCGCTCACGTGTTGGCCGGGCGAGCGCAGACGGCTCGTATCGAACCCTGCGCTGATCCAAAGCGCGGTCGAGGAGATCCTGCGCTTTGAATCGAGCAACCAGCTCGGAAACCGCATGGCTACGTTGAACGCCCGAATCGGTGGCGTCGAGCTCGCGCCGGGTACGCGAATCACGCTTTGCATCGGTGCCGCCAATCGCGATCCGGCGCAGTTTCTCGATCCGGAACGGCTCGATATTGCGCGGACGCCGAACCGACACCTTGCGTTTGGATCGGGCACCCATCAGTGTGCCGGCCTCGCGGTTGCGCGCCTCGAAGGCACCGCGGCAATCGGGCGCTTTGTCGCGCGGTTCCCGAACTATGAGATCGATTCGAACAGCGCAGTTAGGTCGCTACGAGCCCGCTTCCGCGGCTTCAAGACACTGCCTGCAAGGCTCGGCGGCTGAATTCGATTTTTCGCTGCGTATGGACAGGGCGCACGAGATCGGCGTCGGAAATTGCCTAGAATCCCCCAATGGCTAAACAAACTTACCTCGACTTCGAGCAACCGCTTTCCGAGTTGCAATCGAAGATCGATGAGCTCACCGAACTGCACAACGGGGTCGATCAGCTCGATGTGTCCGACGAAATCAAGAAACTAAAGAAAAAACTCTCCGATCTCAACAAATCGATCTATTCGAAGCTCACCCCCTGGCAGGTCGCGCAGGTCGCGCGGCACGCACAGCGCCCCTACACGCTTGACTACATTGAAGGGCTTTTCACCGAGTTCACCGAACTTCATGGTGACCGCTCATTCGCAGACGACCGGGCGATCGTCGGCGGACTCGCGAAATTCAACGGCGAGAGCTGTGTTGTCATCGGTCATCAAAAGGGACGCGACACTAAAGAGAAGGTTGCCCGCAACTGGGGCATGCCGCGACCAGAGGGCTACCGCAAAGCGCTTCGCCTGATGAAGCTCGCCGAGAAGTTTTCCTTGCCGATTTTCACCTTTGTCGATACCCCTGGCGCGTATCCTGGCGTTGACGCCGAGGAGCGCGGTCAATCGGAGGCGATCGGTCGCAATCTCTTCGAGATGGCGCAAATGCACGTCCCGATCATCGTGACCGTGATCGGTGAAGGCGGCTCCGGCGGCGCGCTCGCAATTGCCGTGGGCGACACGACTTTGATGCTTCAGCATGCGACGTACTCGGTGATCTCGCCCGAGGGCTGCGCCTCAATCCTTTGGAAGAGCGCCGAGCGAGCATCCGACGCCGCCGAGAGTCTAGGAATCACTGCCGAGCGCTTAAAGGCGCT
Source organism: Betaproteobacteria bacterium (assembly GCA_013298045.1). Lineage (GTDB taxonomy): Bacteria > Pseudomonadota > Gammaproteobacteria > Burkholderiales > Casimicrobiaceae > Casimicrobium. The sequence goes on from JAAFJI010000188.1 coordinate 4,095, forward strand.
CAAACTCATCGACCATGTGGTGCCCGAACCAGTCGGTGGTGCGCACCGCGACCCGGTCGGCATGATGGCGTACCTAAAACCTGTACTGGAGGCCGAGCTGGCGCGCCTTTCAAAGCACTCACCGGGTGAGCGTCTCGCTGCGCGACGAGCGCGCTGGGCGGGTTATGGCACCGTGAAATCCGCCGCCTAGCGACGCGCACACACGGCCGACTCAGTCGCATGCAGCGATGAAAGAGCAAACCGGCGAAATCGAGGCGGTTCACGCGGCGCTCCTGCGCTGGCGTGCGAGCGTTTCCGACAAACCACGGGTGTGTGTCGCCTACTCCGGTGGCATGGACTCGTCGGTGTTGCTCCACGCGCTGGTAGCGCTGCGCGCGCAGTTCCCCGCAATGGAGTTGACGGCGCATCATGTGAATCACGGCCTATCAAAAAACGCGAAGCACTGGGAGGCACACTGCGAGCGCGTTTGCGGCGCACTAGACGTCGCGCTGCACATCAGCGCCGTGCACGTCGATCTGACTGGTGGTATCGGGGTCGAAGCCGCCGCCCGAAATGCGCGCTACGGCGCACTGCGCGCTTCGGCTCAGGCGAGCGACACCGTGGTCGCGCTCGCGCATCATGCGCGCGATCAAGCCGAAACGGTCCTGCTCCAGCTTCTGCGTGGGGCCGGCGCAGACGGGCTCGCAGCCATGCCGGATGCGGCGCCCCCGTTTGCGCGCCCCTTGTTGGGCATTGAAAAATCGATCATCGAAAGCTATGCAAACCTTCGCCGCATTGAATATGTCACCGACGAGAGTAATCTAAATTCACGATTTGCAAGAAATCGGCTAAGAAAATACGTTTGGACAGGGCTTATCGACGCCTTTCCAAACGCGGAACGAACACTTTCGCGAAGCGCGCAGCTCCAAGAAGAAGCCTCCCAGCTGGCGACCGATCTCGCGGAGATCGACCTCGCGCGGTGCTCAATGCCGGGGGTCGCGGAGCGCGCGTTATCGCTCGCCGCCTGGTGCGCGCTCTCGACCGCGCGCAGGCGAAATCTGCTGCGCCACTGGCTCGCCACCTGCGGTATTCCAACGCAGAGCTTCGCGCGCATCTGCGAATGGGAACGGCAGTTGCAAAGCGAACGCCCGACGCAGCAAATCGCGCTCCGGCACCGCAGTTTTCGCGGCGCAATCCGTCGCTATCGAGATCGAATCGAATACGTCGAAGAGGAAACGGTGCCTGCGGGAAGCACGCTGATCGAACCCGAGCGCGTTACTTGGCGCGGCGAGCGTGAGCTCGCGTTCGGCGGTGGATTCATCCGCTTCAATCCAGCTGACCCGTCCGATATTGAGCTAAACGCTGCGCGACTTCGCCCTATAAAACCAGGTGAAACTTGGATTATTCGCTTGCGTCAAGTCGGTGACAAAATCGAACTTTCGCAAAATTCGGGGCGGGTCATACTAAAAAATTTGTTTCAGACAAATAGTGTGCCGATCTGGAAGCGTGCAAACTGGCCAATTTTGACCTGCGACGGCGTGATCGCTGCGGTCGTCGGTCTGGCGATTGCCGACGGTTTTCGCGCGCAGGCGAACGAAGCCGGAACCGTCGCAGTCTGGCTTGCCCCGTCGCGAGGCTCGGGCTAACCCGCTGCGGTGGCTCAGCGCTGGGTGAACTATCGTTTGCCTGACAAACTGCGCGAAATCCGTCTCTACAATCGCCCCAGTTCTCGGAGCCCACACGGCAATCGCGGGTCTACGACCGCAGGATTGGCGTGACGCGCCGACACTCACAACAAAACCCTATTGGAGAATTTGATGATTCGTTCCTTCGCTCGAGCTGCCGCGTTGGTCGCGCTCACTGCGGCAACTAGCGCGTTCGCCGCTTACCCGGAAAAGCCGGTCACTGTTGTCGTTCCTTTTGCCGCCGGCGGGCCGACCGACGTCGTTGCTCGCACGCTCGCACAAGCGATGGGCACCCAGATCAAGGGCAGCATGATTGTTGAAAACGCGGGCGGTGCTGGCGGCACCATTGGCGCAGGCAAGGTCGCGCGCGCGGCGGGCGACGGATACACCCTGTTGTTCCACCACATCGGCATGGCGACTGCGCCTTCGTTGTATCGAAAGCTCGACTTCAAGCCCACCGAGGATCTGATTCCGATCGGTGCAGTGGTCGAAGTTCCAATGACCATCATCGCCAAACCACAAATGGCGCAGACCACCCTCAAAGACCTGCTCTCGTTCGTGAAAACGAACGCCGACAAGATCAACCTCGCCAATGCCGGGATCGGTTCTGCGTCGCACCTCTGTGGAATGTTGTTGCAGAGCGCGCTTAAGGCGGATCTGACGACGGTTCCGTTCCAGGGCACTGGACCTGCAATGACTGCGCTCTTGGGCGGTCAAGTGGATTTGATGTGCGATCAGTCGACCAACACGACGGGTCAGATCAAAGGCGGAAAAGTCAAAGCCTACGCCGTCACCAGCAAGAATAAACTCGCTACCTTCCCGGAACTGCCGACGCTTGCAAGCGAAGTGGCGGGCTTTGAAGTCGGCGTGTGGCACATTCTCTATGCGCCGAAAGGCACCCCCGCAGACGTAATCACAAAGCTGCAAACCGGCTTGCAGGCGGCGGTTAAAGACGCGGCGTTTGTCGCGAAGATGAAAGATCTGGGTGCGGAGATAATGCCGGTCGATCGTCAAAACTCGGCTGCAGCGAAGGCCCTTTTGGCAAGCGAAATCGCCAAATGGTCGCCGATTATCCAGGCAGCAAAGGTCTACGCCGACTAGTTCGGAGGCACAACAGCTTAGCCGCTGAATGCCCCAATTTTTGGGGCATCGGCAACAAAAAAA
>JAAFJI010000189.1 GCA_013298045.1 Betaproteobacteria bacterium
CGAACTCAGGATCGGCCAGAAACGGTCGTGCCATCGACACCATGTCCGCGCAGCCGTCGGCGAGCACCTGTTCGGCCACTTCCGGCACGTTGATGCGATTCGAGGTGATCACCGGAATCGACACTTCGGGCTTCAACTTCTTCGTGAGCCAGGTCCATGCAGCTCGCGGCACCGAGGTCGCGATGGTCGGCACACGCGCCTCGTGCCAACCGATGCCGGTATTGATAATCGTTGCACCCGCTTTTTCGATGCCCTTTGCGAGTTGCACCACTTCATCCCAGCTGCTGCCGCCCGGAATCAAGTCGATCATCGAAAGGCGGTAGATGATGATGAAGTCGCGGCCGACCGCCTCGCGCACGCGGCGCACGATTTCGAGCGGCAAACGCATCCGATTCTCGTAGCTGCCGCCCCATTCGTCAGTGCGGCGATTGGTGTAGCTCGTGAGGAATTCGTTGATGAAATAGCCTTCCGAGCCCATGATTTCGACGCCGTCGTAGCCCGCTTCTCGGGCGAGTTGGGCGCAGCGCACGAACGCGCGAATTTGCCGCTCAATGCCGCGTACAGAAAGCTCCCTAGGCGTGAAAGGGGTAATCGGTGACTTAAGCTTTGACGGCGCGACCGACAACGGGGAATAGCCGTATCGACCCGCGTGCAGAATCTGGAGCGCAATTTTCCCGCCTTCGGCATGTACCGCTTCGGTGACCAGGCGATGCTTTTTTGCGAGCGATGCGGTTGCCATTCGCGAGCCAAACGGTGAGAGCCAACCTTCAATGTTCGGCGCGTACCCGCCGGTGACCATCAACGCGACGTCGCCGCGCGCGCGCTCGGCAAAGTAGGCGGCGAGCTTGGGAATGTCTTCGGTTTTGTCCTCAAGTCCGGTGTGCATGGAGCCCATGAGCACACGGTTCTTAAGCGTTGTAAAGCCGAGATCAAGCGGCGCGAGCAGGTGAGGGTAGGCGGTCATCGAAATACGGCGCGGTGGCAGTTAAAGTCGCCGAAGGCTACGCGAAAAAAGAAAAGAGCCGCACGCGGCGGCTCATCGTTTGAAGTGAAGGCTCTAGCGAGCTGCGGATGACGCGTACAGCCCGCTGCGCGATTAGGGGTTGAGTCGCTGTGCGCTCCAACCCAAATCGCGCGGTGCTCGCGGCGCGATCACGTCACCGCGATCGCGAGGCGTGTCACGCGGCGCGAGGAGTTTCATCTGGCTCCGCGATAAAGCGCCGCTGCCAACGAGAAGCCGCTCGTCAATTGAGCCTGCCGCACGCTTGAGATCGATACCAGTCGTCGCAACCGATGTCTGGCATCGGCCATTGGCGCGATAGGACAGCGCAGCCGCGAGCTGTTTCTCGGTCGGATCTCCGAGCTGCTTGGTCAAATCGTCGCTCACGCTGCAGGTCGGTGCGAACCCGTTGACGAAATCGCCTTGACCTTTGTTGTTAACGCCTGTGAACTGAATTGGAAAGTAGGTCGTGCCGCAGTTGTCAAACCCGCTGAAACCGTAGGGCTTTCCGCAGGTCGTGTCACCGATCAGGATCACGTTGACGTCGATACCGCGCAGGCCGTTGATGAGCGATTCGGAGGCGGAACACGATCCCTCCGAGGTCAGGATGAATACCCGACCAAGGTTGAGCGACGGCAGCGGCTGGCCTTGCGCAAGGCCACCGGCGAAGCCAGAGCCTACGTTGTAGAACGGAAACGCTTCGTCCTCGCCAAACGGTTTTTTGTCATTGGTGAGCAGCTGTTCGAACTTTTTTCCCGAGGTGCGTGACGCTCCGGCGATCATGTAGCCAAGCTGCGACGAAATGAACAAGTATCCCCCGCCGTTGTAGCGCAGATCGAGCACGAGGTCGGAAATACCTTGCGGCGCGAGCCCCGCGATTGCGTCGGCAATCGCTTTTTCGGCAGTCAGCGAGTTGAACGTCGTAAACGCGATGTAGCCCACTTTCCCAGTCGGCGTCGTAATTACCCCGGACGTTGGCACCGAGATCAAGGGCAGCGACGCCGAGGTCAGCGAAACCGTGCGATTGAGTCCATTGGTGCCGCGAAGCACAAACGTATGTGTCTCGCCCACCGCTGGCGGGAATAGCCCGCGGTTGAGCACCGCCGTATTCGCGCCGGACACAAAGTCGACCCCGTCGATGCTCACGATTTTGTCCCCCCGCCGCACGCCGGCGATATCGGCCGGCGAGCCGGGATCGACGACCGCAGCAACCCATTCCCGCGGCGGCGAAGAGCGCACCGCCGACCAGTCGATGCCATAGCCGAAAGTGATGCCGGCGTCCTGGTTATCCACGTTAGCGGTTGAGGTTGAAAAACTAAAACGGTCTTTCGCGCCGCCGGAGAACGCAAGCGTCGGGGTTTTGAGTTTGCGGAAGTAGTCGGTCACGCTCTCGCTGTTGAGCGTCGACGGGCTCGGTACCTCGCGATACCAGAGATAGCTCGCATCGACCCAGTAGCGGATCCAGTCCTTTTCGTTAATGCGAGTGCCCGGTACATCCGGATACGCCGCGCCGGTTCGCGGGCTGATGCCGCTGCGCGGCACTTCGCAGAAGTTCTTCATTCCTGCGCCCGCACCGAAATCCGGTCGCGGCGTCTCGTCGCTCGCCGAGGTTGCGCAGTACACCACGCCTTCGCCATTCCAACCGAGCGCGAGCATCGATTGATAGGTTGCTGCCGTTGTGACATACCGATGGTTTGCCGCATTCACTGGTGTTTCCGGACGAAATACACGACGAATCGCAACTGGTGCGTCTAGTGGACAGGCGCCACCTGCACCGGGGGGTTTGATTGCAAAGTCAAGCCCTTCGTAGATGAAATTCGCCAATTGCAGCTGTTGCAGGCTCGCGCACTCGGAAGGCAGCCCATAGAAGTGACTGGAATAGGCGGTCGGCGGAAGTTTCACGTCGTAGCGACAGATTGCTGGCGTGCCCGCAGGTGCGAGGCCATCGGGCGCGAACGCTGCAAACGTGGCACCTGTGCGCCGGAAGTCCGGCAACGTGTCGAGGCCGGCCTGCTCATTGGCGCGCCCGGTGATGAAGTACGCGGCGATCACCGAGTTGTAATACTCAACCACAGTGATCGGCGTTTGTGCGCGGGCACCGCTGACCAGAGCCGCGCTTAGCGCGAGCCCAACTAGGCTCAGCAGAGTTCGGTGGAAAACTTTCATAAATCGAGACTCCTCAGAATGTAGCGGGCGCAGTTGGCGAGATTTTTGCAGGATTTTTTCTGCAGTCGCCGACGAAGCGCGCGGTTTGTGACGAAGCTCTGAATGTGCGGGCTAAACGGCGAAAACCGCACACAGTCCTGCGTGATCGCTCGCCGCGTTATGCGCGTAGCCGACCGTTGGGTAGCGCTCGCCTGCGTATTGCTTGCATTTGAGCGAAATGCCGCGGCGGTTGATCTCGCTCGCGCTCGCGCGTAGTCCCGGCGCGTGAAGAATGTAGTCGAGCCGCGATACGTCCTGCGCGATAGTGAAGAAATGCGTCCAGCGCTCTTGCGGTGGCATGTTTGCAAAGGCATCGACCAGACCGCAGCGCAGGAGCGGCGCAATCGATTGACCGCGCTGTGGATGTTGATCGTCCACGTTTAAGTCGCCGAACACGATTGGCAGTTTCCCAGCGCGCATCGCCTCTTGTGCAAGCTCGGCAACGCGGCTTGCCTGACGCAAACGCCATTCATCCGGCGACAGCGCATCACGGCGGCTGCCTTTGCCCTGCGACTTGAAATGGTTCGCCATGAACGTGACCACCTTGCCGTTGACCTCAACGTCGAGCTCCAGGCAGTCGCGAGAGAAAAGCGCGTTTCGTGCGAGATAGGTCGGACCGCTTTCGTCGGAGACCACGCCCCACTCGACGCTGCGCCCGGGCTCCAGGCTCTCGTGGGTATGGGTGCGCAACCCCAGCACCTTTGCCGCGAAGCCCTTGCGAATGCAAATGCCGACATCGATGCCGCGTCCATCGTTGCCTTCGACCACAAAGAGCCGGTCGAAGTAGTGCGACAAATATTGTTGATTGAAAATTCGCAGCGCTTCGAGGTTTTCTACTTCGGCGACCCCGAGCACATCGGGCTGCATATCGAGAATCACGCGCGCGGTGTTGTCTCGCTGCATACCGGCAAGCGCGACGTTCGCTTCGCCGTCGCCGCCCGCGCCGCGATCAAGCGCGGTGACGCCAACTGCAATGACCTGTCGATCATACGGGAGCCCCTCGGCGTCCGGCGTCGCAAACGCGTAGCGCGTGAAAAGGTTTTCTACGTTAAACCAGCCGACGCGCATCTGCATTTTCTTCGCTCCAATGAAAACAGGCCGCATTATGCGGCCTGTTTCTTGGTTGGCGACGGAGACGACTACTTCACCGTAATCCAATCCCATTCGAGCCAGTTGTCCGCACGATGAACCGCCGAGAGGTTCGCGCGCGCTGCCCACGGGATCACCTGGCGATGAAGCGGCAGGTGGTTGATCTCGTCGTTATGCGCCTTGAGCGCCGTTAGGATCAGCTCTTTGCGCTTTTTCGGATCGGCTTCCTTGGACGAGGCACCGGCTGCGGTGTCGAGCTTGTCGTTCTTGTAGTTGCCGTAGTTGTAGTCGCCGATACCGCCTGCGGCGCGGTTGCGCAACACCGGGGTCATGGTGGTTTCCGCATCGGTGATGCTGCCGCCCCAGCCGAGCATGTACATCGACGTGTCGAGCTTTTCCAGACGCGGGAAGTGGATTGCGCGCGGTTGTGCGTCGAGCTTGATCTTCACGCCGATTTGCGCCCACATCGCCGCGAGCGCCTGGCAAATCTTCTCGTCGTTGATGTAGCGGTTGTTCGGGCAATGCAGCGTTACTTCGAAGCCCTGTGGGTAGCCTGCATCAGCCATGAGCTTTTTTGCAGCGTTTAGATCAAACGGCAAGCGCTTTTCGATGCCAGGATCGTTAAACGCACCCAGCGGCGAAACAGTGATGCCGCCGGTTGGGAACGCTTGTCCGCGCATGAGGCGCGTCTTCATTGTTTCGATGTCGATCGACTGATAGAGCGCCTGACGAACACGCTTGTCTTTGAACGGGTTTTTACCTTTCACGTTCGAGTACTGCAATTCATCGCGCGCCTGATCCATGCCGATGAAGATGATGCGGTTTTCAACGCCGTTGATCACTTTTACGTTCGGCGTTTTCTCAAGACGTTCCAGATCTTGCGGGGGCGGATCCAGGATGAAATCGAGCTCGCCGGAGATCAACGCGGCCACTCGGGTCGCGTCGGCTTTGATCGGCGTGAATGTTACCGATGAAATATTGCCTTCATGCTTGCCCCACCAGCTGTCGTTCTTCTTGTAAATCGTTTTTACGTCTGGCTGGCGCGATACCAGGCGGAATGGGCCGGTGCCGTTTGCGTTCAGCGCTGAAAACTTTTCTTCTTTTTCTTTGAAGTTTTGCGGATTGACCGAGTTATTTTTCTCGCTCCACGCTTTGTTCATGATCTGGATGGTCTCCAGATGGTCGAGGAAAATCGGGTTGACCGTGGCGAGCTTGAATTCGACGGTTGAGTTGTCGATCTTGCGCGGGGTGCCGATGGCGTTTGCGTAAACGCGAATCTGCGAGTTGGCGTGTTTTGCGCGCTCGACCGAAAAGACCACGTCATCGGCGCTCATCACGCTGCCATCGTGAAACTTCACATTGGGACGCAGCTTGAATTGCCAGGTGAGCGGGTCGATTTGCTTCCATTCGGTGGCAAGCGATGCGACCAGCTGCAACTTTTTGTCGCGCCGGAGCAGCTTTTCGTAGACCTGTCCGTTCATCGAGTTGGTCAAGCCTTCGTTTTGCGAATGCGGATCCATCGTGAGCGGGTCGCCCGCAGAGGCCCAGCGGAGGGGATTGGCCATCGCGCCGGCAGAGACAAGCGCTGCGCAGAGTGTGGCAGCAACAAAGAGACGTTTCATTGGACAGTTTCCTTGGACAAAAGACCCCGAAAGTGTAGCCATGTTGTGGCCACGCGCCATAGGGCAAACGCGGCGGGTCGCCGCCGCAAGCTCGCCGAAGTTTTTGCGTGCATTCGGTGACGCGACGGAAGCTGCATGGCGGTGAGGCTCCAAGCGAGCACCGCATTTGGCGGACGTGCTCCGGCATTCCTCTAGACCTACGACACAACCACGATAAGCCATATAAAAAAAGGGAAGCGTATATAAAAAATACTAAAACGAAAATTCAATTTATGTGCGCATAGATAATATTGAAAATGGTTTATAGACGTTTTTATGTTACTTTGTATCGCAAGATGTTTCGCTCTGGTCGCCGCGCTTGCGCTACGCTGCGAACGTGACTACCAACATCTTCGGTGTCGATTTCACCTCCTCGCCGCGGCCTGCAAAAGCGATCACCATTGCCCATGCGCGCCTCGATGACGACACGCTCCTCGTTGAACGCGTCGCGCGGCTCTCGGGGTTCGATGAGTTCGAGCAATTTCTGCGCACGCCCGGTTCGTGGGTGGGTGGATTCGATTTTCCGTTCGGGATGCCGCGCGCGCTGGTCGAGACACTCGCTTGGCCGACCGATTGGCCCTCGCTTATTCACCATGTGCGCACGCTTGGTCGCGACGGACTAAAGCTCGTACTGGACCAAGCCCGCGCCCGCCGCCCGGTCGGCGCGAAGTACATCTATCGGCGGGGCGATGCCGCGGCCGGGAGTTCGTCGCCGATGAAACTCGTCAACCCGCCGGTCGCGCTGATGTTTTTTGAAGGCGCGTCACGACTGCTTGATTCAGGGGTCAGCGTGATGCCATGCGCGCCTCGACAAGACCCGCGGATCGCCCTTGAAGCGTATCCCGGGTACTGGGCGCGCGCGCTGAGCCGAGATAGCTACAAAAGCGACGGAAAAGACGGCGCGGCTGCCAAGCGCGTCGCCTCACGCAGCGCGATCCTTGGGGCGCTTCCAGGGTTC
>JAAFJI010000019.1 GCA_013298045.1 Betaproteobacteria bacterium
GCGACGATCGAGACGATAAACATGATTGCGGCCAGCGCCGAGCCGTAACCGAAATCCAGGAAATCGAGCGTGTTCTTATGGATATACATGGCGAGCGTCTCCGTCGCATCGCCCGGTCCACCGCCGGTCATTGCGTAGGGAATGTCAAAGGTTTGGATCGCGGTGATCGTGCGGAAGATGAGTGCGACAAAGATCGCAGGCACCAGCATCGGCAACGTAATTTCCTTGAATTGCAGCCACTTGCTTGCGCCATCCACCTCGGCGGCTTCGTAGAGCGATTTCGGAATCGATTGCAAACCGGCGAGCAGCACGAGCGCCATGAACGACGAAGACTTCCAGATGATCGCGAGACAAATAGCGATTTTTGCGAGCGTCGGTTGCGTGAGCCACGGCAGCGGATCAAAACCGAAGCGCGACACGAAGTCGTTAATGAAGCCGAGGCGGAAATCGAAAAACCAGCGGAAGATCAACCCAGCAAACACGAGCGGCAACGCCCAGGGCAGAAGCAGCGCCAGACGCACCGGCCACTTTCGTTTAAACGGCATGTTGGCGAGCATCGCAAGCCCCAAGCCGACGACGAGTGAGCCCGGCACGGTCACCACGATATAGAGAATCGTGTTTTTGAGCGCGCCCCAGAAGCGTTCGTCCTCCCACGCTTTCACGTAGTTATCGAAGCCCACGAACGGCGTACCAAGCCAAGGCTCGGTAAGGCGAATCGTGAAGAAGCTCGAATACAAAAGCTGCCCCACCGGATAAATCACGATGAGCGCGAGCAGAATACCCACAGGCGCAAGCAACAGCCAGCCCAGGGCGCGTTCGGAGAGGTCTTTGCTGGTTTTCATTTGGACTTTTGGAAATGCTCGCAGGAGGGCTTCCGAAAGTTCCCTCTCCCGTAGCGCGGGAGAGGGCCGAGGGTGAGGGCGGTCAAATAGTGCAGCGAACTTGAAATGACAATTGGACCAGTATCGTTCTCGTCAATCATCTTGTTCAAAAGTAACGCAATGCCGCCGCCCTCACTCTAACCCTCTCCCGCGCTGCGGGAGAGGGAACAATCGCTACTTAAACACCGGCTCCAAGCGCTTCTTCATATCACCCAGCGCAACATCGGTTGTCTTGGTACCAGAGAGATAAGCGTTCATGTTCGAGCGAATCGCGTCAGACACCTCTTGATAACGCGGCGACACCGGACGCGATTTCGCGGTCTCGACGATCGGACCTGCGAACTCAAACCACGGATTAGCGGCAAGCACCTCTTTGTCTTTGTAGACGCTCGGGAACACAGGCAAATGCGAAGCGGCGATCGCTTGCATTTTCGAGACCTCAGGCGAAGAGAGGTAGCGCACGAACTTAACCGCTTCCGTTTTGTTCTTCGAGAACGCGCTCACCGCGAGCTGCCAGCCGCCGATGCAGGTGGCGGATTTACCAGTCTTCGACGACGGCAGTGTGGTCACGCCGATGTTGCCTTTGACTTTGCTGTCGGCATCGTTTTGCGAGCGATTCCAAACATAGCCCCAGGTCTGCGCGAAGATCAGATTACCCGCTTGCAAATTGATGCGAATACGATCGGTGACGATCTCGCCGACGTTCGGTGACATCACGCCCGCTTGCTTCAAGCGACCGAGCAATTGAAATGGCTGACGCGCCTCGGGCGTGTCGAGATTTAACTTGCCATTCTTGGTCATGTCACTGCCTTCGCCCCAGAGCGGAACGAGGAAAGTGCACACCGTACCCTCGATCGGCGCACCGGCCGTTTCAAAACCGCGCAAGTTCGGATTGTTTTCGCCACGCATGATGATTTGCGACGTTTCCATCAGCTCATCCCAAGTTTTCGGCACCGGGCGCTTGTACTTCGCGAGCAAATCTTTGCGATAGTAAAGGAATTGCGAGTCGGCGAAATACGGCAGCGAAATTACTTTACCGTTCACCGTGTTCGCATCCGAATACGCCTTCATGTACTGCGACATCACTTTCGCCTTGTCGGCACCCAAGTAGCTGTCGAGCGGCTCAGCCCAACCCGCAGCCGACCATTGCGCGGGGCGGATCACGTCGATCAACACGACGTCAAGCGCACTATCTTTGGAAGTCAGCACCGTGTTCAGGTATTGCTGCTGAGCCTCGGACGTGGCTCCGCCGACCTCGACAGCGATCTTCACACCTGGCGTGCGCTTTTCGTATTCATCCGCGATTTTTCGCATGACGTCCGGTCGCTGTTGACCGCCGGTGAAAATACGCAGCGTCGTCTGAGACCACGATGCGACGCTACCGATCGCGAACGTCGCGACCGCTGCGGTGAGTGCAAGTTGCTTCAGTTTCATAAAAACTCCTCCTACATTATTTGCCCCATTGAAGCGGGCTTTAAACTAAAAAAACAATTACATCGAGAACAACATTAAATCGCCTTAACGCCCATTTTTATTGGGCATTGAGCAACCTATTTTTTAAGTAGTGATGGCCATTTCCGACTTGAGGTCGAAAAGATGTGTTTTAGCGGGATTTATCGTCACTTTGATCGTATCTCCCATTTTGAGCTTGGTGTCTGCACTGACACGAGTCACCATCTCAATTGACGAGCCAACTCCGAAGGCGAGCGTCACCAACGTCTCGGCACCGAGCGGTTCCACCACGACGACACGAGCTTCGATGTCGCCACCCACTGAAATATCCTCGGGACGAACGCCGAAGGTGACGTCGCGACCGGACGCACTGGCGCGCGGATAGCCTAGTCGAACCGTCAGTCCGGCAATGACAACGCTTGCACTGTCGGCACTTACTTTCGCGGGCGCGAAATTCATCGCCGGCGATCCGGTGAAGCCTGCGACGAATTTTGCCGCTGGGCGGTTGTAGATTTCGTCGGGCGAGGCGTACTGCATGACGTGCCCCGCCGACAGCACAGCGATACGATCGGCAAGGGTCATCGCCTCAACCTGATCGTGGGTCACGTAAATAATCGTTTTGCCGAGCCGCGCGTGCAGTTTTTTGATTTCGGTGCGCATTTCGTTGCGCAATTGCGCATCTAGATTCGACAGCGGTTCATCGAACAGAAAAGCCTTCGGATCGCGCACGATCGCACGCCCCATCGCCACGCGCTGCCGCTGCCCCCCCGAGAGCTGCCTTGGTTTGCGCTCAAGCAAGTGTTGAATCTGCAAAATCGCGGCGGCATCGCCAACACGCCGTTTGATTTCGTCCTCCGACGTTTTACGCAAGCGCAAACCGAAGGCCATGTTTTCGAACACGCTCTTATGCGGATACAGCGCGTAGTCCTGAAACACCATGGCGATGTCACGCGAGCGCGGCGGCAAATCGTTGACCCGCTCGGCACCGATGTTGATGTCGCCGGAGGTCGTGGTTTCGAGCCCTGCAATCATGCGCAAAAGTGTCGATTTGCCGCAACCAGAGGGTCCGACGAACACGACGAATTCTCCCGACTTAATGTCAAGGTCGATGCCGTGAATGACCTGGGTTGTGCCGAAGGTCTTAACGACTTTCGTTAGCTGTACGTTAGCCATGAGCACGCTCCGCATTCGGACCAACGCGCGTAGCGCACATCGTCCCGGCTCGCAAAGCAAGCGACGTCATGCCCTTCATAGAAACCTCCTTACATTCATCACTCGTTGTCCGTAACTGCGCCATTCGTCGCCAACGCGCTTCAGCGCATCGCCGCGAGCACAGTGCTCGTATTTGTCGTTGCTCGCGTAGCCGAACTCCGCGACCGCAATCACCGGCGTATCACCCTCAAGCGGTCGCGTCGATTGCACGAGCGGTCCGATCGGGAACGCCGCGCCTGCGCGTACGAACACCGGAATGCGCTCCAAGTCATAGTTCAGCTGAATGACTTCACCACCATCGAAGTGTGTACCCGTCCAGAAGTCGTACCAGCCCCCATCGTTGTGTCCAGCACTTGGGAGATAGCCTTCAACGTCGCCGTCGGCGTTGGTCACCGGCATCACGAGAAAATGCGGCCCGCAATAGAACTGCAATTCGAACGCGCGCGCCACGCGATCATCCGGATGCATCAGCGCCATCGAACGCATGACCGGCAGCCCCGTCTTTACCGCAAGGTCGCATGCGCCGCGCAAATAGGGCAGCAGTTTGTAGCGAATCTCGAAGAACTCGCGCGCGATCTTCTCCACCTCTTTCCCAAACATCCACGGCTCTCGCGCGCCGATGCCGTGAATGCGGAAGTGCGAAGCGAATACGGCCGCTTGCACCCAGCGCAGGTAAAGTGCGGGTTCGGGTTGCGTTGAGCCGTAGAAACCGCCGACATCGGTTGCGTGAAACGGCGAACCGGAATGACCGTGATTGAGTCCTGCACGGATCGAATTGACGAGCCCGCCCCAATCGCTTTGGGGGTCGCCGCCCCATTGCAGCGGATGACGCTGCGTTCCGATCCAACCGGCGCGCCCCCAGAGGCAGGCTTCATCACCGTGCGCCTCGCGCGAAGCTTCGTAGACGCAACGGTTGTAGAGATGCGCATTCACGTTGTGTACGCGCTCGCCGGTGTCGCCGTTGTGCGCAAGCGAGTCCGCCGGCACCTGTTCGCCGAAATCGCTCTTGATCGTATCGACGCCGAGTGCCCACAAATTCTTGTGCTCATCGCGCCACCAGTTGTACGCGGCGCGGTTCGTGAAATCGACGAGACCGGACGGCGGCAGTGGCGTGAGCGTGGGTCCGAAAGGCGTCGTCTTTTTCCCCGTGTCCCAATGAAACACGAGTTCTCCGCCATCTTTCTTCTTCAGGAAATAGCCCGCATCTCGATACTCGGCGTATTGCGGATGATGGATCGAAACGATTGGATATTCCCAGCAACAAATTTTGTAGTCGAGCGCTTTCAAGTTATCGATCACGCGTTTTGGATCGGGGTAGCGCGAAGGATCGAAGTTGAAATGAAACCGGGTTGGCGTGTCTTGCCATGCGCGACCGTCGAAGGTGATTACGTCAGCTGGGAACTTGCGATCGCGAATTTCCTTTGCGGTCTGCATCAAGTCGTCTTCGGTTTTGTAGTACGCACGCGAAACCCACACGCCGAGCGACCACAGCGGCACATTCTCCGGCTTGCCGGTAAGTCGATGATAGGCGGCGATCATTTCTGCCGGGGTGTCGGTGGCGATCAAAAACAGATCGAGCTGCGGCTCCTCGGCGACGATCACATAACTGCGATTGCTCCATTGAGCGTAGCCAACGCCGTGATGCACGTCGACCGTGGTGTGCGTAAGCACGCCCCAGCAACCGTTCTTCGCGATTGCCCACGCAAACGGCGTGTTTTTGTAGGCGAGATCGGTATTCACGCCGAGCGCATCTTCGACCCGCGAGGTGATCAGCTGGCCGACTTTGTTCAGCGATGAGCCCTTTTCCCCAAAGCCATATATAGCCTCAGTTTCAGCGAATTCAAATGATGCAACGCTACGATTCTCCGTTAACCCGAACGCTCCAATTCTTGGGGCGTTAAGCGGTTGAGCCATGCCGCGAAAGTGCTCGTCGCTGATACTGCGAAGCAGTGGTTTGCCACGGTGGGTCAGCGCGAGGTTCACCGCGTGTGTATCGTCGCTTGAAAGCGTGAGCCGTGCGCTGCCTGCGCGCAGCGCGAGCGCGTGCGGGCCGCTCGCGACCGGTACCGCTTCGCCCGGCGCGGCGACAATCAATCCGTAGTCGGGTTTCGCAATCGGATTCACGCGCAGGCGGAAAATGCCCGCGCCATAGCTTGCAAGGGAGACGGCAATGCGTTTGCCGTCAACCGTCGTGGCGACGACCTCGTGGGCGGCGGCTGGGTTCGGGTCGATCGATCGCAGGCGATCGAAGTCGGTGAAGTCAATATTCATCAGTAAGCGGCGGGGGTGGAACCGGTCGAGATGACGGTTTGGGTGGCCTGACCATCCATCGGCACGTCATTCATGAGCGAGCGGATTTGATGTGTGGTTGTTTTAATCGAATTCATGAGCAATCCAAGGTCACTCGCGTGCGACACGAAATTGAAGCCGACCGAGAACGCCCAGGCGACCAATTCCGGTGTCGGCATGACCGTGCCGAGCGGAATGCCTGCCCGCTGGCAGTAGCCGCCGAGTTCGGCCATCAGCTCGCGCACCTGTGGATGATTGACATCGCCGCCATGTCCGAGGGTCACCGATAGATCGCCAGGGCCGACGAACAGACCGTCAATCCCCGAGGTCGTTGCAATTTGCATTGCGTTTCTCATCGCCTCGGGCGTTTCGAGCTGCGCGATGACGCACACCTCGTGATTGGCGCGGTCGAAATAGTCCGAGATGGTGTTGTAGCGACTGCCGCGATGCATTCGCGCAAAGCCGCGATCGCCAAACGGCGGATAGCGACAGGCGCGCGCGACCTCACCGGCTTGATCGACCGTATTGACCATCGGGAAGTAAAGCGACATCGCACCCATATCAAGCGCGAACTTGATCTGGGTCTTGTCATGCGAAGCCATGCGCACGACCGGGTACGTGTGGCTTTCGGCGGCGGCTTGCAACACTGCGTGCAAATCATGGGTGCTCGCAGTGGAGTGCTCGATGTCGATCACCAGGAAATCGTAGCCACCGTTGGCCATCACCTCGGCAATTACCGGAGAGGCTGACATGAACCAGCCGCCCACCAGTCGCTTGCGCTGCAAGAGGGCGTGTTTGAAAGCGTTGTGTAGATTCATAGATTTATGCCGCGCAATCGACAGGAATGCCGAAACACGTTGAGGCAGCGCCAGTTACGATCGATTGCGTATTCATCGTTGCGTCAAAAGATAGTGGGTTCAGGAAGCAGCTCGCTGCCTTGCAGGAAGTCGAAGTCGGCGCCGTCGTCGGCTTGCGTGACGTGTTGTTGATAAAGCGCCGCGTAGCTTCGACCGTAGCGCAATGTTGCAGGCTTTGCATCTTGCCATGCGGAAAGCCGCTTCGCGATCTCTTCTTCACTGACGAGCAATTCGATTTTGCGCGCCGCCACATCGAGCGAAATTAGGTCGCCCTCGCGCACGATTGCAAGCGTGCCACCCACCGCCGCCTCCGGGCAGACGTGCAACACGCAGGTGCCGTAATGCGTACCACTCATCCGTGCGTCCGAAATCCGCACCATGTCGCGCACGCCCTGTTCAAGCAGTTTTTTCGGGATCGGCAAATTGCCCGCTTCGGGCATGCCGGGCGCGCCAACCGGTCCGACGTTTTTGAGCACCAGCACCGAGTCTTTTGTCACATTCAATTCCGGCGAATCGATGCGCTTCATCATGTCGTCGAACGTTTCGAATACGACCGCCGGACCGGTGTGTTTGAGCAGATGCTTCGATGCCGCCGACGGCTTCATGACCGCACCGCGCGGCGCAAGATTGCCTTTGACCACGGCGATGCCTTCGCGCGAGACCGGGTTGTCCAGCGGTCGAATCACGTCGTCGTTGAAGACCTGCGCGGTTGCAATGTTTTCGCCGAGCGTCTTCCCGGTGACCGTCATGCAATTCAAGTCAAGCTGCGCTTCGATCCGTTTGAGGAGCGCTCGCAGCCCACCGGCGAAATAAAAATCCTCCATCAGCGCGTCGCCTGCCGGCATCAGGTTCGCGAGCACCGGGATTTCTTTATTAAACTGCTCCCACCAATCTAGAGACAACTTCACGCCGCATCGCCCCGCCATTGCTGGCAGATGGACGCACGCGTTTGTTGATCCACCCATCACCAAAACAGCCTTTAGTGCGTTTTTGAATGCGGCTTCGGTGGCAATAGTTCGTGGTGTCAAATCTTCCCACACCATTTCGACGATTCGTTCGCCCACCTGCGTGCACATGCGCGGATGCGCCGCGTCGGCAGCAGGAATCGACTGCGCGCCTGGAAGCGAAAAGCCAAGCGCCTCAGCCACCGCCGTCATGGTGCTTGCCGTCCCGGCGGTGTTACAGGTGCCCGGCGAGCGGGTCATGCAGCCTTCGAGTTCACGCCACGCCGCGTCATCCATGTTGCCGGCGCGCCGCTCGTGCCAGAACTTCATCGTATGCGTGCCGGTGCCCACCTTTTGCCCGCGAAACGACGCGTTCGAAGACGCGCCAGCTGGAATGAAAATGCACGGCAAATTGACCGAAAACGCACCCATCAACAGCGCGGGTGTCGTTTTGTCGCAGCCGCCCATCAGCACCACCGCGTCTAGCGGATGCGAGCGGATCAGCTCTTCGGTCTCCATCGCAAGAAAGTTGCGATAGAGCATCGTCGTCGGCTTCACCCAGACTTCGCCCAGGCTCATCGCTGGTAGTTCGATCGGAAAGCCGCCCGCGCGGACAATGCCTTCGCGCACCTTGACTGCGCGCTCGCGCAAGTGCGAATGACAAGTCGAGATGTCGCTCCAGGTGTTGACAATGCCGACCACCGGGCGATTCATGAAATCGTCGCGATTCCAGCCCGTCTGCGCGAGCCGCGCGCGATGCGTGAATCCGCGCATGGTGTCAGGCGCGAGCCAGCGCTGGCTGCGCAATTGATCGATTGTTTTGCGAGCGATAAGCGGCGGTTGCGCCACGAAAGACCCCTAAAAAGTGGAACGACACGAAGCGTTTATCGGCAGAATAGTACACGGAAAACCCGCCAAAAAACCAGAGTCATCTATATCATCTATATGACTTGCCTAACTCTTTGAAACATATGAATAAATTGTTTGCGACACTGGTCTTTGATGCGCGTGCAAGCCTAGGCGAGTGCGTCCGTTGGGACGATCGGGCAAAGCTGCTCTACTGGGTTGACATCAACAACAACCGGCTGCATCGGTTCGACCCCAAGACGGGCGTGAACGAGACGATGGATATCGGCGAAAACATCGGCTGCTTTGCGCAAGACACCAAAGGCGGCTTCATCGCAGGCACGCGTTCTGGCTATGTGCGAATCACGAAGTTCGGCGGCGACATCGTTCCGCTCGCGAGTCCCGATTACGACCGCAGCAAAGCGCGCTTTAACGACGGTCGTTGCGACAACACAGGTCGCTTCTGGGCGGGCACAATGTGGGAGCCGCGCGATCGCGATGGCGGTACGGTTTACTGCCTTGAAGGTGACGGTCGTTTCCGCGCGGCAACAGTACCGACCATCATCACCAACGCGATCACCTTTTCGCCTGACGGCAAAACGATGACGCTCTCCGACACACCGAAACACACGCTCTGGGCGTTTGACTACGACGAAAAAACGGGTACACCAAGCAATCAACGTGTACTGCGCAAGTACGAAAAGCCAACCGTCGACGGCAACGGGCAGATTCCCGGCTACGGCGGTCGACCAGACGGTGCGTGCGTCGATTCGGAGGGCAATATCTACGTCGCCTGCATTCAAGGCTCCCGCGTTGAAAAAATTTCGCCTTCGGGCGAACTGCTCGCGACCATCGAGCTGCCCGTGCCATGCCCAACCTGCTGCACTTTCGGCGGCGACGATTTACGCACTCTGTACATCGTCACGGCACGCATTCGCATGTCGGATGAAGACCTCGCCGCGACGCCGGAAGCCGGCGGGATTTACTCGGTCCGAATCGAAGCGCCGCATGTGCCGGGGATTGTTGAACCGAGGTACGCGGGCTAATCGCGTGGCGTTTTGGAAGAACCCGTTCGAGGCACCGCCTCCGATCCCGCGCGCTCCGCTCCCGAGCGAGAGCGCTGCACTGGTTTTGCAGGAAGCCGAACGCGCACCTGAAGACGACGTCGATGCCGTGCCCGAAGACCGACGTCAAGCGCATACGCGGCAACGCGATCTCACGCTCCAATTCACTGGCGACACGTGGGAGTATTTCCGGCTCTGGACAGCGACGCAGGCGCTGATTTTTCTCACGCTCGGCCTCTATGCGCCATGGGCGCGAGTTCGCCGCACACGCTATCTCGCGCGGCACTATCGACTCGATGGCGTTGGCTTTGAGTACCGAGCCAATCCGTGGGCAATTCTCAAGGGAAAGCTTTTCGTCTATGCGCTGTTGATCGTTGGCGTCGCCTTGTGCATATGGAGCCCGCTCCTTATTGCACCGCTGGTGCTGATTTCCTTTTTGCCTTTGGCATGGCTGCTCACGCATTCGTTTCGGTTTCGCTGGCAAACGTTTCGCTATCGCAATATTCCGTTCGGCTTCATTCCCGATGCGATGAGCATCTTCTGGCCAACGGTGTTGATGGGTGTCACAACGGCGTATGTGACCATGGCGTCGTTCGGTGGGGTCGGCGCCGCGGGTGGCAGTTGGGGCATATTCGTCGGACTGATGCTCTCCATGCTGCTCGCGTTGCTTGCCTGGCCCTATGTCACGAGCAAGCTCCTGCACCATCGCTTCAGCAACGCACTGTGGGGCGCTTCGCGGTTTCGACTCCACTGCACGGTCGGCGAAATCTTCAATATGCTGTTCGCGAGCGGCAAGGCGTTCTACTTTGCGATCGCGACGATCTTCACGTTTTTGAACGTGCTGAGTTTGATGATCAAAAACATCGATCTGCGATCGCTCGCGCAAGCGACAGCCTACCTGCTCCTCACCGTCGCGGCCGTTGCCTACGGTCGCACGCGACGACTCAACTACACGCTAAATCGCCTTCAAATTGGCAACGAGATTGCATTCGTGAGCACCATGGAGCCACGTCACGCGGGTTGGCGCGCCATGCGCTACGGGCTTGCAAGCGTGTTCACGCTCGGGCTCGCCATACCGTGGGCGACGATTGATTTCGCGCGCTGGCGCACTGAGAACTTGATTGTGCGGCTTGATGGCGAATGGTCATCATTCCCGGCGTTCGCGCCGAACGCCGCCACGAAAGGGGCGATCGTCGATGGTCTTGCTGAACAATTCGGCATTGAAGTAGGTTGGTAGCGATGAGTGAGGCGACATCTTCGGTGACGGGCGAGCAGGCGCTTCTCTTCGACGGGCAGCACGCGGCGGCTGAGGCCGTGCACATCGAGCACGACGCGCGCGCAGGGTCGTGGCGGATTCATCGAAGCGACGGTAACTTCGAGACGATTGCGGCAATGCACGTGAGTTCGGCAGACGATAGCGACCGTGTGCGGAGCAGACTCGCACTCTCCGATGGTCGCCTGATCGAGCTTGCCCAACCGCGATCGGGTGCGTGGCGTGTTCGCGACCCCTCTCGCGTGGGGCGTTGGATTCGCGAGCGGCGCAATGCCTGGTTCTCGGCCATCGCGGTGCTGTTGCTGCCGGTGTTTATCTTGACTGTGATCTTGCCGGGCGCGGTCAACCTCGTCGCGCCGCGAATTCCGATGTCGTTTGAAGCGCGGCTCGGTGAGACGGTGTTGACTTCCGTAACTCGATCCACGCTGAGGCCCACTTCGCTTCCCGCCGACGTTCAGGAGCGCTTGCGCCAACGCTTCGACGCGTTGGCGCAAGCCGCCGAACTGCCCACCGCCCGGCTCTTGTTTTATTCGGGAATGGCCAACGCGTTCGCGTTACCGGGCGGCGCTGTGGTCGTGACCGATGAGCTGATTGGGCTGCTGGGTGACGACCACTACCTGGTCGCCGTACTCGCCCACGAGTTGGGTCACGTCGCACATCGCGACGCATTGCGCGGCATCGCAACGCACCTGATCGCCTCGCAGCTTCTGACGGTTGCCATGTCGCAAGACGAACTCACCACCAAAGTCGTTGATCTCGTTGCGAGCAATGTGCTCAGCGCCCAGTACTCGCAGTCGGTGGAGCGCCAGGCGGATCGCTACGCCTGCGAGCTCCTCGCCAAAACCAAGCAGTCGCCCGCATGGCTCGGCGACGCGTTCGCAAAGTTCATCGACCTCGGCAAACGCTACAACACCGACCTGAACTCCGGAACCTACACGTCCTCGCACCCACCGACTGTTGAACGGATTGCGGCGTCGAAGGCGTGCGCGGAAGAGCACGGCTTCATGCGATAGCGCTGATACACGACAAAGCAGCTCAGCCGCCGTGTGACCCGAAGTTCGAGCGGAAGCGATAAGTTAATCAATTTGTCGATCCAGCGCGCCGTTTGGGCGTCCGCCACAAGCTAACGGGCTCGCTACAGAATTGTCTGGCATTTGCTTTTCAACGGGACTATGCTTTCTTGGCCTACCCTTGCGGGGAGACAATGATGTGTGCATCTGCCAGTGCAATTCGCGCGATGCCGGCGCGATTGGTGCGTCCGCGACCGATTCAACCATCATTACCCCGCTTCGGGCGCTCACGGTCAGCGTTGTCGGTGGCCAATGGGGTAGCGTGGTGTCTGCGCCAGGTGGAATCAACTGTCCTGGCACGTGCACCGGAAATTTCGCGGATGGCTCGCAGGCGATACTCACGCAACAGGTCAACGCCGCGAACGATGGCGAATTCGTTGGCTGGACCGACCCCGCAAGCTGTGCCAGTGCGGCCAACAGCACCAACACCACTTGCACATTGACGATGAATGGACCGCAAACCGCCGCAGCGCGTTTCACGGTGACGTGCCGACTTGATGCGGATGGCGACAATGCGGTGCTCGCAAGTACCGACGCGTTGATGATTGCGCGCCGGATCCTTGGCGTCACTGGAGCGCCCGTAATCGCTGGTGCATTCAATGCCGCGGGAAGTCGCAACACTGAAGCCCTGATAAACGCTTACGTCGCGCCGCGCATCTCGGAGAATCGCTTCGACATCAATCTCGATGGCGTGACCGATTGGCGCGATGCCGCGATTTTGCTGCGCGTAACGAACGGCTTTACCGGTGCCGCTGCATTGGATGGCTTGATTCCGGTCGGGTCGCAACGTCAGCTCTGGGATCAACCCACACCGAACGGCGCGAGCGGTGGCGTTAAGCAGTATCTGAGCAATCGATGCGGGCTCGCGCTTCCATAAAAACGCTGCGTTGCAGCGACATTCGCCGTACGTGGCGCACCTCGGCTCGGTGAGCGCGGACGCGGTTAGGACGCGGCATGGCGCTCGTCTTCGCGCGCTAAACTTCCACTATGCCTACACTCTCAAACATCTATCCGTCGCTGCGCGGCAAGGCGGTGTTCATCACCGGCGGTGCGAGCGGTATCGGCGCGGCGCTAGTGACCGAGTTTCTCACGCAAGGCTGCTACGTCGGCTTTCTCGATGTCGATGACGATGCAGCGACTGCGCTGCGTGCGCGGCTCAACGTGCGCGACAAATTGCGCTACTGGCATTGCGATATTCGCGACGTGGCCGCGCTTCAGAGCACCATCAAAACTGCCGCGGATGTGCTCGGCGGCAAGCTCGATGTCTATGTTGGTAACGCCGCTAACGACGCGCGTCATGCCTTCGATGAGTTAACGCCAGAATTCTGGGACAACAATCAGGCGATCAATCTGCGGCCGCAAGTCTTTGGCGCACAAGCCGCCGCGCGGACGATGGGTGCGGGCGGCAGCATCGTCACCATGAGCTCGGTCAGCTGGATGCGGCGGCGCAAAGGTTTTGTGAGTTACACGACGGCGAAAGCCGGTATTCACGGTCTCACGCGCACGCTCGCGCAGGAGCTTGGCGAACGCGGTATTCGCGTGAATTGTGTGGTGCCGGGCGCGATCAAGACCGATAAGCAAATGGCACAGGTCGTGACGCCGCAGCTAGAGAAAGATTTCATCGACAACCAAGCGCTCAAATTTCGATTGCTCGCGGAGGATGTCGTTGCAATGACGCTCTTTTTGGCGAGCGACGATGCGCGTGCGTGCTCTGGGCAATCGTTTATTGTCGATGGCGGAATCGTGTGACAGCAATTAATTTGATCGCCACAATAATTCTGGCGATCTGTAGTTTTTTGCTTGCATGCGAAATTTTATGAATTAGCAGTCAAGCCGAGCTTAAATGGGGCAATGGAGGAATTTTCTGTATGACGACAATTAAACTCTACGGCGTGGAGGCATCGCGCACCTTTCGCAACATTTGGATGCTCAAAGAACTCAGGCTCGTGTATGAGCACGACCCGATTGCGTACAACGACAAAGCACTCAAAGCGCCACCGTACACCGATTTGAATCCAAACGGACGCGTGCCGTTCATCGTCGTCGATGGCATGCCGCTGTTCGAGTCGCTTGCGATCAATCAGTATCTGGCGGACAAGTTCGGCGGCGAGGTGGCTGCGGCGAACGCCGAAGAGCGCGCGCAGATTACGCAGTGGTCGCTTTGGGCTGCGACCAGTGTCGAAACCGACCTCGGAAACTGGGCGTATCACACGATGTTTTTGCCGGAAGCAGAGCGCAAGCCCGAGGTCGCGAAACAAGCCCTGGAAAACATCAAAGCGCCGCTCGCGGTGCTAGATGGCGTGCTCGCGAAACACGAATATCTTGTCGGCAATCGATTCACCGTCGGCGATTTGAATGTCGCTGCGGTTTGCTATCGCGCGCTCGGGCTCGACATGCCCGATAAGCCGCATTTCAAAACCTGGCTCGCGAAATGCTGGTCGCGTCCCGCAGCACTCGAAGCGCGACGCGCGCGCGGCGACAAGGTCTGATCGATGGGGGCATCGCAAGACACATTGCGCTTTGGCGAATTCCAGGGGCTGCCCGCGCTCATCGTTCACACGCCGTTTTCGCATGCGGCCGTGAGTTTGTTTGGCGGTCACGTGCTCTCGTTCGTGCCCAATGGTTTTGAAGATGTGTTGTGGCTCTCGCCGACGACGAAGCGTCCGCCGGATTCGATCCGTGGCGGCGTGCCTGTGTGCTGGCCGTACTTCGCGAAACAGGGACAGCCAGCCGACGCGCCGCAGCACGGTCTCGTGCGCAATAGGCAATGGAAACTCACGCACGCCGAGCAAAGCGAATTGGGCGAATGGGTGATCGCGCTCGCAGCGCCGGAAGTCGGCGATGTCCCGATGAATTTAATGCACACGATGCTAATTGGGCGCTCGCTCGATCAGGCATTAACGACCGTGAATTTGAGTCAGGAAACCGTGCGCTTCACGCAAGCGTTTCACACCTATTTCAAAGTCGGCGACGCGATGCGCGTCTCAGTGAACGAACTCGATAATTTGAGCTACAGCGACAAGTTCGACGACTTCAATATGCACACACAACGCGGCGCATGGCATTTAAACGACGCGCGCGATCCCGGTCGCAGCGATCGTATTTACATGAACGCGCCGAACCGTTTCGAACTCGTCGATCCGGCGCTGCAACGCAAGGTAGTGATGACCACTGAAGGCAGCCGCACACTCGTTGCCTGGAATCCGGGCGAGGCGGCGGTGAAAGGCTTCAGCGACATCCCAGACAACGCGTGGCGCGACTATGTGTGCCTTGAGGCTGCGAACTGCGGCAGTGAAGTGATCGAACTCGGCACCGACGACAGCCATATGCTTCGTCAAACGATTTCGGTTGAGGCGCTGCAACAGCACTAAAGGTGCGGTGGTGAACGCGACTCGACGGTCGGTTTGGAAAAACGCAAGGTTGCGATGTCTGCGTGGTCAGGCGTGCGCTCACGTTTTCTCGAGTTGGCTTTGCGCCGCAGGGCGAGCCGGGCGCTGCGTCTTCTTTTCCCTTTGTCTGTTGTTCCTCGCAGGAGGCTGCGCAATGAACGCACCAATGACTCACACAACCGTCACAGCACTCATCAATTCGCTCTGGGATTTCAACGACAAGCCCGAGTCCGAGCGCCGCTTTCGGGAAGCGTTGAAAACAGTCAGTGGCGAAGACGCGCTGGAAATTGAAACGCAGATTGCACGGACGTTTAGTTTGCGCCGCGATTTCACAACCGCGCATGCAATGCTTGACGACATTCAAAAGCGAATGTCGTCGTCGCCACGCCCGGCGCTGCGCGTTCGCTATTTGCTTGAACGGGGACGCAGTTTCAACTCGGCGGGCGACTTTCCAACGGCGAAACCGATGTTCAACGAAGCGTTCGAGATTGCATCGAAACACGGGCTCGATGACCTCGCGATCGACGCGGCGCACATGTTTGGCTTCTCGAAGGACCCTGCGGAATCACTTTCGTGGACCGAGCGTGCGATGCAGATTGCGCTCGCGACGAAAGACGAGAAAGCACGAAAGTGGCGCGCGAGTCTCGCGAACAATCTAGGCTCAACCGAGCGCGAGCGCGGCAATCTCGATGCGGCGATGAAACACTTTCAACTCGCACTCGAAGCGCATCAATCGCAAGGCAGCAAGCCGTTACAAGTCTTCATTGCGCATTGGCAAATCGCGAATGTGTCGCGCTTGCTGGGCAAGATCGACGAAGCGCTCGCGATTCAGTCGCGACTTGAAGCCGAAATGCTTCGCGATGACAAGCCGGATGCGTACGTCTACGATGAACTTGCCGAGATCTATTTTTCGAAGCGAGACGCTGCGCAAGCCAAGTCCTACGCCGAGAAGTCGCTCGCGCTTCTGCAAACCGACGATTGGGTTCAGAAGAACGAGACAAAGCGTTTGGCGCGTTTACGCGAACTCGCGACACAGCACCCGGGCGCTCAAAAGAGGTGAACAGCTTTCCAGAACTAAGCCGATTTAAACTGAATTCTTGACTTAGTTATTTTTCTTAACGAGAAAGCGTTCGAACGCGATAAATTCTTTATTTCATCGGGCTTAACAGGCGATAGCTGTTTTGATCTTTCGTCGTCAATTTGCGCTGCGTTGAATTTGGTCGGTTCGCTTGCGTAAACGCTAGAGACGCCCACGACGCGCTTTGGCAGAATGGTGGATTAACGCCTAACGCAGCTTGCCATGTTTCCCTACGATCGTTTCGTTAAATACGAAGAACTCACCGCGCTGCTTCGCGCAGCGGTCGCCAAATTCCCGAAGCTTGCGAAGCTCGCGCCGATTGGCGAGAGCTACGAAGGCCGCCCGGTGTGGTGCGTCACGATCACGAATTTCGAAACCGGCAGCGACACCGACAAACCTGCTTTCTATGTCGACGCGAATGTTCACGCGACCGAGCTTTCGGGCTCTGTTGCGGCGCTGAAACTCATCGACGAGCTGCTGAACGGCTACGGCAAAAAGGACGACATCACGCGCCTACTCGACTCGCGTACGATGTACGTACTGCCACGTGTGAACCCGGACGGCGCGGAATGGGCGATGGCGGATAAGCCGAAATACATCCGCTCCTCGACTCGCCCGTATCCGTACGACGAAGACGCGATTGAAGGCTTGGAAGCTGAAGACATC
The DNA here is from genome assembly GCA_013298045.1 of Betaproteobacteria bacterium. Taxonomy (GTDB): domain Bacteria; phylum Pseudomonadota; class Gammaproteobacteria; order Burkholderiales; family Casimicrobiaceae; genus Casimicrobium. The sequence goes on from JAAFJI010000019.1 coordinate 17,022, forward strand.
GACGGCGATGGCCGCATTCTGATGATGCGCTTCAAAGACCCGAACGGGCCTTGGAAGAAACATCCGACCGAGCCGCGTTTGATGGTGCGTCGCGATCCGATTGAGAGCGGCGGCGACTATTACCGAATCGTCAGCGAAGGTAGCGTTAAGAAATACGACGGATTCAATCTGCCGGTTGCGCGCACAAGAGAGGGGCTCGATCTCAATCGCAACTTCCCAGAGGAGTGGCGACCGGAGTCGAAGCAACTAGGCGCAGGCGATTTCCCGACGAGCGAACCCGAGGTTCGCAATTGCGTGGAATTCATCAACAAGCATCGCAACATTTGCGGCGGGCTCTTCTTCCACACGTGGAGCGGCGTGCTCTTGCGTCCATACGGCACAAAAGCAGACGACGAGATGCCACCAGAAGATTTGTGGGTTTTCAACACGCAAGGCAAGAAGGGTGAAGAGCTTACAGGCTATCCAGCGATCAGCGTGTTCCATGAATTCAAATATCACCCGAAAGAAGTGATTACCGGAACGCAGGATTGGCTTTATACGGAGCTAGGATCGTACGCATGGGTCGTCGAGATTTGGTGCCCTATGCGCGAGGCGGGGATCAAGGATTACAAGTACATCGACTGGTTCCGCGATCATCCGGTCGAGGATGATTTGAAGCTGCTGAAGTGGTCTGACGAAGTTCACAAAGGCAAGGGCTACGTTGATTGGTATGAATACGATCACCCAGCGCTCGGCAAGGTTGAACTCGGCGGCTGGAATCGCTTCCACACGTTTAGCAATCCACCCTCGCATTTGCTCGAAAGAGAATGCAGCAAGTTTCACGATTGGATCATTTTCCAAGCGCTCATGTCACCGAAGCTCGAACATCATTCAACGGAAATCACTAAGCTCGGGGACGATCTTTGGCGTATTGATTTCGGTGTGCAGAACACAGGTTATTTGCCGACCTACGTTAGCAAGACTACTTTAGAGAAGAAATACACGCGCGGCGTAATTGCCGAGATCGAACTACCGGAAGGTGCAACACTCGTCGAAGGCAAGCAACGCATTGAAGGGTCGCAACTTGAAGGGCGTGCGCACTATCACACGTTGGTGTCCTTCTTCCCCGGCGCGAATGCGACGCAAGATCGATGTCGGTTTACTTGGATTGTGAAAGCGGCGGCTGCCACGGAAATAGGGTTGTGCGCCAAGCATGATCGCGCCGGTGCGGTGCGTTCGAGGCGCACGCTCTGAGCTTGGACACGCGTTGTTCGGTGGGATGGCGGCATTGAGCACGCTTTCACCGGGAGTGTCTCCCTCAGGCTCGCGCAACATCGGGCTTGATCTGCTCCGCGCTTGGGCGATTTTTCTGACGGTTCTGATGCACTATGTGTGGGTTGCGGGCTCATCGCTGCTTGGCCGAGATATCGAGCGCGACTCACTTGCGGACGCGGCGGGCGTCGGGCACTTCATTGCTGTGTGGCTGTTTCACTCGCAGCATGGCGTGTATCTTTTTTTCGTTATCAGCGGGTACCTTATCAGCCAGGGACTTCGCCGCAAGCCGCAAACGCACCCGATACGCTTTCTGCGTAATCGCGCATTGCGCCTGCTTCCGTGTCTTTGGGTTGCTTTGCTTGCGTGTGCGCTACTCGCTTTAGCAGGCGGGCGCGAACTGCCGAGCGCGAGCGGTGTGGCGTTGAACTTCCTGACGCTCAATTGGCTTTTCCCCGCCCAGGTGCCGCCGCTACTCACCGTGACCTGGTCGTTATTTTGGGAATGGGTTTTCTACCTGTCGGCAGCGATCTTGCTGGTCGCAACGCAGGCTCGCTCGCGCATGGTGCGCGTGATTTGCGTGTTGGTTGTGGTCGCTGGACTTGGCAGTTTGGTCTGGGTGCTGGGCGGGCGAAGCTGGACCTATCTCTTGTTATTCGCGACCGGCGTGTCGGTTGCGCTTTCATCGGCAATTCGCGACGCGTTGGCTCGCATTCCCGGCGCGGTTTTTGTGATTTATTACGCCGCTGTGGTTTTGGCCTACGCGTGGTTTGCGCCGGCTCATCATGTCACGCAGGTTGAGCGATTCCCTGGTCTGGCTACGCCGCACGATTTCTACGCCGCACTCTTCTGTGTTGCCGCCGCGTGGCTCATCGCACGACTGGCTTCGGCAGACTTTGCCGGCGGCCGCGCTCGAGCGTCGCTGCGCGCGGCTCAGTGGCTCGGCGAGCGCTCGTATTCGCTCTACTTATGGCATATGCCAGTGATTTTTCTTTTCTCCGACCTGATCGGACACGCGGCGCGACTCTCCGCTCACCGCGCGCTCGGACTCGCGGTGACACTCGTGGTGGTACTTGGAATCACGCTGCTACTTTCCGAACTCTCTTATCGTGCGCTTGAGCGACCGTATTTGAATCGCCGCCACGAGCGTTAGCGCGCGGCGGTTTTACTGAAGCGCTCGGCGTTTCACACCGCTACACATCGCGGAATTCACCGGCTCCCCCGCCTCATAGCGCATCACAAACGATTCGATTTCCACGTCGTGAAAACCGACCTCAGTGAGAAGTGCGCGAACCGCTGTTTCCCCGTGCAGGATGCGCATGCTGGGTGTCGCGGTTGCCGTCGAATTTGGATTGGATTCGTCGAGTTCGAGCGTAAAGCAAAACATTCCGTCATCACGCAGAACGCGCCAAGCATTGCGTGAAATGTCATCGATTTTGCCAACGTAGTTGAAGACGTCGGCGGCAGTGATGAAATCGAAGCTTTCAGCCTGGGTGTCGTTCAGCGCCTGTCGAATGTCGACTTGATGGAGTCGGAAGTACAGCGCCTTTTTTTGGGCTTCGCGCAGCATTTTTTCGGAGAGGTCGACGCCGACTCGCCCGCCGCCCAAGTCTGCCAGCGTTTCAGCAACAAGACCGGTGCCACAGCCGAGGTCTAACAGATCGAAACTTCTGGACTTGAAATGTTCCCGCGCGACGCGCGAGATCAGTTCAGGCGCGGAATATTTCAAACGCCCAACGAGGTGCGAGTCGAATTTCGCCGCGTACCGGTCGAACAGCGACTCCGTGACTTTGGTGTCCAGCCCGTCACCGACGTTTCCGTCGACGAAATCGATGAGATTTCGAAGCGTCGCTTTCTCGCTCTCTGGAGCGTGCTGCAATGCGGTTTGAAAGATTTCGCGGGCGCGGTCTGTCTGTCCGAAGCGCATCAGCACTCGACCTTGAAGCGTGAGCAGCCGCGGGTCTTCCGGGCTTTGCGCCAAGAGCGGCTCGATCATCGCGAACGACTCATCATCGTTGCCGAGGTGATAGAGGCAGCTCGCTTGCATCAATCGCAGATCGAAGCGTTGCTGCGCTGACGGGGCGCGCGATTCGAGCCGCTTTGCGAGCGTGAGCGCCGTGGCAAATTCGTTGGTGGCCTCGAACATGTTGGCGGCGTGAGCCAAACTGAAATCGTCGCTCGGGTCGAGATCCGACGCCTCCAGATACGCGCGTCGGGCATTGACGAAATCGTTGATCGCCTCAAAACTGCGCCCAGCCAAGCGGAAGGTGCGAGCGCTCTTTGGGCTTCGTCCAACGAGCTTCTTGAGGATTTCGAGCGCGCCGCGATGGTTTCCGGCCATGGCGACGATTTCCGCGCCCAATTGCAGCACCTCGGTGGTTGCGCCGTCGACACTCTCGATTGCATTGAGCGCCTCGCCCGCGGCGCGATAGTCGCCAGCGCGCGCAAGGTCGCGAATGCGGGAGATTTCGATTGAAGTCAGTAGAGCCATAGTGTTTGCGGATCGCCGCCGCGGTTTTGTTTAGCGCCCAGCTTTAGTCGAGCGCCTATTTCTTCGTCGCCTGCTCCGCCTTGATTCGACGTACTTCGTTGAGCACCTCGGGCGACATCGTGTTCTTTTGCGCAGGCTTAATCAGGTCTGCGATTGACGCAAGATCGTAGCTTCGCGCACTCGGGTCAATCCGCATTGCCGCCCAGTCTTTGTTGCGTTCCGCCGCAACGAGCTCATCGACGGCTCGTTCGACAGCCGCTTCTTTCGCTTCGTCAAAAGTGAGCCGTCGTGGTGCGTTGTAGGCATGCAGGAGGGCAACGTGAATGCCGGAGCGCGCGATAAACGGTTTCAATAGTTGACCGACGTTCGCCTTGTTCATTACACGTTTGGCGAAATCATTGTCTACCTGCTCAGGTGCGAGCGGTGGCAATCGCCCCTTGTTAGCCTTCGCGCTTGGATCGTCTGATAAGAGTGCGGACACGGTCGCAAACGATTCGCCGGCGGATAACTTCTTGTAAGCGTCGTTGGCGCGCCCGACTGCGTCTTCCAGTGATCGATTGTCGGTGCGAACCACGATGTGAGAGATATCGTAGGACTCGGACGAGTTGAATTGATCCGGACTCGCGAGGTACAGCTCTCGCGCACGCTGCTGCACACGCGGACTGTCTTTGTTGATTTTCTCGCGGTAACGGAAATCCGCAATCATCGCGATTGCACGCAATTGCGCCTCGCCGACCTGGCGTGCAATGAATGCATTTTCCGTGCGCGTCAATTGATAGATTTTTTCAGCTCGAGCGGGAACGGTCTTGAAATCGAGTAGCGCGTCGATCAGCGATTTCTGCTGGTCGACGTCCGTCAGCGGCTGCGCCTCGGTGCGCAGCGCTTGAAGCAATGCGCCGCGAAACTCGGTGCGCGTAACTTCTGCGCCAGATACCCGACCTACGACTGGATCTTGCGCAATCGCGTGAGTACAACAAAGTGAGCTCAGAAAAAAAGCGGCGGCTAAAAGCCGCCGCGCGAGTATTGTGAACCGCATCGCTTATCGATAGAACTCGAGGTTGAAATTACAGTTGTCTGTACAGCCCGGGCTGGAAATCATCACGTACCACGTGCTGCCTGCGTCGAAGTACGGCGGCGTGGTTGCACTCGTCGAGTAACGCACCGCTTTGCCGCCCGCATCAAACAGGTCACCTAGCGTGTTTGCTCCGACTGTTCCGCAAGCTTGGTCGCGACTAATTTTCACTACCTTTGTGGTCGATGCGCCGATTGACGAGTTCCAAACGATTCGCGCCGAAACATCATTCGCTGGTGTCGGGTTCGGCACGATGACGCGATAGACCGCAGGCACGTTTCCGTTGCTTGTGTAGCCCTGGAAACCTTTGATGTTTTCGGTGCCAAAGTTCATGGTGCCCTGAATGGTCACCGCGCCGGTTCCAAACTGCTGGTCGCACAGTGAGAGTTCGCTGCCACCGGATTGCGCGGTACGCGTGACCGTCAGACCGTTTGCGTTCGGCACCGACATACAGCCGGCCGAGACGGTTCCACCGGGGTTACATACCCGCAGCAAATACACGCCGCTAGTGGCCGTGCCTCCGGTTGGGAACGGTACGTGCGAGAGCGTTGTTGCGCTACCGACCGATGCATTGTTGTAGAGCCAATCGTAGGTTGCGCCCGCTTGCAAACCTTGGCACGAACTTACACCCAAGTTAACCGATGCTGCGATAGCTACACTCGATGTCGGCGCGCCAGTTAATTGGCATCCGGTTGGCGTAACGATCGCGGTTGAATTCGCAATCGATGTTGAATAGCTCTGACAGCCCACGCCGACCGATTGGCACGCGGTTAACGTCAGCGCGAGAGCGTTGGTGGTCGAAGGGAAATTCAACGACGCAGTCGTTGTTGTGGCTTTCGGGTTTGCAATCTGTAAAGACACGGCCGCGCCAGCTGTCGAGCTCGTCGCGGCCCAAGTAATGTCGCCAGGCGCAGCAGCACCTGTACAGTTTGCCGCGAGGTTTGACGTTTGCACGGAGCCGGAAGGCACGGCGGACGCGGTCGGAGCGCAACTGAAACTGCTGCTCGCGGTTAAGTCGAAGCTGTTTCCATTGGCAGAGCCAGGCAGACTGAGCGACGAGGGAACGATCAATTTCACGGGAGCAAAGGTGCAAGTGAGCTCCTTCTTGTTGTTCCCGATGCTCGCCTCGGTGCAGGTGACGTTTGCGGTACCTGTAACGCTACTTTGAGCGTGCGCCTGCGCGCCACCAAAAACGAACGCGGCGAGGAGTGCGCTTCGAAACTTAAAAGTCATGAGATAGGCCTTTCCAACAATGCCCCGATTTTATTTGCGCGCCTACGTTGAAATTCTGTGATTCCGACGCGTGGCGAATGTGCGCAGATGTAGTGATCCGTTTCCCCCGCAGGATGATTGTAGCGCGACTGGATTATCGTGGCGCATCCTAGGCTCGTTTGAAGGTAGCGGGCGCTCACGGTTTCCGACAGTGGCTTGCTCCGCACAATAAAAAAGCAGCCCGTAGGCTGCTTTTGCTTCATACAACTGACTTGCGTCAGCAACGAAGTTACTGAATCAGAACAACAGGCACGCCTGGCGTGATGCTCTTCTTGTAGCGATGCGTGTAGGACGATGCGAAGCTCGCCTTTTGACCCGCGTTCGCTTGAACGATTGCGAAGCCAACCGTTGGCAAGCCACGGAAGGTTACGCTTGCAACCGTATCAGCTACTACACCGAATGCGCCGATCGTGACACGGTTCGATGTTCCGCCAATCATCGTGTGATTGTTGGTTACGCCGCTCGTAACGAACGACAGGTCAAGCCAGCCGCCTTCGCCTTGTGGCTTCGCATCGACGCTAGGTACGCCCAAACCAGCGTTTTGGTAGCCGTTAAAGCCAAGTGCGTTGGTCGATCCGTACACTTTCGATGCGCCGGAATTCAAGCCGCCGAACGAAATAACGTTAGCTTCCCAGCAGAGCGAGTTCGTGCCTGTCGGCGGACGTGGGGAGAATCCCTCACGTGACGTCGAGAAGCCTTCTTCACGATCATAAGAAACCAAGGACACGTCGTCACATGCGCCGTCTTTGCCGAACTTACGTTGGAAAGGAGCGATAGGTGCGCCAGAGCCGTTTACGAATTGACGCTTGGTTGGCATCGTCACAACCCAATCGGTTGCGAAGAGGTTGTCCGCCGTGTACGCGTACTCATTCATGATGTTGTTATGCATGATGGTCGCGCTGATCGCCTGGTTACCAGAGTTCCAGGTGGTCACGTACGTCGTGTTGTTGTCAACCACAACGCTCGTCAGGCTGCCTTCATTGAGGTTCGGGCTTTCAGACGATGGGAGGTTGATTTGTGGCTGGTACGACTGATCCCAGAAGTCGTTGAACGCAACTGCGTCGATACCAGTGTTGGTACCTGCCGTGAAGCTGAGCGTGGTCGTGTTACCAAACATGCCGCCCGACGGGAAGTCAACGTCACCAGAACCGATTGCATTGCCCGAATCAACGATTTCACAATCAGGCGTGCGTGGCGTGGTTGCATTGCCAGCGCGGTGCTTGATGTCGTCGTAGAGATCCGTGCCGGAAGGAACAGTCGCCATCTCGATGATTTCGACATAACCTTCGCGAACGCGATCAACTGCGGTCGTTGCGCCATCGGCGTTCGAACCGGTGAAACCGAACGTACGGAACGGAATACCATTCACGCGCATTTTGTTACCGAATTCGTCTTCCGTTGGGAACACGCAAGAGGTGTCGCCAGTTTTCAGAAGCGCGCCGCCAGTGCCGTTACCGTTGTCGCCGGTGTTCGTGATCGATGCAGTCCACACGTCTTTCGGCGAGAGGAACAGCAGGAAGTCAAGAACGTCAGCAGAGTTCTTACCTTCACGGAAACGAACCTTGACTGCTTTGCCTTGATCGGTCGTGTTAACAACCGACAAAAGCGTCTGCACGTCATTGCGAACCGTGTAGTAAGGGTAAATCAGTACCTGACCCAAGCCATCGCTGTTTAGGTAGACCGCGTTTGCCGAACCCGCAGCGGCGAGAGCACCCGCCCCCATGAGCGCCGCAACGAGCGACTTACGTTTGATATTCATATTTCTAAAACTCCTTAATTTAAGAGTGAAGTGATCACTTTTTAGAACCAACAGCAGTAATACTCATTCTATACAAATTTATCTTTTTTGCGCAAGCGCGAGCTATTTGCGGATCAAAAACATCTCGCCGTTGCTTAAAGTCCACACTTCTTGATGGCTCAGCGGGACAACCCGAAAGCCAACCCGGGCGACACGAATTTCAACTTCCATCTGTAACTCCACATTACAGGCGCTTTGATCGGCACATATTGCTTTAGCGACTTTAGCGGTTTTCACCCGCATGCCCCGCATTTGCTGGGCAAAAATTTCGGGCGTTATTGCTTCACGCGAGGTCGGCGTGAGTAGCGCGTAGGCGGACGCAAACTCGCCCGCGATGATCTTTTGCCAGTATTCGGCAGATCGCGCCTCGGCGCGAGACTTCGCGTCGGTCGGTGTTGATACCGTGGTCGCACAACCTGAAACGAGCAGGAACGCAAACATTGCGACAAGCAACGTCAAATAGCTTTCAGCTTTTTTTACATATGCCCAATTAATCATGGCAGTTTTGGCTTTCATTTTTGATCTTGATTTAATACAAAAATTTGTCGAATGACTTCGTTCATGAGGCGAAAGAGGTCAAAGTCAAAAACCGTCGAACCGTCGAAACGACCATCGACCGTGCGCGACTAAGCAGCGTCCGACTCATTTCTTCCCGCATCCGACACAGGTATCGTCCACTTTGAGGCTGCCAGGCGGGTAGCTCGTGCGCACCACACCGTTCGGCTGCGGTTCAGGCTCGTTCGAGCTGGATTTTGCGGCGGGCGATTGTCGCGTGGAGGCCGACCACGAAACGTTTTCGATCCCAGTGAGCGTTTTGCGCAGCTCGTCGACGATCAATCGGCTTTCCTCGGGGTTGGAGATGATGCGAGGAGAGATCAGCAGCACGAGCTCCGAGCGGCTTGATGTGTCGTCTTGACGTCCGAACAAACCACCAAGCACCGGAATTGACGACAGTAGCGGCAGTCCGGCGTTATTGTTGGTCTTCTTGTCCTGGAATAGACCGCCCAAGAGCATCGTATCGCCCGATTGCACCATCACGGTCGTCGTCGTTGCACTCCGCACGATGTCGGGGTTGCCACCTTCGGCATTCGGCTCGCTGTCGCTCTTTTCGTGCTGGATGTCTAGAAATACATTTTCGCCACTGACGCGCGGCGTGACATTGACGGTGATGCCAGTGTTGATGTATTGGAAACTGTCAATCGAGCCGGTGGTCGTCGTGCCGGGAGCCTGCGACTGGGTTCGCACTGAAATTTGTTTGCCCGAAGTAAACGAGGCTTTTTGGTTTTCGAGTGTGATGAGCGTCGGCTGCGCGAGCGTGCGAACGTTTTTTCTTGCGTCGTTTAGCGACAGGATCGCTTGCACAGCGTCAGTTTTTTTCCACGTGTAGGTGAATGCGCGTCCGACGAGGCTACCAAAGCCATTGTCAGTGGCGGTCAATCGATTTCTTGGATCATTGAGCTTTCCGACAAAGTAGGACTGCAAACCGAGGCTGAACTCGCCGGTGAGAGAAACCTCTGCAAACTTCACCTCAATGGCGACCTGCTTCGGAGGCACGTCCAGCTTTTTGATCACGCTTTCGATCAGGGCATACTCGCTCGGCGTGGCGAGGATCAGCAAGGCGTTGCGATCTTTGTCGGCGACCACGGTGGGACCGCGATTCTGGTTTGCGCCGCCGGCACCGGTCGCGCCGGATGAAGTTGCCGCTCCCGAACGCGGTGCGGCGCTTGGGTTGTTGAGCGAAGTCGTCGGCGAATTGCCGGGGGTCACGATGCCTTGCCCCACAATCGGCGCAGCGGGCGCGCTGACGGTGACCGCTTGTTGGCCCGGTGCAACGCCTGCTGGCTGGACACCGCGCGGGTCGCGGCTGGCGAGGGCTTGCGACAGAAGCGGTTGCAGCTTTTCGGCCTGGGTGTATTGCAAGGTGTAGACATAGAGCCGCTGCCCGCCCGCAGGATCGCCCGGCTGGTCGAGCCGCTCGATCCAGCGCTCTGCGTCTTTCAGCACTTCGGCTCGCGGGGAAATGACGAGCAAGGCGTTAATGCGCTCTAGCGACACCACGCGCAACAAGCCTGAAAGTGGGTTAGTCGCCGTTGCGCCGAAGATCTTCTCGTACTCTGCGATGACAGCCTTCGCTTCCGCGTTTTTAAGCGTAACGAGCGAAAACGACATGCCGTCGAGCAGGCTTGCATCGAACATGGTCGCTACTTCGAGCAGCCGCTCGATTTCGGGACTCGGCGCAGAGATGATGAGCCAGTTGCGAATGTCGTCGATCCGCAGCGCAACCGCCGCGTCTTTGGCGAAGGGCTCGACCAGACGCTTCAGCTCGTTGGCGCCCACGTGCGTTGGTTGATAGATCGCAACGCTCGATCCTTGTTTGTCGCCGTTGAGCCAGCGCTGGGAAATCTGCGGTACGCCGTAGCCGCGAGAGAGGGTCGCCAGGGCACCGATTCGCCAGTATTTTCCGTCGCGCACGATGCCGAAGCCGTTGGCGCGAAGCATCGATTCCAAGAGCGCGAAGACCTCGCTGCGGCGCACCGGTTTGCTGGTGCGGATGGTGACGGTGCCCTGCACTTGCGGATCGATCGTGAAATTCTCATTGAGCAAGTCGCCCAGCACGTTGCGCACAATTTCGCGCAGATCGCCGTTTTCGAATGAGAAACCGACCGGCGGATCGTCCGCTGGCGGCTGGCGACTCGGCGCGAGCGGGAGCGCGCGCTCAATGAAATTTCCGCTGCCATAGGAACTGTTCGAGCTGTTGGGTTCGTTTCCGGCAAGTTTGCGCAACGCATCTTGTGTGCGCG
>JAAFJI010000190.1 GCA_013298045.1 Betaproteobacteria bacterium
CGCGCCACCATCGGCAAAGAAATTCACGCCGCCCGTCGCGCTAACTGCGCTCGGCGAGGTGATCGTCGCTTGCAGCGAAACCGGTGCACCGAGCAGCGAAGGCGATGGCGTGGCTATCAGCGAAAGCGAACTTGCGAGTGTGCCGGGCACGACGATGCTCACTGCGTCGATGCCGAACATGAGGCTTTGCCGGTTATCGACAGCGCCGAAGCGCAAGCGTACCGTTTGCCCCGCGTAGGCGGAGAGATCACTCGTAATCGTCAGATAACCGGACGACACGCGTGGGTCACTCGTCTGCGTGCGATAGAGATTTCGCAAGACGCCCGCGCCGATGTCGGTCAATGCCGCCGCTGTCGAAACAATGTCAACGCGCACTTGCTGATTTGGCGTTGCCGCGAAGTCGAGCGTGTTTGGCGTATGCCATTGCTCGTTGGCGTTACGCACGTAGAGCCTCGCACTCAGCACGACCGAGGACGTGCCCGCTGGAATCGCAATGTCTTGGTAGAGCACACGCGTACCGGGCCCCGCCTGATCGTTCATCGCCGCAAAGCTGCCCTGCGGCGGCACGCTCACATCGAATTTCGTAACCGGTCCGCGATTGCCAGATTGCGCGACAAAGCCGCCTTGCGAGCCGGGCAGCGATGCGCTTGTCCAACCGGTGAGCGCGGCACTGCCCGCGCCTCCGTTTTGCTCGAAACCACCGTTCACGACGAGTTCGTAGGCGTGCGTCACGCTCGCAAGCGCGAACGCGCCAATCGCGCCAGCGACGCGTGCCAGACGTGCGAACACGCGAACATGTGCGCGAGGCACATGATGAAAAATATTCATCGCCGCGCTCGCTTATCGCGTGTAGATCGTTTGCGTCGGATTGCCGTCGGAGCCGTTGCCCGCGATGCGGTTATTGTTGAACGAGACGATTGCGCCGGTTGCGCTATTGGCGAGACCTGTCGTGTTTTGCACGATAGTGCTATTCGAAAGCCACAGGGTCGCGGTACCTGTATTTGGAGCGGCACCGTTCGGGTTTACATTGATCGCGGTCGCAGAGTCGGATATACGCGCTTGATCGACATGGATGTTCGCATTTCCAGACGTGTTCTCGACGACGATACCCCCCTGACTAAAGCCATAGATGCGCGTGTTCTCGACGATCAAAGAACCCTGCGAAAGCATGTAGATGCCGTTCAAGGCGTTGTTGGGGCCGCTGGCAACGCCGTGGATTTCTAGATTGCGCAACGTCACACGGTCAGTCGCGCCGGGCAAATTGATAATGATCGCGTTCGTACCCGAAACAAGCACACCCGAGATTGAACCGCCGCTGCCTTCGATGGTGATTGATTTGGTGATCGTCACCGCACCAAATCCACCCGGATCAAGCACGTTGATTTCGCCGTGGGCTGCGGTTTTGGAAATCGCACCAGCAAAGGTCTTGCATGGCGCGGTACGGCTGCACGGATTTGCGTCGTCACCGACACCGGAAACCCAGGTTCGTGTTGCTTGAGCCGAGGCAAAGGACGATGCTGAGACGACAGCCAAAAGAGCGCTCACGCGCAATACTGCACGAACAACAGGTGACATGATTTCCCCCCGAGTTTGGTTGAGTCGACATAGTAATCGGATGCGAAGCTTTGGTGGCCAACAGCGCTTCAAAAACGATCCAGCACGATTCAGAAACCGAGCAAAGCACACGCTGCACGCATTCGTCGACACTGCACGATCCAGCTCAACAATTTGCGCGTGCGTGAGAACGACCAAAGATGTTTACCCCACATTTTAAATGGCGTAAAGATGGTTATTTCAAAATATCGAAAAATAATCAATATGCAGTAAACACCCAATAATCGTTGGCTTCAATAAAAATTGTTATTCTCTCTTCCACGCTCTATTGCAACTCGGCAGACGCGGTTTCGCTCCCTCGGTTCGCAAGCCTGCTCATGTTGCGCGGCTCGCCGACTCACCTATAAAGACCGACCAATGTGAATAAGGCCACCGTGAGCAACCCGACCCAGCCAACATGTTTGCCTTTGGTCGCAAAGAAGACGATTGCCGCGCTGACGAGCATCGCGACCGCGATTGCGAGAATGAACCACGCGAAGTGTTCGCGAATCACGGCATCGGGCAAAGTTGCGAAGCGAATCAGTAAACAGGCGATACACCACCCAAGCACTGTGACCACATGCCAGCTCGCCCAGAGAATTCGCACGTGAGGTTCACGCAACACCGTTCCGCCATTGATCGGCACGACTCCGCCCTGGCGCATGCGCTTGAACACCCAACGCTCGCCAAGAAATGAATGAACGAGGCCGACGATAACCGCGAGTATGCCGGCGAAGAGAAAGTAGAAGTTCATCGTGTGAGTTTAGAGTCGTGCGGACGGAGAATAAGGCGCGGGATGATCCTCTTTCTTCGCGCGCCTTGCGACGCGTTGTCGCACGACGGAACCCGGCTGCGAGCAGCCGGGCTACGACAACTCAATCAAGCCGCAACACTATCGGCTCGCTCCACGAAATCTGGCATTTCGTTGAAGTTCATATAGCGATAGATGTTCGCACCATCTTTGTTGACGATGCCCATGTCGGCCAAGTATTCCTCTTTTGTCGGAATGCGTCCGAGCTTCGAACAAATTGCTGCGAGTTCTGCGCTGCCCAAATAGACATCGGAATTTTTTCCGAGGCGATTTGGGAAGTTGCGCGTTGATGTGCTCATCACCGTTGCGCCCTCGCGCACTTGCGCCTGGTTGCCCATGCAGAGTGAGCAGCCCGGCATCTCCATGCGTGCGCCGGCAGTGCCGAAGGTGCCGTAGTGGCCTTCTTCGGTGAGCTGCGCGGCGTCCATCTTCGTTGGTGGTGCAACCCAGAGCTTGGTGGGGATGTCGCGTTTGTTTTCAAGGAGTTTTGCGGCAGCGCGGAAGTGGCCGATGTTGGTCATGCAGCTTCCGATGAAGACTTCGTCGATCTTTGCACCGGCAACGTCACTGAGTGTTTTCGCATCGTCCGGATCGTTCGGGCAGCAGACGATCGGTTCGGTGATTTCGGCAAGATCGATTTCAATCACGGCTGCGTACTCTGCGTCGGCGTCGGCCTTGAGCAGCTTCGGATTAGCGAGCCAATCTTCCATCGCTTTCACGCGGCGAGCGAGTGAACGCGCATCTTGGTAACCATCGGCGATCATCGCTTTCAAGAGCACGATGTTCGACTTCAAGTATTCGATGACGGGTTCGTTGTTGAGCGCGACGGTGCAACCCGCAGCACTACGTTCGGCCGATGCATCGGCGAGTTCAAACGCTTGCTCGATCTTCAGATCAGGCAGACCTTCGATTTCGAGAATGCGACCCGAGAAGATGTTCTTCTTGCCCTGCTTTGCGACCGTCAAATGACCGGCCTTGATCGCGTAGAGCGGAATCGCATGCACGAGATCACGCAGCGTCACACCCGGTTGCATCTTGCCTTTGAAGCGCACGAGCACGCTCTCGGGCATGTCGAGCGGCATCACGCCAGTCGCTGCCGCGAACGCCACGAGGCCGGAGCCCGCCGGGAACGAAATGCCAATAGGAAACCGTGTATGGCTATCGCCGCCGGTGCCCACGGTATCCGGGAGAAGCATGCGATTTAACCATGAGTGGATAATGCCATCGCCTGGCCGCAACGCCACGCCACCGCGCGTCGAGATGAAGTCAGGCAATTCGTGGTGCATCTTCACATCGACTGGCTTCGGATACGCCGCCGTGTGGCAGAACGATTGCATCACGAGGTCCGACGAGAAGCCCAAGCAAGCCAAGTCTTTCAACTCGTCGCGCGTCATCGGGCCGGTCGTGTCTTGCGAGCCAACGGAGGTCATTTTCGGTTCGCAGTACGTATCGGGGCGAACGCCCTTGCCTTCGGGAAGACCACACGCGCGACCCACCATTTTCTGAGCGAGGGTGTAGCCCTTGCCCGAATCTTTCGGCGCAACCGGCAAGCGGAACAAGGTCGATGGCGGCAGGCCGAGCGCTTCGCGCGCCTTGCCCGTCAAACCACGGCCAACGATCAGCGGAATGCGACCGCCTGCGCGAACTTCGTCGAGTAGCACGAGATTTTTGAGCTGCGTTTCGGCAATCGTTTTGCCGTCCTTCGTCGCCGTGACTTTACCTGTCGCGTGATCAAGCGAGAGTTGCACCACGTCGCCCATGTTCATCTGCGACACGTCGATTTCAATCGGCAACGCGCCCGCATCTTCCATCGTGTTGTAGAAAATCGGCGCGATTTTGTTGCCGAGACAGACGCCGCCGAAGCGCTTGTTCGGGATGAACGGAATGTCGTCGCCCGTGTACCAAAGCACGCTGTTGGTCGCCGACTTTCTCGATGAACCGGTGCCGACCACGTCGCCGACGTAGGCAACGAGGTTGCCCTTCGCGCGAAGATCGTTGATGAACTTCACCGGGCCGCGTTTGCCGTCTTCTTCCGGCGTGATGCCATCGCGTTTGTTTTTGAGCATCGCGAGCGCGTGCAGAGGAATGTCAGGGCGACTCCACGCATCGGGCGCGGGAGAAAGATCGTCGGTGTTCGTCTCTCCAGTCACTTTGAACACAGAAATCGTGATCGATTTCGGCACTTCGGGGCGCGAGGTGAACCATTCCGCATCTGCCCAACTTTTAAGCACCGCTTTTGCATTCGCATTGCCTTTGTCCGCCTTCTCTTTCACATCGTGAAACTGATCGAACATGAGAAGCGTTTTCTTCAAACCGTTCGCCGCGATGCCGCCGACCAATGCGTCGTCAAGCAAATCGACCATCGGCGAAATGTTGTAGCCGCCTAGCATCGTGCCGAGCAGTTCCGTTGCCTTCTCACGCGTGAGCAGTGGCGTTTTCTCAGTGCCGTGTGCAACAGCCGCGAGCTAACTTGCTTTCACTTTCGCTGCGTTGTCCACGCCCGCAGGCACGCGATGCGTGATGAGTTCGACGAGCATCGCCTCTTCGCCCTTCGGCGGATTTTTGATGAGCTCAACCAGTTGCTCGGTTTGCTTCGCAGTGAGCGGCAGCGGCGGAATACCAAGCGCTGCTCGCTCGGCGACGTGTTGGCGATAGGCTTCTAACATTTCGTTCTCCTGTTCAATCGATAGTAAGTTGGGATCACTGTTCACCCGGAACAATGACCTTGAGTCCTTTGAAATAGTCGCGGTGGAAACCGCCGTCGCGCGTAATCAATCCGCTGCATTGCATCAGCGCATGCGCGCCGACGAGAAAATCGGGAATTACGCGGTCTCTCGGGCGCGCGCCTTGCGCACGCTGGCGCGATCGAAACCGATTGGCCATCTCTCCCGCGCGCATCGCCGTTTTCTCTTCAATCATCGAATAGCTGACGCCCATTTCCTTGATCGATTCCATCAATGCGGCACTATCGCCACGTGCGCAAACTTCTGCTGCCGCCACATCGCACACCACCAGCGGCCCACGCTGCAACGCGACGCGAATCGCGAGCTCGCTCGTGTCCGCTTGCGGATGCTCGAACAACACTTCAATCAATACGGATGCGTCGACAGCGATCATCGTTTTACCGTCGCCTTCGCTTTGACATGTGATTTCGCGTGCTTTGTCGCGTTGGCAGCACGAACTGCGCTTTGTTTCTTCGCGGCCTCGAAGCGCTGAACCGCTTTATCAATCTGTTCGGTGGTCAGCAACGATGCTTCGACCGCTCGCGCGTGCGCGGCCTGCGCCTCGCCGTGAACAGCAAGCCACGCTGCGCGACGACGTGCGTGATCTTCGCGAATCGCGGCGGGAATTTCAATATCGTCACGCAATTCTTCCCACGGCTCGATCGGATCGTTCGGCGCTCGGCCACGCGTATCGCGCATCCACTCGTCGAGGGAATCGCCAGCGGCAAATTTGAATCGTCCGCGGACGCGGCTGATGGCATCGTCAACTTTCTTGCGAATGACCAGCTTTCCGTCTTCAACCGAGAAAGTCAGCAGCGCACCGGGCGTCAAACCCAACTGATCGCGGATGGCTTTCGGGATCACAACCTGACCGCGTTCTGCGAGCGTGGCTTCCATGACATACCTCAAAAGTATGAATACGACAGTATGAATTATACGGTATGAAAACCGGAATCAGAAGTTCAATGAACAAAACACATATTTCAGTCACTGCCCTATGCAACATGCGTACTGAGCAACTTTTGTGTCAAATTTATTTATAGCGCATTCTATTGATCGGCCCATTTAAATAGGGCGGTAAGAGATTATGCTAATTATGATCATCGATCGTTTGTTCCTGGCGAACTTACCAGGCTTGCGATGATCGACATGACACACACTTGCGCTACGCTCGCCGCACGCAGAAACCGCGCAGGGTCGCAGACGACCGCTTGCACTTAATGACCAAAGAAAGACTCTAGCGATGACCTCCTCCGTGCAGAACTTCGCCACCGCCACCGGCGAATCGATCAACTTCCACTCGCTGCCCGAACTCGCAAAGACGCATCCGCAAATCAAGCGGTTGCCAGTCTCGATGCGCATCGTGCTCGAAAGTGTGATGCGTAACGTCGACGGCAAAAAGGTGATGACCGAGCACATCGCGCAAGTTGCGAATTGGAAAGCGGTCGATAAACGCACTGAAGAAATTCCCTTCGTTGTTGCGCGTGTGGTGCTGCAAGATTTCACTGGCGTGCCACTCTTGGCCGATCTCGCTGCGATGCGTGGGGTGGCGAAAGCGATGGGCAAGAATCCGAAGATGATTGAGCCACTGGTGCCCGTTGATTTGGTCGTCGATCACTCGGTGATGATCGATCATTACGGCGGCAAAGATGCGCTCGATCTCAACATGAAACTCG
>JAAFJI010000191.1 GCA_013298045.1 Betaproteobacteria bacterium
GTCGTCATAGCGAAGCGACGTCATAGCGCAGCGCCGTCCTTCACGACCACGCGCTAGTGCGCGTGTCCGTGGTCGTGAGCACTCATGCCGTTGCACGCGATGATCTGAATCTCAACTTTGTATTCCGGCTTCGCGAGTTTCGCTTCGACCGTCGCGCGCGCTGGCGTGTGACCTTCGGGCACCCACGCATCCCACGCGGCATTCATCTCGGCAAACGTACCGATGTCCGCAAGATAAATCGTCGCCGACATGATGCTCTTTTTCGTCGCGCCGCCTTCTTCGAGCAGCTCGTCGATTTGCGCGAGGATTTCTTCGGTTTGACCTTTCACATCCTTGCTCGGATCTTTGGCGACTTGTCCCGCGAGGAACAAAAAACCGTGATAAGTGACCATTTCGGAAAGACGCTTACCAACGCCGTGACGACGAATCATTGTTGTTCTCCAGAGAAAAACGTTAAACAGTGCATCGATTGTAAAGTGCGGTGCAGCAAATATGGCGGAATCCGAAATTTGTAGGAGCGCGCTTGCGCGCGATTTGGCGCGACTGGACGGGTGCGTTTCAACCGACGCAGCGCGGCACTATTCAATCGCGCGCAAGCGCGCTCCTACAACCGGGGCGGAAGAGACGCTGCAGACCGCAAAGTCTTGCGTCCCCGGATCGCGGTCCGGGGCAGGCTTCGCAACCAACGGTAGCGCCGTACTAAGTAAAGCGGTCATCATCGCACGGCGTCGTATTTGCCCGTAGCACCTCGCGTCCTAGCGACCAACGGGAGCGTCGTCTTAGCCCGAAGGGCGTCGTCCTAGCGAACGAAGTGAGCGACGTCCTGCATCGCCTCACGTCGCGAGCGATGCACAAACAAAAACTGCTGGCTCATCGATCGAGCACAGCCGCCAAGTTGTTGTCGCTTCTCTGCGTCGGGTAAATCGGGGGACATCGTTCACCGACGGCGACACACGTTAGTCGCATCGCCTACCGCGTCATTGCCTGCGCAGCGCACCGGGGGACGTCGGCGTTGTCGCTGCGGCGGTTCAACCTCCCGCCAGAGAAGCCAACGCTTTCTGAGCGCGGCCTCGAGGAGGTGGCGGGGCGGTGGCGGCGTTGTTTTTATTAGCGGTAGTTGCGAATCTCCGGAGCCAGGTTGACGCGAACGTTGATCGTGGAGCCCGGGTCGTAGGCCATGCGCGTCTGGTAATCGCGACCGTTGTAGCGGTAGGTCACGTTGTAGCCGCTGATTTGCTCGCGCGCGTCATTGATCGTCTCGCAACGCTGCACGGTGCGCGTCTCCGGCGTGTAGTCAACACGTGCGGGTTGTGGATCGTAGTTGGTACGCGAAGAACCCGAAGAGGGCGAGTTTTCAATGGCGTTGCCAAGCAGCCCGCCGACCACGACACCGGCGGCAGTACCGTGATCGCGTCCACGGCTTGAGCTGCCAAATTGATGACCAACCACGCCGCCAACGATTGCGCCGATCACCGTGCCCGCGCCGATGGTGCGATCGGAGGACGGGGCGGACGGCGCAGGCGCGGCGTAGTTTGCGCTCTGGTAGCCCGCAGCGGGCGTGCGACGGTCAACGGAGACGGTTTCATTGAAACACTCTTGGCGCGGCGTGTTGACACGCTCGTAAATCGGTTGCGCCGAGACCACTTGGGCGACGTCGGTGTAGGCTTGTGCGAACGCGCCGCTCGCTACGAGCAAGGCGGAAACGGCGGCAGAGATTGGCTTCAACATAACGGCTTCCTTTCGTGTCGCCCGATCACGACAGTGTCGGGCAAAGTACGTGTGATCTTATGACCACGTTGCTAGGAAAACGTGCCGTGCTTTGCGATGGTTGACGCGGGTTTTCGCGCTTCAACCCGTCAGCGTGCAATTGAGTACGCAGCGCTAGATCAAATTTATAAAAAAGTATTTGTAAGCCCTATAAAAAATGACTAATCGGCGATATAGTGAATATATTAACTAATTGCAAAAAGCGTCCATAAACCATTTGTTATGAGGCAATGGTGGAATTTGTAAATTAATTCACGGTATTTCCGACACGCGAGCGTTGCATGTGCTGCATTTGAGGCCTCCGTGTCGGCCGCGTCGCCGCATGATGTGCTCACGCTCCTAGAATCTGGCGATGACCTCGCTTTTGACCCTCGCGCTGCTCTACCTTGCTGCGCTCTTGATTCCCGGTCCGAACATGATCTTGCTCACTCACACTGCCGCGTCGGTGTCGCGACCGGCTGCGCTCGCAACTGCGCTCGGGATTTCAGTCGGCACACTGTTCTGGGTCGCAATCGCTGTATTCGGCATGCAAAGCATTTTCGATGCCGCGCCGATGCTGCAAACCGCGTTGCGACTGGTCGGTGGTTTCTATCTTTTGTACCTTGCCTTCGGTTTGATGCGCGAAGCCTGGGCGCACCGCTCAGCACTAAACGTTGACGGAGGCAGCAGCGCGGCGACCGATTCGGTGCGCGCAGGCGGCAGAGAAGAGCCGCTTTCCGCATACTTTCGCCGCGGTCTAATCACCAACGCGACCAACCCGAAGTCGCTTGCGTTTTGGTCGAGCGTTGCCGTGGTGAGCCTCGATCCGAACGCATCGTTTGTGATTCAAATCGCCTCGGTCGTGTTGGTTGCGATCATGGGTTTGCTCTGGCACGTTGGTCTCGCGTTTCTGTTCTCAACCGCATCTGCGCAGCGCGCGTACCTGCGTGTGAAGCCGGTGCTCTCGGCGATCACCGCAATCATCATGGGCGTTTTCGGCGTGCGTTTGCTCGCTTCACTCGCGGCGTCGCGAACTTAAAGACCCTCAAGCGCGTCCAGACACGCGCCTACAATTCGGGCTCGCGCGATCTCCCCCGAGTTTTCGCGTTTAACGAAGCTGCCCGTGCCTAAACCCGTTTCCCCGTCTAGCGAACCCATTCGCGTTTCAAAAATTCTTGCAGAGCGCGGTATCGCATCGCGAAGCGAAGCTGACCGCATGATCGAGAAGGGCTGGGTAACGATCGACGGGCGCGTGGTGCAATCCGGCGATCGCGCGATGCCGGATGCGCAGATTTCGCTCTCGGTCGCGGCCAATTCGCAACTTCAGTCGAGCGTGACCGTAGTCCTCAATAAACCGCGTGGTTTCACGTCGGCACCCGACGAGTTCGGTGGCGCGCCGGCGCTGAGTCTCTTGACCGCCGACAACTACGTTTCGGATCGGGCAGATGCCGCGCCGCCGCGATTGCCGGAGCGCGGGCTTCGCGTTGCCGGGCGTTTGTCGAGTCGTGAAATGGGGCTTGTCATCTTGACGACCGACACGGCGCTCGCGCGACGATTGGCGGCGGATGAAGTGCAAGAAACCTGGCGCGTCGATTTTCGTGCCGCGCCCCCAGCCGACGCGATTGAAGTGTTCGCGCAACGCTTGCGCGATTCTGGCGAGATAAACGTCGTTGCTGATCTCGCCCACGCAAACTGTGTGTTGCTCACCACGCCAACGCTTGCGAAAGGCGTACTGTCTTCGATTTGCGATGGGCAGGGCTGGCGCGCAGATGTGATGCGCATTGCACGCGGTGAAATTTCGCTAGGCGATTTGCCGCTTCGTTCCTGGCGTGTGCTCGATTGACCGCAAGTGAATCATCGATGATTGACGCTTCGTCGAAGCGCGCGGCGCGCATTCTGCTCGCGCCGATGGAGGGGCTGCTCGATTGCGTGCTGCGCGATGTGTTGACGCGTGTCGGTGGCGTGGATCGTTGCGTCTCGGAATTCATTCGTGTGTCGGGCACGCTGCTGCCGAAGCGCGCATTCGTTCGTGTGATGCCGGAATTACTTAACGGAGGACGAACGTTTGCGGGGGTGCCGGTGCGTGGGCAACTGCTCGGCTCTGATGTCGTTTGCCTCGCAGAGAATGCGGCGCGCCTTGCGGAACTTGGCTCGCCCGGCGTCGATTTGAATTTCGGATGTCCTGCGAAAGTCGTCAATCGTCACGGTGGCGGCGCGATGCTGTTGCAGGATCCTGAGTTGATCGGTCGTATCGTTTCAGCAGTGCGTCGCGCGGTGCCGTCACACGTGCCAGTGTCGGCAAAGATGCGATTGGGGTTTAACGACGACACGCGCGCCGAGGAATGTGCGCTCGCAATCGCGGACGCGGGTGCGAGTGAACTCGTGATCCATGCACGTACCAAAGCGCACGGCTACAAACCGCCGGCGTATTGGGAGCGCATTTCCGACGTGCGCGCAGTCGTCAAGATTCCGATTGTTGCGAATGGCGAAATTTGGAGTGTGGACGATGCGCTTCGTTGTCGCGCATTGAGCGGTTGCAACGACATCATGGTCGGTCGCGGCATGGTCGCCGATCCGGGGCTTGCGTG
The DNA here is from genome assembly GCA_013298045.1 of Betaproteobacteria bacterium. Classification (GTDB taxonomy): domain Bacteria; phylum Pseudomonadota; class Gammaproteobacteria; order Burkholderiales; family Casimicrobiaceae; genus Casimicrobium. Next base: position 4,335 of record JAAFJI010000191.1, read on the forward strand.
GGCGATTCGCGGCGCGACCGCCGACGCCTTGCTGCCTGTGCGCGAGGCGTCATGGGATGTGCTGCGTCCGCTGATTCGAGATTTCTGGAAGCAGGTCTCCGCGCGCGTGGAGCGAAAGCATCGCGCCGGACGATTGAAGCAATGGCTCAATTTTCTGCGACGCCGCTACGCCGAAGCGGAGGCCGCGTACGGCGAACTCCGCACGATCAACGACCCTATGTTGATCGATGCGTGGCTCGCGATTGACGCGCGAAGCGCCTATCCGGTTGACGCGGATCTCGCGGCGCTTGAAGCGCGATAGCGTTGCGAGCTTGCCGCAGTGCTTGCGCTCGCAAATCCTGGAAGAGACGATGCGAGAACTCAGCTAAGCCTTATTTGCCGCATTAAATATTGAAAAAATAGAATTTCTCGTGTTTATCGAAAAATGTATAAATAGATTGCAATCGCTCATTTAGTTGGGCAATAGCGCGCAAAGTTAATCCGAGATTTCGATTCGCGAGTCACAGCGCCGCCCGAATGAAACTCATCCGTTTCAGCCACTGGTCAAACGGCATTTTGTGCGCTTTGGCGAGTGCTTTCGCGCGCTCTCGAATGAGTGGCGTGTCGAGCGCCGGAAACGCAGTTTTCGACGCAATCGCCATCACGTTTTCGGTTTCAAGCGACGGCAACAAAACGACGTTATCGCCGAACACTTTTTGCAGGCGCTTCAACCCCGGTCGATATCGGCTCACGTTGCTCCACATGTTGGCCACGAACACGCCGCGTTTCTTCATCACGCGATGCGCTTCCTCGTAGAACTCGCTGCTTTCGAGCGCACCCACGCGTCCGCGACCGTCGTAACAATCGACCCAAATCCAATCGAATGTACTCGCGCCGCGCGTTGCGATTTCTTTCGCCGCGTCGCCGTGCGTGATCTTCACGCGCGCATCGTCAAGCGGCAAAGGAAACGAGTAATTCGCCAGCGAAATTACGTCTTCCCGCAGCTCCACAATATCGAGCTTTTGCACGGCGTCGCCCCACGCATGCAGCCCCCAGCGCGGCAGTGCGCCGACGCCTAACCCAGCGACATAAACACGCTGTGGCGGTGGCACAAATAACGCCGCCGCCGTCATCTCCTGCGCATAGGCAATCGCAAGTTCATGTGGACGCGAAATGCGCATGCGCCCCTGGATCCATTCGGAACCAAAGTGGAGCGTGCGGAAGCCGTTGTGTTCGGAGACAAGGAGATCAGACATCCGCAAATTGTAGGAGCGCGCTTGCGCGCGAATAAGCGTCGCGAAGACGAAGCGAACGAATCTTGGCACCAACTCGTGCGAGCACGATCGCCTGGGCAGATCGCGGTTAAGATCACCCGCGCAGGGGCGGTAAGTCAAATCGCGTCTAAAGTCGCTCTTACGGGTGAAGGTAAAATCAACGCATCTCCCAAGAGATTCGCTCTTTACCATGTCTAGCCTCAAAGTTGTTGCTGCGCCCCCCGAATCGAATGCTCCATCGGGCGCTTCGGTGCTCTCTCCTGTGCCCGAAATCATTGCCGAGCTAAAAGCCGGGCGTATGGTAATTTTGGTCGATGAGGAGGATCGCGAAAACGAAGGCGATCTGGTGCTTGCCGCCGATTTCGTGACGCCCGAGGCGATTAACTTCATGGCGAAATTTGGGCGTGGCTTGATTTGTTTGACGCTCACCAAAGAGCGCTGCGAGCAACTTGGTTTGCAGCCGATGACGGCTAAGAATCGCTCCGGCACCGGCACAAACTTCACGGTTTCGATCGAAGCCGCCGAGGGCGTGACTACCGGCATTTCCGCCGCCGATCGCGCGCGCACTGTGCAGGCAGCAATTGCGTTTAACGCGAAGCCTTCTGACATCGTCCAACCCGGACACATTTTTCCAATCGCGGCACAGGCGGGCGGCGTGCTGATGCGTGCCGGGCACACCGAAGCGGGTTGCGATTTGCCACGCATGGCGGGCTTAACGCCTGCGAGCGTGATCTGCGAAATCATGAAGGACGATGGCACGATGGCGCGTTTGCCTGATCTGCTCGTTTTCGCGAAGGAACACAACTTGAAGATCGGCGCGATTACCGATTTGATTCACTATCGCTCTGAGCGCGAAGCGTTGGTCGAATGCGTCGGCGAACGTCCAATTACGACGGCGCAAGGCGAATTCACGCTCAAAGTGTTTCGCGAAAAGTTGACTGATGCCACGCATCTGGCACTGGTGAAGGGCACGCCAACGGCTGAGAAAGAAACGCTGGTGCGCGTGCATCAGCCGCTCTCGGTGATCGATTTGCTTGACGCAGATAACAACGTGCACTCGTGGAGCATGCCCAATGCGCTCGCGCGTTTGCAAAAAGCGGAGGCTGGTGTGCTCGTGCTCTTGCACGAAAGCGAATCGCCGGAAGGCTTGAAGCATCGCGCGTTGAATGCGAAGC
>JAAFJI010000192.1 GCA_013298045.1 Betaproteobacteria bacterium
GTTTGTCGCGAAGATGAAAGATCTGGGGGCGGAGATAATGCCGGTCGATCGTCAAAACTCGGCTGCAGCGAAGGCCCTGTTGGCAAGCGAAATCGCCAAATGGTCGCCGATTATCCAGGCAGCAAAGGTCTACGCCGACTAGTTCGGAGGCACAACAGCTTAGCCGCTGAATGCCCCAATTTTTGGGGCATCGGCAACAAAAAAAGCCTGCAACAGTTGCAGGCTTTTTTTGTTCAGAAGGTTCAGAATGTGCGGCGATCCCAGTTTGAGTTCACCACGCACCGCCCGCCGGCGCGCTACTCGCCGCCGGTGCCTGTTTTCTCTTCAGATTCTCCGCCCTCGCCGGTCTTCTCGAACAGTTTAGTCAAGCAGCCGGCACAAGTAAACACGGTGCGTCCGGCTACTTTGCGGGTTTTGCCGCCGCGAATAATCGCAGGTTGTTTACACGTGCCGCAGAGCCGCGTCCAACTACCGGCTACCGACCGCTTGCGCGGCGTCGCCGTCTGTTGGCGAAATTTTGCGATCTGGTTTGCATCGAGAAAGCTCATCGTCACCCTAATTTCGGCTCGACCGACAAGAAATTCAACAACTTGGCTAGCAATCGGCAGCGTACTTAAAGCAGGCCAACCGTTAGCGTGTTATAAAACTCTGTTGTCCAAGCGATAGTATTTCCAACAGCCGTAATTATGTCTCAAAAACCGAGAGTTTTCCAGCACTTACTTCGTGCTCGCACAGAAATTGCGGTGGTCAAAACGAGCTCATCGGGCGCAAAGCCTCGCGCTGTCTCGCTTTCACGACAGCGCGGTTTTCTTATTCCGGTGCTGCTGGCAATCGTAGTTTTGGCCGCGCTATACGCGGTGGTCGTGTGGAAGTGGAGCTATTCAACCGGCGAGCGCGTCGGTGTGGTGCAAAAAATATCGAACAAGGGCTGGGTTTGCAAGACCTGGGAGGGCGAACTCAACATGGTGGTGCTGCCCGGCGGCGTCCCCGACAAGTTCTACTTCACAGTCTGGGACGACGCGGTCGCCGCAAGCGTCAACAAAACGATTGGCAAACGCGTAAGCCTGCACTACGAAGAAAAACTGGGGCTGCCGACGAGCTGCTTCGGCGACACGCGGCACTACATCACCAAAGTCGTCGTGCTCGAATAGCCAACGGCTGCTCACACTAAGCGGCGGCTAGCCGCGCTTTCATCCGCTCGTAGTCCTCAGGCGTATCGATCCCCGGCGGCAGCGCCTCGTTTACGCGCAACACGGCGATCCGATATCCGTGCGCCAGCGCGCGCAGCTGCTCTAGCGCCTCGAATCGCTCGATCGCAGGCACGGCTAATTTCGGAAATGCCTTAAGAAAGCCGACCTTATAGGCATACATGCCGATATGTCGATAAATCGGTAGATGCTCGGGAATGCCTTTGATTTCCGGGCGCCACTCGTCACGGGCGTACGGTATCGGTGCTCGACTGAAGTAAAGCGCGTTGCCCCCTTCGTCAAGCACGCATTTCACGACGTTCGGATTGCCTACCTCGCCTACATCGCGAATTGGGTGCACCAGGGTCGCAATTGCGGCCTGCGCGTTCGCGGCGAGGTGTACTGCGGTCGCATCGATCACGGCGGGCGGGATCAGCGGCTCGTCACCTTGTACATTGACCACGATGTCGTCGTCGGCGAGGCGCAACTGTGCGACGACTTCGCTTAACCGATCGGTCCCGGTTGGATGATCGGCGCGCGTCATCAAGGCTGCGACTTCATGCGCTTCACACGCATCGAAGATTCGGCGATCGTCGGTGGCGACAACAACGCGCCTCGCACCCGAGGCTTGCGCGCGCTCCGCGACACGCACCACCATCGGCTTGCCGCCCAAGTCGATCAGCGGTTTGCCGGGAAACCGAGTCGAGGCGTAGCGCGCAGGAATGATCGCGGTGAATGGCGGCGTCACATCGCTTGAGCTCGCTCGATCGGTCACAGTTTTTCGACTTCCTCAGGCGTGAGTTTGCGCGCCTCTTCTTCGAGCATCACCGGGATGTCGCTACGAATCGGGTACGCCAGCCGCGCCGACTTCGAAATCAGCTCGTTGGCCGCTTTGTCGTAAATCAGCGACCCTTTCGTGACCGGGCAGACAAGAATTTCCAGGAGTTTTGGGTTCAGCATGGGTGAAATGTTACTTTGCAGTCGCACCCGGCGCGCTCGCTCGCGCCGCCGTCGGCTTGCCGGTCGGCTGCGCTGCGCGCTGCGGCGGCAGCACCGTGCTGTGACCATCGTCTTCGGCCTCTGCCGCTTGACGATCGCGCGAGTCTTGTTTGCGCCCAGTCACCTCGGCAACACGGCGCAAGAGTTTGATCTTGGTCTGTGTCGCGAGGCTCAAACCAAGCGGTACCACCCACATGCGCTGGTCGACCAGCCCACGGCACTTCACCGCATCTTTCTCGGTCATCAAAATCGGGCGCGCGTCTAGCGCTGCGAAATCGTTCCAGCCGAATTCGTGATGATCCGGAAACTCAATGAGCTTACCTTCGACGCCTGCACGCTTGAGGGCGTCGGCGAATTGGCGCGGATTGCCGATCCCCGCGATCATGTGCGGGCGTTTGCCTGAAAACACGTCAAGCGCGACCACTTGATTGGGATCGGCCAACGAATATGCGCGATCGATGCGCCGCACGGCAACATGATGCGCACCAAACTTATAGCCAGTCTTCGGCGGCACCCAGGACGGCATGATGCGCACGTCGCAGCTGAGCGCGCGGGAGAGCGGTTCACGAAGCGGCCCGACCGGCATGAGATGACCATTGCCGTAGCCGCGCTCGGCGCTCACCACCTCCACTTCGACATCGCGGTAGAGCGCGTAGTGTTGAAGCGCGTCGTCGGCGACCAAGATGTCGACCATCGGGTGGCGCTCAAGCAGCATTTGCGCCGCCGCCACGCGATCGGCGCACACCGCAACCGGCACCCCCATGCGGGCGTGCAAAATCGGCTCATCACCGACCGCTTTCGCCGATGAATCCTTGGTCACCAACAGCGGCGTGTCCGGACTAATGGGATAGCCGCGCGAGATGACACCCGGGTTGTAGCCGGCTTGCAAAAGACAGCGAATGATCGCCTGGACGACCGGCGTCTTGCCAGAGCCCCCAACCACCAGATTGCCAACCGCGATGACAGGACAGCCGATACGGGTCTGTTTGCGCCAGCCGCGCCGAAAGGCGAGCGTGCGAGCACGTCCAACCGCGCGAAATGCGATTTCAAGCGGTCGCAGCAGCGAAACGGCCGCGTCGGGTTTGCTTCGCCACCACCGCTGTTCGAGCCAGGATTGAACGCTCATGCTTTCAGATGTTCGAGTCGCGCGACAAATACGTACATTGGCGCGCATGACAGGTGGGACAACAACACGTGACGCAAACTGCGCGTCGGCCTTTTCCCCTCGATACACCGCACCCGCCGAGACACGATCGGCGGGGCATCTTTATGTTTATTTTGACGGCGTCTGGGTCGCGAACGTGATGTTCGGATAATTTGCGAAGCGCGCCGCTTCCATCACGTAAACCACATCCTGGTGCTTCGCGTTGGCGTCGGCGTTAATGATGATGACCGGATCGGCAGCGCCTGCGGCCGCATCCTTCATCGCCTGGGCAAGCGAGGGGACGCCGGTGAAGTTAAACACCTGCTTATTCACTGCGAATCGTCCTTTGTCGTCCACGCCGACTTGGATTTCTTTTGCGCGTTGCGCTTGCTTTTCGGCCTCCGCTTCGGGCAGCGTGATCTTGAGTTCGGTGAACTTGCTGTACGTCGTGGATGCCATCAAGAAAATCAAAATCACGAGCAACACGTCGATCAACGGAATGAAGTTGATCTCAGGTTCTTCACGAAAACGGCCTCTGCGAAAGTTCATTGTGTCCGGTCCGCTCTACTTCGCTCTGTCGCCATGCAGAATGTCGACCATGCGTGTGGCCTGCTGCTCCATTTCGATCAAGAGCGAATCGACTTTGCCACGGAAATAGCGATAAAACATGAGCGCGGGAATCGCAACGATGATGCCCATCGCCGTGTTGTAGAGCGCCACCGAAATACCGTTGGCGAGCTGCGCGGGGTTGGTGCCTTGCGCCGTTTGCGAGCCGAAGATTTCGATCATGCCGATAATGGTGCCGAAGAGTCCCATGAGCGGCGCTGCAGCGGCGATGGTGCCAAGCGCGTTTAGGAACTTTTCCAAGCCGTGTCCAATCACGCTGCCGGTCTCTTCGAGCGCCTCTTTCACCACCGGTCGAGGGGCGCGAATGTTGGCGAGTCCGGCCGCGAGCACCTGCCCCATCGGCCCCTGCCCGGCGGTCAAATTTACGAGCTCCTGGCTGAGCCCTTTCTTGCGGTATTCATCGATCACCTTATCGACCAGTCCAGGCGGAATGATGTTCGTGCGGCGCAGCGTCCACGCGCGCTCAATGATGAGCGCGAGCGCGACAATCGACATGAGGATGAGCGGCCAAATGGGCCAACCGGCTGCTTTAATAATGTCCCACATGGACGAGCGTTCCTGACGAGGTAATGAATGAATGCGAGTGTAACCGCGTGCGCGCCGCTGTCGCCTAGCCCGCCTTCCAGCCGTCCTTCAAGCCGACCGCGCGATTGAACACCAGCGCGCCCGGCTTCGAGTCCACACGATCTGGCGTGAAATAGCCGTTGCGTTCAAACTGAAAACTTTGATCCGGGAGCGCAGCGCGCAACGACGGCTCGCACCAGGCGCGCACGGTTGCGAGCGAGCGCGGATTCAGGTAGTCCTTGTAGTCGCCAGGCTCGTCGTCCGGATTTTCAACGGTGAACAGGCGATCGTAGAGGCGAACCTCGGCTTCGAAGCCGTCGCTTTTCGACACCCAGTGAATCGCGCCCTTCACGTTTCGCCCGCCTGGGGTTCCGCTTTTAGTGGCCGAATCGAAGCTTGCATAGATGGTCGCCACCCGACCGCTTGCGTCTTTTTCGATCCGCTCGCATTTGATGATGTAGCCGTAGCGCAGGCGCACCTCGCCACCCGGCGCCAGGCGAAAAAAGCCTTTCGCAGGCGTTTCCATGAAATCTTCTCTTTCGATAAAAACCTCACGCGAGAACTGAAATTCGCGGCGACCACGCGAATCGTCTTTCGGATGAACCGGTGCGGAGCAATTTTCGACCTTGTCTTCCGGCCAGTTTTCAATCACGACACGAATCGGATCAAGTACGACCATCGCGCGCGCGGCGACTGGATCCAAATCCTCGCGCAACGCACCTTCGAGATCGACCCAATCGACCCATTGATGCGCTTTTGAAGCACCTGTGCGCTCGGCAAACAAACGGATTGAGGACGGCGTGTAGCCCCGACGACGCAAGCCTGCGAGCGTCCAAAAGCGCGGGTCGTCCCAACCGCTCACAGCACCGGTTTCGACGAGTTCCAGGAGCTTTCGCTTGCTCATCACCGTGTAATTGATGTTTAGTCGGGCGAATTCGATTTGCTGCGGGCTTGGGCTTGGCAGTTTGCCACTCTCGACGAGCCGCGCGAGCACCCAATCGTAGAGCGGGCGATGCGCTTCGAATTCGAGCGTGCAAATCGAATGCGTGATGCGCTCGATCGCATCCGAAATCGAATGGGTGTAATCGTAGAGTGGATAGACGCACCATTTGTTGCCCGTGCGTTGATGGGGGACATGACGAATTCGGTAAATCGCCGGATCGCGCAAATTGATGTTCGGCGAGGCCATATCGATTTTGAGGCGCAACACGTGCGCGCCGTCGGCATGTTTGCCATCGCGCATTTCGCCGAAGAGCTTCAAGTTTTCTTCAACGCTGCGATCGCGAAACGGCGAATTCACGCCCGGCTTTTCGAACGTGCCGCGATTGGCACGCATCTCTTCCGCACTTTGCGAATCGACGTAGGCGAGACCGCGTTCGATGAAGTGCTCCGCGAACTCAAAGAGCCGCTCGAAATAATCGCTTGCGTGATAGAGATGATCTTTGTACGGAAAGCCGAGCCACTCGATCATTTCCTTGATCGAGTTTTCGTAGACGATGTCTTCCTTGACCGGATTGGTATCGTCAAAGCGCAAATGACAAACGCCGCCATAATCGCGCGCCAGGCCAAAGTTCACGCAAATCGATTTGGCGTGTCCAATATGAAGAAATCCGTTCGGTTCGGGCGGAAATCGCGTAATGACTTTTCCGCCATGCTTACCACTGCCATTGTCCGCTTCGATAATCTGGCGAATAAAGTTAGACTGCACTGCTGACTTTTCAGCCGTTTTCGCCATATTTTCCGGGACAATTGCGTCATTAGCTATACGATGGGGCTCCGACGCGCGGTTCGCTATCGTGTGGGTTACAACACTCATGTGGACATTAATTCAATCATTTCTCTGTGAGTTGGATTGTATCGCTCAGAAAGCTTCTGAAACAGCGCGCCTAACTCTATGATTTCTTTGATAAATCGCGAGAAGTCGGCTAAACTTTTCTCGTGTGTGGTGGAAAAAAGTTGCCCACAATCGGTGTGGATAACTTCTTGGATAAGTGTTGCAAATCGTCTCAAACCCGCAACGAGACGTGAAAAGCGCAGCTGCTTACTTGCGGGCAAACAAAAACATTATGTTTTTCAAACACTTAGACCGAAAAGTCGTGCGCTTAGCGCATCGAACCTCCCAAAAATGGGAGGTATCGGGGCATGCGCACTTGTGCTAGCGAAAAGCCCGGAGGAATTGTGCGTCACCCGGCGATAATCACGCATGATTTTTGATGAGAGGCAAGCGCCTTCACTAGCC
>JAAFJI010000193.1 GCA_013298045.1 Betaproteobacteria bacterium
GTTGTTTGCGCAGGCCGGCTGGTACGAATCGTATACGGCGATACGCCGCCCGCGATCGAGAATGTCACCGAGCGCGACGGCGAGCAAATGAAGAACACGTTGGCTGGCGACACGACCAATTTTTCAGGCGATGGCAGCGGCGGCAGCTCTTCCGAACCGGGCTGTTCTTCGTAGGTCACGGTTTTAGAGAGACCGGCTGCGTCGGTTACGACAATGGAGGCTTTGTAGCCGCCGCATAGGGTGCTGAAGCCGGTGAGCGCACGGAACGATTGACCGGAGGCCGCGACGATCACCGGATCACCGGTTACGCCGTTAACCTGCAACACGACTGCGCCCGGCAGCGAGGAGCGCACCGTGTACGGCGGACGTCCACCATAGATCAGGAAATCGCCAGCCGTGCCGCCGCACTGGCCTTTGTAGAAGCCTTTGCTTACATAGCCGCTCGGAACGATGCTCAGTACCGCTGAACCGTCGATCTTTTGCACGATCGTGAACGCGGTATCCACGCGGTTGCCGGTCACTAAATCCGTGACGCGAATGAGCGCGGCTTGCGATGGGATTGTGTCTCCGGTTTTGATCAGTGCATTTGCCGAGCCGTTCTGATCGGTAACGAGGGTCACTGTGTTACTCGGATTTGCACCGTTGGCGTCGGTGACGAACTGGAACGTACCGAACACAACATCGAAGCGCACCTGCCGATTGGGGATGACGGACGTGTTTGCGCTGCGAACGGTTACCTTCACGGTCGCGGTGTCGCCCGTGCAGACCGCCGTCGGTCCGGCCGGAGCGGCAGCCCCGCCACTTCCCCCACTACCGCCGCTCGATGAACAAGCGGAGTTCGCAAGTGGCACGATTTCAACGTTCCCTACCAGCGTCGCCGGTTTCACCGTCGCCGCCACCGTCGCGTTACGCCCCAAGGCATCGCGCAAGGTAAGCGTTACAACCGTGTCCGCATTCACGTTTTTCGGCACCAGCGTCACCAGCGAACCGCCAACGACCGGATCGACCGGCAGCACCACCGAATCGCTAGAGAAAACCTGGAACGGACCGACGCCACTGGTGATGGTCACGACGCTCGGATTATTGGAATACAGCGTGATGGCGCCAGGGCTCACCGTGAAGGCCGGCGTCGGCGTTACCTCGAACGGATCCTTCGCGCCGCCGCCGCCGCAACCTGCGAGCAAGGCGACAGCAGGCAGCGCCGCGAGCGCCAGCAAAGCTTTAAATGAACGTAGTTGTGACAGCACAGAAGGCCCCTTTTTTAAGCGCTTGGAGCGGCTGGTGAACACAACCATTCCAAGATCAATCAATGAGTTACGAGGATTTTCTCGATTTAACCGCAAGTTTGATGACGCTGCAAGCGATTGTCCGAAACCGCGTTCGCGTGCGCTTCCAGGGCAGGACAGAAAAAACAACACGGCATACGTTGTGCAACGCGGCGAAGTTGTATTAAACTATGCGTCCGCCGAATCAAACTATGCCGTTCTAGCATCAGCTAAGCGCATTTCGACCGCGTCGGGACGATTCAAAAGCAGGAATCGTCAAACTGTGACATCGACTGGAGCTTCTACCCTTGGATACTGAACAAATCAGCGCTCACAAGCCTGTGGCGCAGGGTCTCTACGACCCCAAAAACGAGCACGACGCCTGCGGCATGGGCTTCGTGGCCAATATCAAAGGCAAGAAAAGTCACGATATCGTGACCAAGGGCTTGACCGTTCTTGAGAACCTCACACATCGTGGCGCGGTCGGTGCCGACAAACTACAAGGCGATGGCGCGGGTATCTTGATTCAAGTGCCGGACACGTTCTTTCGACGCGAATGCGGGAAGCTCAAAATTACGCTGCCAGCCATTGGTCAATACGGCGTTGGGATGGTTTTCTTACCTCAAGAGCCAGCGTCGCGTATGGCCTGCGAGCAGGAGATCGAGCGCGCCATCGCGAGCGAAGGGCAAGTGTTACTCGGCTGGCGCGATGTGCCGGTGAATCCCGACGGCTTGGGCGATGGCGTGAAAGCGATTCAGCCGATCATCCGCCAGGTATTCGTCGGGCGCGGCTCGAAGGAGATGACGCAGCAAGACCTCGAAAGGAAGCTCTACATCATTCGCAAGAGCTCGGGGCACGCGATTCAGGCACTCAAACTGCGTCATGGTAAAGAGTTCTACGTGCCGTCGATGTCGACTCGCACGATTGTCTACAAGGGCATGTTGCTCGCGCATCAGGTAGGCACTTTCTATCTCGATCTGCAAGACCCGATGTTGGTCTCAGCACTTGCGATGGTGCATCAGCGGTTCTCGACGAATACGTTCCCAACTTGGGATCTCGCGCATCCGTTCAGGCTCGTGTGTCACAACGGCGAAATCAACACGCTACGCGGCAACTGCAATTGGATTCGCGCACGCGAAGGTGCCATTGCATCGACCGCGCTCGGCGAGGATTTGCCGAAACTCTGGCCACTGATTTACGACGGCCAATCCGATACCGCATCGTTCGACAACTGCCTCGAACTCCTCGTGATGAGCGGCTATTCGCTCGGTCACGCGACGATGATGATGATCCCCGAAGCCTGGGCGGGCAATCCGCTGATGGATGAGGATCGTCGCGCGTTTTACGAGTATCACGCAGCACTCATGGAGCCGTGGGACGGCCCGGCCGCGATTGCGTTCACCGATGGTCGCCAGATCGGCGCAACGCTCGATCGCAATGGCCTGCGCCCTGCGCGTTACGTTGTCACCGATGACGACATGATCGTGATGGCCTCGGAAGTGGGTGTGCTCGAAATTCCCGAAGAAAAAATCGTCAAGAAATGGCGCTTGCAGCCCGGCAAGATGCTCTTGATCGATCTCGAAAAAGGCACAATCGTTGACGACGAAACTTTGAAACGCGAACTCGCGAGCGAGAAGCCGTATCGCGAATGGATCGAGACCTCGCGCGTGTCGCTCGAAGATTTGCCAGAGCCCGCGCCCGCTGAAAAATCGGCGGTGTCCGTGCTCGATCGTCAGCAAGCGTTTGGCTATTCGCAAGAGGATTTGAAAGTGATCCTCGCGCCGATGGTTGCAAACGCGGAAGAAGCGACCGGTTCGATGGGTAACGATGCGGCGCTTCCCGTGCTATCGAACAAAGCGAAGCCGATCTTCAATTATTTCCGCCAACTCTTCGCGCAAGTGACCAATCCGCCGATTGATCCGATTCGCGAAGAACTCGTGATGTCGCTCGTCACCTTCATCGGTCCTCGCCCAAATTTACTTGGGCATGACACAAAAGAACCACAATCTCGATTAGAGGCGCAAAACCCGATCTTGACCTCGCAAAACATGGAACGCATTCGCCATGTTGAGCTGTTTTCGAGCGGTGCGTTCAAGTCGAAGGAATTGGACATCACCTACCCAGCATCGTGGGGCACGGAAGGTATCGAAGCAGCGGTTGCGAGCCTCTGCGCGGCGGCAGTAGACAACATCAAGCTCGGCTACAACATCCTGATTCTTTCGGATCGCGCGGTCGCCGCGGATCGCGTGCCGATTCCTGCGTTGCTTGCGACGTCCGCGGTGCATCAGCATCTCGTGAAAACCGGGATGCGCACCTCGGCGGGTCTCGTCGTTGAAACGGGCTCAGCACGCGAAGTGCATCACTTCGCCTTGCTCGGCGGCTACGGCGCGGAAGCCATTCATCCGTACCTCGCGCTTGAAACGCTCACACAACTCGGCGACGTCGTTCCGCAAGTCTCGAAGTACGAAAGTGAAAAGCGTTTCGTCAAAGCGATCTGCAAAGGCTTGAACAAAGTGATGTCGAAGATGGGCATCTCGACGTATCAAAGCTATTGCGGTGCGCAGATTTTCGAGTCGGTGGGTTTAAATCAAACCTTTCTCGATAAATACTTCACCGGCACCGCGAGCGCGATTGAAGGTATCGGCATTTTCGAAATTGCCGAAGAGCAAATGCGCATGCATCGCGATGCATTCGGCAACGATCCCGTGCTCGCGAACGCGCTCGACGCGGGCGGCGAATACGCGATGCGCACGCGCGGCGAAGAGCATATGTGGACGCCCGCGACGATCAGCAAATTGCAGCACGCGACTCGCGCGAACAACGCGAGCTCGTACAAAGAATACGCAGCGCTCATCAACGATCAAACCGGCAAGTTGAAAACGCTGCGTGGTCTCTTCGCATTCAAATTCGATCAACGCACGCCGATTTCAATCGACGAAGTCGAACCCGCGAAAGAAATCGTGAAGCGTTTTGCCACGGGCGCGATGTCGCTCGGCTCGATCTCGACGGAGGCGCACGCAACGCTCGCCGTTGCGATGAACCGCATCGGCGGCAAATCGAATACCGGCGAAGGCGGCGAAGACGCGATGCGCTACATCCCGCTCAAAAAGGGCGAGACGATGCAATCGCGCTTGGGCAACCATCGCGTGGTGACGAATGTGCCGGTCATCGAAGGCGATTCGATGCGCTCAAAAATTAAGCAAGTGGCATCGGGTCGATTCGGCGTCACGGCAGAGTACCTTGCGAGTGCCGATCAGATACAGATCAAGATGGCGCAAGGCGCGAAGCCGGGTGAAGGCGGTCAATTACCGGGACACAAAGTCTCCGAATACATCGCACAGCTTCGCTTCTCGGTGCCCGGTGTAGGCCTCATCTCGCCACCACCACATCACGACATTTATTCGATTGAAGATCTCGCGCAACTCATTCACGATTTGAAGAATGCGAATCCAAAAGCGAGCATCAGCGTAAAGCTCGTATCTGAAGTTGGTATCGGCACGGTTGCCGCAGGTGTCGCGAAATGCAAAGCCGATCACATCGTCGTCGCAGGACATGATGGCGGTACGGGCGCTTCGCCGATCTCGTCGATCAAGCACGCTGGTACGCCGTGGGAATTGGGTCTTGCCGAGACGCAACAAACACTCGCGTTGAATAAGCTGCGTGGTCGCGTGCGCGTGCAAGCCGATGGTCAGATGAAGACCGGCCGCGACGTAGCAATCGCCGCGCTCCTTGGTGCCGATGAGTTCGGTTTTGCGACCGCGCCACTCGTCGTCGAAGGCTGCATCATGATGAGGAAGTGTCATCTGAACACTTGCCCAGTTGGTGTTGCTACGCAAGACCCCGAGCTGCGGAAGAAATTCACAGGTCAGCCTGAGCATGTCGTGAACTATTTCTTCTTCGTCGCCGAAGAAGTGCGCGAAATTATGGCGAAGCTTGGTGTGCGCACATTTGACGAAATGGTCGGGCATAGCGAATGGCTCGATACGCAACACGGTATCGGACATTGGAAAGCGCGCGGTCTCGACTTCTCGAAAGTGTTCTACACGCCGAAGATGCCTGCGGAAGTCTCGCGGTCGCATAACGAAGCGCAGGATCACGGCCTTGAGCATGCACTCGATCACACGCTCATTGCGAATGCGAAAGCGGCCCTTGAGAACAAAACGAAAGTCGAATTCGACGTCACGATCGGCAATCACAACCGCTCGGTCGGCGCGATGCTCTCGAACGCAGTCGCTGTGAAGTACGGTCACACCGGTTTGCCAGCCGACACCATCACCGCGCGCTTCAAAGGCATTGCAGGACAAAGCTTTGGCGCATTCCTCTCGCGCGGCGTGACGTTCGAAATCGAAGGCGCGACGAACGACTACTGCGGCAAGGGCTTGTCGGGCGGTCGTATCGTCGTCTATCCGGACGCGAAATGCCCCGCGAAACCCGAAGAGAACATCGTCATCGGTAACACCGTTCTGTACGGCGCGACCGAAGGCGAGGCCTTCTTCCGTGGCATCGCAGGCGAGCGCTTCTGCGTGCGCAACTCGGGCGCGACGGCGGTCGTCGAAGGCACCGGCGATCATGGATGTGAGTACATGACGGGCGGCACGGTCGTGGTGCTCGGCGCTACGGGTCGTAACTTTGCGGCGGGGATGTCGGGCGGTGTCGCCTACGTTTACGATCCGCAACAACGCTTCGCGAAGCACTGCAACATGAACATGGTCACGCTTGAGCCGCTGCTCTCGGAAGTCGAGCAAACTGGCGTTGAGCAAGAAGCGATTGCACAAGGCAAAGGACGCAAACGTCATCGTGATGCGAGCGATGAGTCGATTGTGAAATCGCTTGTTGAACGCCATTTGCGCTATACGGGTTCGACGGTTGCACTCTCGATCATGGACGATTGGGCGACGCATCGGAAAGACTTCGTGAAAGTGTTTCCGATTGAGTACAAGCGGGCGCTGACTGATATGTATGCCGAGAGCATGAAAAATGCGAAGGCGACTAAGGAAGTCGTCGCGAAATAAGATCGTCATTCCCGCGAAGGCGGGAACCAGTCCCTGCTCACGCAAATTTAAAGAGAACATCACGTCGCCCGGTCTGGGTCCCCGCCTTCGCGGGGATGACAGATAGAAAAGCAGCGCTCACTCTGCAAGAAAACAAGTTAAAGAGACATCGAGAAGTTTCATGGGAAAAGTCACCGGTTTCATCGAATATCAACGCCTAAAAGAAGCCTCCGAAGCGCCCGAATCGCGCGTGAAGCATTACCGCGAATTTGTGGTGACGCTCACCAACGACGAGGCGAAACAGCAAGGCGCGCGCTGCATGGATTGCGGCATTCCGTTTTGCCAAACGGGTTGTCCGATCAACAACATCATTCCTGATTGGAACGATCTTGTTTACAGCGGCAACTATCGTGGCGCGTTGGACACCTTGCATTCAACGAATAACTTCCCCGAGTTCACCGGACGAGTCTGCCCCGCGCCGTGCGAAGCCGCGTGTACTT
>JAAFJI010000194.1 GCA_013298045.1 Betaproteobacteria bacterium
TGACCCGGCGTGGCGAGCAGATTGATCACGCTATCGCGATAGTTCATCTGCATCACCGAGGAGGCGACCGAAATGCCGCGCTGCTTTTCGATCTCCATCCAGTCGGAGGTTGCATGGCGCGATGCTTTGCGCGCTTTCACGGAGCCCGCGATGTGAATCGCGCCCGAGAACAGCAGAAGCTTTTCCGTGAGCGTCGTTTTACCGGCGTCGGGGTGAGAGATGATCGCGAACGTGCGGCGTTTGTTAACGGCGTCGGTGAGTTGTAACGGGGACGTTGGATGTGTCATGAAGAGGCTGAAAAATAAAAATGGAGCTCGATGCCTATTGAAATATGACTTTATGGCGAATTTATCAATCTATTGATAAATGGTAAAAATTCGCCGCGTGGTAGAAAATTATGGGCATTGCTGTGGTGCGTTAAGTCGCAAAAGCAAATGCGGGATGTGTAAGCATTGCGGCACGATGCGTCGCCTGCCGAGGGCACTATGTTATCCCGCGTTCGCGCGCCAAGTGAGTGCGACGCTTGTCTGCGAGCGGTCGCCGCGCCGCTCCGACGCTCTCCCATCATTGTTCGCTCCAACGGCGGCAACTATCGCATCGACAGGTTACGCGCCGACGGTAGGATCGCATCGTCAACAACCCAAGCTTTTTAAATCGATTTCGGCGATCGGTAACGATAACTCATCCAGCCAGCGCTCGTCCGAATCGTCAAACGGAGACGGTGCGTAGGAAAACAGGATTGAGTCGTCCAGCACCTCCAAAATGTAGCCTTCGTATCGGGTACCAGAAGTGTCGCTGGGAGATACGCGGCGAAAAGTGTGATGCCCTTCACTTCTCGCATAAGCCTCAAGGGCAGCACGTGCGTCTTCTAGATTCACGTTACGACGTCCGGGATGGTCTCGTCAGGCGAGCGTTGGCAGCCACTCAGTAGTCAACCGAAGAGGCAGCAGGGCTCTTGGGACACAGTCAAACTCCTCATGGTCTCAATTGCGTCGTGTGTCGAAAGATTCGACCGATCCGTTCGCGGCTGAGGCAAGGGGCTCTCCGTAGACTCTGGGGCAGCTTGAAGCATCCCTTCGCACCGAACGCCTCTCATCGACCCACTTCCGCAGCGAGCGCTGAAACCGGCAATTGCGACCCCAAGCGATCAATTTGCCCTGCGCAGCGCTGAATAGCAAAACTCGCGGCCTGACGACGCGAGCAGCTCATAAACAAAGTCCCGCCGCAGACGTGCAAATCGGTGACCACGATTTGTTTAGGGTTCGCTTCGATGACGGGAGGCCGGTTTGCGAGCGTGAACGGTGAGGCGGCTGCTTCTCGCGTCGCGCCGCTGGTGTGCGTTGTTTGTCATTTGTCGAGCTGAAAGAATCGCAACTCGATTGCACGCCTAGCTGTGGTGTCTGCCATGCATTGCGCGCTCAACCAGCGCGCCATTGAGCCGCCTGCATAGTGGGTTCGAAAGTACGCGCACTTACGATCACGATAGGCAATCCACGCGCGTTGCACTTGTTGGAGCTCGTTGCCTGAGTCGCCTTTAGGGCGTCGCTGATAGTAGCGATTGAGCAGTACGTCCCATGCCCGGTATTCGTCGAGATAACAGCGCTCCATTCCGGCGGTTGTTTGATTCTCGGCGTGTTTCAAGCATGGTTTGCTGAAGCGACCGATGCACTCGTATCCATGAGTGAGAAGTGGGGTTTTATGCGCCAGGCAACTCTCGATTCCTTCGACGAAACCGACCCAGCCTGCTTCCTCTTCGTCGCGCTGTTGCGCGACAACAGACAGTGAAGCAAACAAAGCTAGAGCAGCGAACACGACTGCGGAGATGGTTTTCATGAATAGACCGTGAGTTTCCAGGGGAAGAGCCCAAAAGGGGCCACGATGACTGGTGGCGCGCACTATCGCAATGACGTTAAGCAAGGTCGCGCGTACGATCCAAATTTTATCTTGCGTCGCATGTCAAAGTGAGTGTACCCGTCGTGATTGCTCGCAATTTATCGACCGTTCCGGTGTTCAAACATGTTCATCGTGTAGAGCCAGTCGTCGACACGGCACCTCTGTTGGCGGTCGCAGGGACGCTACGCCAACAAATCGCAGTCGGCGCAATCGCGACGTATGAAGCCACGAACAGGCGCGGTTTTCCCCACCTCGGAGTACCTATGCCGAAAAACCTGTGTCCAATATGCGATTCGATTGCATCTGGGAGCGGGTCACATTCCGATTTTTTGCCATTTGCGCGATCGAGCGCTGCGAGCCGCTCGGCATTTCTGCGTCTAACGAGTTGTGTTGTTCGGGCAGATGTCCGTAACAAGCGGGGTGCAAAACCGCAATAATCGGTCATGTCTCAGTGACTTCGCAGGAGGTTCGGGTCGCAAAGACTCGCCTTTTGACCGGGTGGCAAATGCAGCAGCGCTTCTTCCAGCGTTTTAGTTTGCCGCCATTCGTTTGCCGGGCGAACGTAGCCACCGTGGTCCACTTGATCGAGCCCCCAATAAATTTCGAGGTGATGACCATCGGGATCGAGAAATTCGACGGCGATTTGGCAACCGGCACGGCGTCGGCCTTGGTAAACGATCTCAACGTTGGCGCGTTCCAGATGGTCGCGTGCGCGAAACACTTCATCGAGTGTTGCCACGGCAAATGCCATGTGATGCATCTCGCTGCGCGTGGATTCGCGCGTGGCCGAGCCAACCAGTGCCACGCCATGATGATCTGGCGAATAGCGCATGAAGACCATACCGCCCGGCACCATGGTGTCTGGATACACGTCTGAGATCGCAAATCCCAAGGTTTCAACATAGAACTTCGCGGAGCGTTCAACATCGCGAACGTTGAGCACGACGTGTCCAATCTTTTGGATTGCAAACGGCGTTCCGTTAGGCGTTTTTAGCGCGGCTATTTGCGCGGCTTTCGCTGCATCAACGATCATCTTGTTTCGCTTTCTCGCCGACGGCGATGTAGGTGAGGCCCGCCGCCTTGAGGGCGGGACGCATGTTGTACATATCGAGACCGAGTTCGCCAGCCGCGAGACGCGCGCGTTTCGATGCTTCGTTAGCTTCGCGCGCTGCGCACTTGGTAATGACGCTCGCAATCGCGTCGCGCGGCACAACGACCACGCCATCAGGATCGGCAACTACAGCGTCGCCTGGCGTGACGAGTGCGCCTGCGCAAACAACCGGCACGTTCACCGAACCGAGCGTAGCCTTCACTGTGCCTCGCGCGTTGATTGCCTTGGCGAAAACCGGGAAGCGCATGTCCGTGAGTGTTGCGACGTCGCGTACTCCGGCATCGATCACGAGGCCGCGCGCGCCGCGAGCAGAGAGCGAGGTTGCGAGCAAGTCGCCAAACATGCCGTCCACACATTCGCTAGTGCAGGCCACGACCAATACATCACCTTCGCTGAGCTGCTCCACCGCGACATGCAGCATCCAGTTGTCACCCGGTTGGGCGAGCACCGTTACGGCTGAGCCAACGAGCTTTGCGTCGGGATAAATCGGTCGCATGTAGGGCTGCATGAGGCCGACGCGCCCCATTGCCTCATGGATGGTGGCGACACCAAACTGTGCGAGCTCGCTTACCGCCTCGGCGCTCGCGCGCGGCAGCCCAGTCAGCACGACACCGAGGCGATTGAGGTAGTCGATCATTGCAACCCCCTCGCGGAGAGAGCTGCGTTTAACCGCGGGAAGACGCGCTTTGCGTTTTCTGAGAACACCATCGCCTTTTCCGTCGCACTGAGCCCAGGGAAGGCATCGATATAACGACGCGTGTCGTCGAAGTAATGGCCTGTTTCCGGATCGATGCCGCGCACAGCGCCGACCATTTCGGAGGCAAACAAGACGTTTGACACCGGCATCACCTTGAGTAGCAGATCCATACCTGGTTGGTGATAGACGCAGGTGTCGAAAAAGACGTTGTTCAGCAGATGCTCTGAGAGTGGCGGCAACTTCATGTCTTGCGCGAGACCGCGGAAACGTCCCCAGTGATAGGGCACCGCACCGCCGCCATGGGGAATGATGAATTTGAGCGTTGGGAAATCGCGGAAGAGGTTGCCCGTCATCAATTGCATGAAGGCAGTCGTGTCGGCGTTCAAGTAATGTGCGCCAGTGGTGTGAAAACACGCGTTGCAACTCGTGCTCACGTGAATCATCGCGGGTACGTCGAGCTCCACCATCTTTTCGTAGATCGGGTACCAGTGGCGATCGGTGAGTGGTGGCTCGCGCCAGTGCCCACCCGATGGATCGGGATTCAAATTGCAGGCGACGAAGCCGTATTCGCGAACGCAGCGCTCAAGCTCGGCCACGCAGTTCGTCGGCGACACACCTGGCGACTGCGGCAACATGCAGGCACCGATGAAGTTTTGCGGAAACAGCGTTGTAACGCGATGAACGAGTTCGTTGCAAATACCCGCCCATGTCTCGCTCACGCACGCGTCGCCAACGTGATGTGCCATGAAGCTGGCTCGCGGTGAAAAGACTGTCACATCAGTGCCGCGTTCGCGCTGAATTCGGATTTGTGCGTTTTGTACCGATTCACGCAATTCGTCGTCGCTGATCTTCAAATGCGACGTCTTAGGTGGTGCGCCTGCGCTCTCGAACGCGGCGATTTGCAGCTTGCGCCAGTCCTCCAGCGCTTTCGGCGCGGTGGTATAATGGCCGTGACAATCAATGATCAAGTTGTTCACTCCGTGCTCTCGAATAAATGATTTGGCACCATTACTTCGCCGCGCATGATGAGCCGCGCGGTGCGAAGCAATTCCGCGCTCACGATACGCGCCGGGTGGCTCGCGTCCAAAGTGAAGTTCACGGTGAATTCGCCGCTTGGGTGCTCGACTGAAATCGAGCGCTTCGTGTTGCTACTTGATGCATTCTTCGTTGCCATCGAAAACGCGACCGTGCCCGGCAACGCTGCGGCGGTCGCGACCGATACCGCGCCAAGCACGCCGATACTCGCATGACAATCGTGCGGAATGAAGGTGCGTGTGCAGAGGCTACCGCCCGCACGCGGCGCGGCGACGAGCGTGACTTTCGGCACCACTTTTTTCGACACATCGCCTAAGTTCATCAGGGTTCCAGCTCGCAATCGAATTACCTCGATCTGCCGTTTCAACGCAACGTTTGCGTTCAATTCATCGCGCGATTCGTAGCCGTTCACGCCCACGTCGCTCGCGCGCAGAATCATCACTGGCATCCCATTGTCGATGCACGTAACGTCGATGCCGTTGATCGGATCGAGCGGGTTTCCCGTCGGCAGCATCGACCCACAAACCGAACCTTCGGTGTCGAGAAAACTGACGTTGACGGCGGACGCAGTGCCCGGAACACCGTCGATTCGCGCGTCGCCTTCGTACACCGGCTTGCCGTGCTCGATCGGCATTGAAATGTCTGCGAGTGTGCCGGTGTTCTCTGTATGCACTCGAAACTTCGCATGGGTGTCGCTTGCTGCGAGCAAGCCGGTTTCAAGCGCGAATGGCACAACGGCGGCGAGCATGTTTCCGCAATTCGGCGTCGTGTCGACGCGCGCCTCGTTGACCAAAACCTGTGCGAACAGGAAATCGAGATCGACACCTGGGCGCGAGGAGCGCGAGACGATGCCTACTTTGCTGGTGAGCGGGTCGGCACCACCAAGGCCGTCGATCTGCCGTGCATCCGGCGAGCCCATCACCGCGAGCAACACGCGATCACGCGCGTCGCGATCGGTTGGCAGATCGCTGGCGAGGAAAAACGGGCCGCGCGATGTGCCGCCGCGCATGAGTAAACAAGGAATCGCTCGTAGCATGGCGCTATTGTTTCGGCGAATAACTCATACAACAATAGCTAGATCGTACTAGCAGCTATATCATTTTGCGATAGCGGAATTCACCCGCTTAATCGACTTCACGCACATGGACTTCAAACAGTTGCAGTATTTCGTTCGCGTCGCGGAGCTGGGCAGTTTCTCGCGAGCATCGACCGCGCTCGCAGTTGCGCAGCCCGCGCTTAGTCGGCAAGTTCGCTTACTGGAAGTGGAATTGCGCACGAGTTTGTTTATTCGCCACGGGCGCGGCGTTCGCACGACCGAGCATGGAAAAAAACTTCTCGAACACGCACGTGGCATCCTGCACCAGTGTGATCGCACGACGGAGCTCATGCATGATGACGAGGGCGAGCTATCTGGAAAGGTTGCGGTGGGGCTGCCGCCGAGTCTGTGCAAGTTGCTCGCGGTTCCGCTGCTCACTGCGTTGCGCGAGCGTCATCCGAACATTTGCGTGACGGTGCGAGAAGGTCTTTCCACGCATCTTCTCGAATGGCTGATCGGCGGATTACTCGATTGCGCGATCGTCTACAACGCGCCGAAAACCGCGGATGTGGACGTGCGAGCTATTGGCGTCGAGGCACGATGGCTGGTTTCTGCGCGTAGCAATCGCGTTTCGACGCGGCGGGTGAGCCTCGAAGCGCTTTCGAGGTTGCCGCTCATCATTCCATCGCGACCGCATGCAACGCGGATGATGGTTGAGCGCGCGCTCGCCGAACTCGGTCTAAGACCGAGCATCGTTGCCGAAATCGATGGCGTGCCCGCAATTCTTGAACTCGTGCGCGGCGAGTTTGGCCACGCGGTCTTGCCGCTCGCGGCAGTGCGCGCGAGCGGTCACGCGGATGAATTCGTCACCACACGCATCGTCGGGCAAGGGTTGAAAAGCTCGGTGAGTTTAGTTGTTCCAGCAAAACGACCAGAAACTCCATCGCAGCGGGCAGTGGGCGATGAATTGTCAAATCTTGCT